>JAVQXV010000004.1:0-50258 GCA_033577755.1 Anaerolineales bacterium
AGCGGGATGAGCAGTGGGACGCCGAACAGTTGCGGCTGGAGCAGCGCGCTGTAGTCGTACTCGCCAAACGGGAGGCCGGTCGTGCTGCCGACCCACTCCAGGAGCCAAGTGACGCTGACTGCGACGACCACAGTCGCCGCCAGCCTCGGCCACGGCCAGGCGCGGCTGAGGAAGATGAGCACTGCGCCGAGTTGCAGCAGCACGCCAATCGTCGAGAGCAGCGGGTAGGCTTCGCCCGCCGTCAGCCAGTCCACAATCGGCAGGGCGAGCATGTAGCCGACCCAGACCCACAGCGGGAGCCAGCGCGGGTCGGTGACCACGCGGCGCACGGCGGTCAAGGGTCGGCGGTCTGCGGTCAGCATCTCATGCCCCCCGACGCATCAGCTCCGACACCCGTGCTTTCACTTCCGGGCTGGTGAACAACAGGACGCCCTGCACCAGCATGATGTTGGTGACGAGGAAGAAAACGCCTTCCTCGATGGGGACGCCGAAGGGCAGAAAGAGGTTGAGAGACTGGAGATTGGAGATTGTCCAGGTGCCTGAACCGATAGCAATCGAGTCCATCAGGGTCAGATACACCGCCGGGAGGCTGATGCCCAGCACGTACACCGGCCACCGGCGGCGAAACGCCGGCCAGCCCAGCCACAACTGTCCCAGGATGACGGGCATAGCCCAGACCAGGATCAGGATAAGGTAGTTCCAGTTGCCAAAAGGCAGCGGGGCGAAGTCGTCCGCCGGTGCGCCGAGGGCGGTGGGCGTATGTGGAGTCAGGAGGGAAAGAGCCGGCGGCAGAGTGAAAGCGGTCAGCGTCGCTGAACTTTGCGCCTTCGTCTCCTGGCGTGAAATCGAGGCCGCAAACACGCGCTTCAGGCCGAACGTCCACACACCGGTCAACCAGCACTGCAGGCCGAAGAACAGATACTCTTCAATTGGAACCCAGCCGATGACGAGGCCGCTGACCAGTGCCGGGTCGTAATACCACACACCGCTGCCCACCAGATAGTTGTCCCAAGGCGTTGTCCAAACATAGACGATAACGGCCAGTATGCCTAGCACTGCCCACTCTTTGCGCGTTGGCCGCACCAGCAACGTCAGTGCGACGGCAGGGAGGATAACGAAGAAAATCAGGAAGTTGAAGTATGTCATGAAAAAGAGTCTGTATGCCGCCGCCTGGCGTTCCGCTTCACGCGGCAGTTGCGGGTCGCCCATCGGCGGTCAGGGCCGGGGCGGGCAGGGTAAACGTCGTCCACAAGATGCCGGGCAACATGAGCAGCTTTTGCCAGCCGCGCGTGTAGGCGCGCTGCGTGTAGACGCGGTAATCAATGGCTTCGATCTCGTCGAGGATGGCGCGGTAGAGCAGGGCCGCCGCGCCCACCGCCGGGCGCGCCGCGGGCGAGAGCAGGGCGATGCCGGGCAGCGCCCGATAGTACAGATCGCGGGCGCGTTTGATCTCGAACTTCATCAATTCGATGAAGCGCTCGTCGTACACGCCGTCGAGGATGTCCTGCGCCGTCAGTCCGAAGCGCGCCAGGTCGCTCTCCGGCAGGTAGACGCGCCCGCACGCGGCGTCCTCACCGACATCGCGCAGGATGTTGGTGAGCTGCAGCGCCAGGCCGAGTTTGATCGCATACGGCGCGGCCTCTTCAAACGTCACGCCCTCCGCCAAACCGATGATGGGTATGGTCAGCAGACCGACGGTAGACGCGACGAGGTAACAGTAACGCTCCAACTCCGGCCAGGTGGCGTAGCGGTTCTTGGAGATGTCGAGCGCGACGCCGTCAATCAGTTCGCTTTCGTAGCGGGGATTGATGCCGTACTGTTCGCGGACAAGCGCCCAGCCACGCAGCGCCGGGTCGGTTTGAGCCGCGGCGGGCAGGGCTACGCGCGCGCGCCAGGCCTCCACGTCCGCCGGCGTTGCGCCCTCCCGATCCACCAGGTCATCCGTGCTGCGGCAGAAGGCGTACAGCGCGCGGATGGCCAGGCTAGTCCGGCGCGGCAACAGGCCGGTGGCGAAGTAGAAGGTTTTTGAGTGCCGGCGGGTCAGGCGCTCGGCTTCGGCGAAGGCTCTTTCCCACTCGGTCATGTCGGCCCCGGCAACGGTCGGCATGGCGGCGCTCCTCTCAGGCAAAGGCGGGGGATAGCGATGGCGCGCGCGGCGCCTCGCGCACGAACTCGCCGCCGGAGATGAGGCGATCGGCGATGACGGCGGAGGAGAGCACGCCCGGCAGGCCCGCTCCGGGGTGCGTGCCCGCGCCGACGAAGTACAGGTTCTCGAAGTTTTCGCTGCGGTTGTGCGGACGGAACCAGGCCGATTGCGTCAGGATCGGTTCCACCGAGAAGGCCGAGCCGAGGTGGCTGTTGAGCACATCACGGAAGTGGAGCGGGTCAATGTGGTGCAGCGCGACGATGTTCCGGCGGAGGTCAGGCAGGTAGTGCTTTTCTAAAAATTCCAGAATGCGGTCACGGTAGGGAATTGCCGCCCGCGTCCAGTCCGTGTTGCCGCCCAGGTGCGGCACCGGCGAAAGCACGTAGAAATTCTCGTGGCCGGGCGGCGCGATGCTCGGGTCGGTGAGCGTGGGCATGTGCAGGTAGAGCGAGAAGTCATCGGCCAGCACCTTGCGGTCAAAGATGTCGGTCAGCAGCTCGCGGTAGCGCTCACCGAGGATGATATTGTGATGGGCCAGCCCCTGCTCGCGGTACAGGCGCTTCGTCCCGAAGTAGATGACGAACAGCGACATGCTGTAACGCATGGTGTTGATGCGGAAGTTGATCCAGCCTCGGCGGTGCTGCGGCGGGATCAGGTTCTTGTAGGTGAAGGCCACGTCGGCGTTGGAGATCACGTCGTCAGCGTAATGCACCGAGCCGTCCTTCAGGCGGATGCCGGTGACGCGCCTGCCGTCCGCGGCGACCATGATTTCCTGCACGTCGGCGTTGAGGTGGATTTTGCCACCTAGCTCCTCGATCAGGCGCACCAGGCCGGCGATCACCGCACCGGTTCCGCCCATCGCGTAGTGAATGCCCCACTCACGCTCCAGGTAGTGGATCATGGCGTAGATCGAGGACGAATCGAACGGGTTGCCGCCGATGAGCAGCGGATGAAACGAGAAGCAGCGCCGCAGGAACTCATCTTTGACGAACTGCGCGACGTACGGATAGACGTTGACGTACGATCGCAGGCGAATCAGGTCAGGCGCGACCCTGAGCATGTCGGTGAAGCGCAGGAAGGGTTTATCGGCCAGCTCACGGAAGCCCTTATCGAAGATGGCTTTGGTCGTGCTGAGGAATTTCAGATAGCCGTCTTTATCGGCCGGGTTCCACTTCTCGATTTGCTGAAGTGTAAAGTCGGCGTCGCCGTTGTAGTCGAACGATTTGCCTTCGTGGTTGAAGATTCGATAAAAGGGGCTGAGCGGCTTGAAAGTCATGTAATCTTCGCGCCGCCGCCCCGCCAGTGCGAAGATGTCGTCGAACATGAACGGCGCAGTGATGACGGTCGGGCCGCCGTCGAACTTGAAGCCGTTGATTTCGTACACGTAAGCGCGCCCGCCGGGCTTGTCACGCCGCTCGAAAATTTCCACGTGGTGGCCGCGTGCCAGCAGCCGCGCTGCCGCGCCTAAGCCGCCAAAGCCGCTGCCGATGATAATGACTCTCTTTCGCTTCACGCCCATATCTCCAGAAATTGAGGCAACAGGGTGAGATGCAGGAATTATGGGGTGTGCACGCAAAACATATCAGCCGCTCCCTGAGCGAACGCTGAGCGAATTCGAAACGACAGTTGAAGGGGCGGCACGTTTCCTAACAACCTTTGCATGCGCATTGCACGTGCTTGAATTGTATCGTCTTTGTCCGCACTTCCCCAGCTTTTGTATAATCTTTTTTCGCCGTCGTCTCAGACTCTAATCTGTCTTTTAATTTAACGTGCGGGGTGTCACGGCGTTGGCACTCACTCCTACTTCGCTGCAAGCGCCTAAATCGTTAGCTTTGCCGTCGGGATGCCTATTCTTTGCTGACTAACGGGGCGGAGAGGACCGGGTCGTTGTCGTCTCCGATGCCTTCCGAGCCATTTGATCACAGATGAGTGCACTGAAAAACTCACCGCGGAAACTCACTGCGGAGAACGTAGAGACTGCAAAAGTTCTTCCCCCTAACTATTTCTCTGCGTGCTCTGCGATCTCCGCTTTGCAGCGGGCTCACGGATGTTTTAGACAGGGGGCGGGACAAGTTTTCCGGCGAATCTGCTTTCTTGCGACACGAAATCTTGTAGAATATTGGTGGTCGCTCCAATTACCCACGACGCCGAAGAAGGAGACCCGCCATGAACAACGCGCCCTGGCTCGCCAACTACGACAAGCCTGTTCCGAAGTCCCTTGCCCCCTATCCCAATAAGACCGTCTTCTCTCTCCTTGAGGAGACTGCGGCCAAGTACCCAGACCACCCTTGTACGCTCTTCAAGGGCCGAACCATAAGCTTCCGTGAGATGAACGAGCTGACCGACCGCATGGCTGCGGCCCTGGCCGGAATCGGCGTCAAGAAGGGCGACCGGGTGGGAATCTTCATGCCCAACTCGCCCCAGTTCGTCATCGCCTATTACGGCATTCTCAAAGCCGGCGGTATCGTCATCGCCACCAACCCCCTCTACACGCCGCGCGAGATGGAGCACCAGCTCAACGACGCCGGCGTGGAGACCATGGTGGTGATGAGCAACTTCTACAACCGTGTCAAGGAAGTCCAGCCCAAGACCAAGATCAAACGCCTGATCGTCACCAACATCAAGGAACAGTTGCCTCCCGTGCTGGCCCTGCTCTTTACCCTGGTCAAGGAAAAGAAGGAAGGCCATCGCGTAGACCTCGCTCCCGGTGATATGTGGATGAAGGACCTGCTGGCAAAGTATTCCGCCGCCGATCGGCCCAAGCTCAACCTCACCGGCGACGATATTGCCCTCTTCCAGTATTCGGGCGGCACTACCGGCATCTCCAAGGGCGCCATCGCGCTGCACCGCAATCTGGTGGCCAACACCTTACAAATGCGTGCCTGGTTCCATCCGGCCAGGGAAGGGCAGGAACGTACGCTGATGGCGATCCCGCTTTTCCACGTCTACGGCATGGTGGCCGGGATGAGTTTGTCTGTTAGCCTCGGCGCTACGCTCATCATGGTGCCCAACCCGCGCGACATCCATGACGTGCTGGAAAACATCAGCAAGTACAAGCCGACACTCTTCCCCGGCGTGCCGGCCATGTATAACGCCATCAACAACAACCCCGATGTGAAGGCCGGCAAGTACGACCTCAGCTCGGTGAAGTATTGCATCTCCGGCTCGGCGCCGCTGTTGCTGGAGACGAAGACTACGTTTGAGAAAATCACCGGCGCAAAGCTGTTCGAGGGCTTCGGCATGTCCGAAGCGCCGACGGCTACGCACTGCAACCCGCTGACCGGCAAGAACAAGGAAGGCTCCATCGGCATGCCGTTGCCGGACGTGGAGGCCAAGATCGTCTCGCTCGAGGACGGCAAGACCGAGATGCCCATCGGCCAGGAGGGTGAGCTGATTATCCGTGGGCCGCAGGTGTTCAAGGGCTATTGGAACATGCCGACCGAGACGGAGAACGCGCTGCGCGACCTGGGCGACGGCGGTGGGCCGTGGCTGTTCTCCGGCGACATCGCCAAGATGGACGAGGACGGTTACTTCTACATTGTGGACCGCAAGAAGGAGCTCATCAAGCCGGGCGGCTTCCAGGTCTGGCCGCGCGAGGTGGAAGAGGTCATCATTCAGCATCCGAAAGTGCTGGAGGTGGGCGTGGCCGGCATCCCGGATGCGCACAGCGGCGAAGCGGTCAAGGCCTGGGTGGTGCTCAAGCCGGGCGAGACGGCCACCGCAGAAGAAATCCGCGCCTTCTGCAAGGAACGGCTAACGGGTTACAAAGTGCCGAAAGAAGTGGAGTTCCGCGACGCACTGCCGCGCACGCCGGGCGTGGGCAAGCTGCTGCGCCGCGAGCTGGTGCGCGAGCACAAGGAGAAGCTGGGCATCAAGTAGCGCCCTGCCGGACCCCTGCCATCGTCAGGCCAAAAGCCATTCCTGCCGAGCCGCCCTCATGAAGTGGGGGCGGCTGTTTTTTTGTGTTCGCTCCGAGCCGCTCTCTCCAGCACGGCCCAGGTTTCTTGCGCCGCCTTCTCCCACGAGAATTTCTTTACCTGTTCGTAGCCTTTCGCAATCAGCGCCGCGCGCAATTCGGCGTCGCTCAGCACGCGGCGGATGGCCTCTGTCAGCGCGGCAACGTCCAGCGGATTCACCGTGAGCGCCGCCTCCCCGACCACCTCCGGCAGCGACGAAGTGTTCGAGCAGACGATGGGCGTGCCGCAGGCCATCGCTTCCAGCACCGGGAAGCCAAAGCCCTCGTACAGCGAGGGGAAAACGAACGCTGTTGCGCCGGAGTACAGCCCGGCCAGGTCGGCCTCGGGAACGTACGGCAACAGGCGCACGTGGGGCGCGGACTGCGCAACTTTCAAAATTTCCTCGGCGAGCCAGCCGGCGCGCCCGGCGAGGACAAGAGTCGAGACTGAAGACTGATGACCGGCTGCCTCGATGAGGCGGATGAGATTCTTGCGCGGCTGGAGCGTGCCGACGTGGAGCAGATAAGTCTCCGGCAATTGGTATTTGTTGCGGACGGGCACGGGGTCCGTGCGCTGCAGCGCCTCGTCACGGCCCGGATAGATGACCGTAATTTTGTCCGCGGGCGTGCGGTAGAAGCGGATGAGGTCACGCTTCGTGGCTTCTGAGTCTGCGATGACGTGAACGGCGGCATACGTCGAGTAGCGCGTGCTCAGGTCGAGGTATAGCCGCTGTGCGAACGGATGCGCGTCCGGGAAGTGGAGATAGCCGAGGTCGTGAACGGTGACGACGGCCGGCACAGGGCACACTGCCGGCACGACATGCGCAGGTACGAACAGGACATGCGGCGGGTGTTGCCTCAGCTCCGCCGAGAGGCGCAGGTGCGTCCATAAGCGCGGGAAGGGGATGATGCGGTGCGTGCCGGCAGGGAACAGCCCGCGCGGTGGTGTATCGCGAAAGTAGAGCGTGACGCGGTGCGAACCGGCCTGCCGCAGCAGGGCGCGGATGAGGTGCAGTGCGTAGCTCTCCGTGCCGGTGCGGCGCGCGACGGTGGTGCGGCTGGCATCAATGCCGAGGTGCATCTGAGTCTACGAGGGCACACGAAGGAACACGAATGAGCACGAATTGAAGACGAATGAACACGAAGGAAGGCGAAGAAGTTCGTGCGCCCTTCGGGCAACGTCGTGGATTCTCTAATCGGCGTTACACGAGCACATATTGCTCAATCGCTATTGCTGCGCCATCGTCGTCCACCGAAGGTGCCACCCAGTCGGCGGCGGCGTGCGCGCCGGGCGAGCCGTTGCCCATCGCCACGCCGAAGCCCGCCCACTTGAGCATTGGGATGTCGTTGTCGTTGTCGCCGATGGCAAGCACGTCGTCGGCAGTCAGTCCCAGGTGATTGGCCAGCCACGCCAGGCCGGTCGCCTTGTTGATGTTGGGCGGCAGGCCCTCGATGAAGTTCGGATGTGAGGCCATCAGGTCGAGGGCTAGGCCGTCGGCCTGCAGGCGGCGGCGCAGCTCGGCGGCGACGGCGTCGCGCTCCGCCGGGTCATGCACGGAGATCAGGAACTTGCTGGGGACTTCCAGCATATCGTTCACGAAGTCGTTGATGCGCGTCATGGCGGTCACGCGGAACAGGTCGAGCAGCACCTCGGGCGAGCGGCGGCCATCCGGCATATAGACCATGCCCGGCGTCTCGAAGTGCAAATGCCAGTCGTGCTCCGCCGCCAGGCTCACGATCCAGGGCACGACCTCCGGCTGCAAGCGGGCTTCGTACAGGCTGCGCCCGGACTCCGGGTCGTACACCTGAGCGCCCTGCAGGCAGACCAGCGGCGTGGTGAGGTGCAACTGGGCAGCGAAGATGGTGGTCGGTGCGGCGCCGCGACCGGTGGCCAGCGTGACGGCGATGCCTCTCGCAAGCGCGCCCGCTACGGCCCGACGCACCCGCGGCGAGATGTTCAGGTCGTGGCCGACCAGGGTGCCATCAATGTCGAGGGCGATGAGGCGGAACATGGTGGTAAAGTAGAAAGTGGAGAGTAGGGCGTGTCACGGAGTGCGTATTTCGTATCTCGTAGTTCGTATCCCATTTACGGAACACGCAACACGTAATACGTGCTCTGCACCATGACCCTACACTGCAATACTGACCACTCGATCCAGTCCGGCCAGGTCGCGGTGAAGCGTGATCCGGCCTTGCGGAAACGCCGCCTGCGCCAGCGCTGTAACAGTGGCGCCCTGCGTTGCGCCGATCTCCAGCAGAAGCAGGCCGCCGGGCTTGAGCGCGCGCGGCGCGTCCACCAGCAGTCGCCGAATCCAGAGCAGGCCATCCGGCCCGCCATCCAGCGCCAGCCGCGGCTCATGTTTCGCTACCGGCAGGGCGCACAGCTCGTCTGAGGCGATGTAGGGTAGGTTGGCGGTGATGAGGTCGAAGGAAGCAGGAAGCAAGCGGAAGGACGAAAGCAGGTCGGAACGGAAGAACGCGATGCGTTGGGCGACGCCATGCCGCGCGGCGTTGGCGCGTGCGACGGCGAGCGCGTCTTCGGAAATATCGGTGGCCGTCACACTCGCTGCCGGATGTTTCACCGCAATCGTCACGGCAATGCAGCCTGAGCCGGTTCCGACATCCAAGACCTTTTTCTCTGTGTTCTCCGCGTTCTCCGTGTTTAGAAAGTCCAGCGCCAGATCTACCAACAGCTCGGTTTCAGGGCGCGGCACGAGCACGCGCGCGTCCACGGCGAACTCGAGGCCGTGAAACTCACGCACGCCGGTGAGGTAGGCCAGCGGCTCGCCGGCGGCGGCGCGGTCAATCAGCGCGGTATAACGCGCCTGTTGTTCGGGCGAGAGGGATTGATCTGGCCGGGCCAGCAGCTGGGCGCGCGTCAGGCCGAGCGTGTGCGCCAGCAGGACTTCGGCGGTGAGGCGAGGGGAGTCAACGCCTGCTTGAGACAAAATTTCGGCGGCGGCGAGGAGGCGCCGACGGAGTTGATGGTCAATGACAAATGCTGACGAGTTATTCGGCGCCACTGTTGAAGGCAACGAGTTTCTCCCAATTGATGCTGCCATCGGGATTACAAAAGGCGGGAATGAACTCGCCCAGATATTTGTTCACTGCGTTCTGCCACGCGATGCGATATTCCTCGCGATGCTTTACGATGAATTCGTTTTCCATGTAACGCACAAGCTTAAGATAAAAATCGGGATCGCCTGTCAATTCCTCCCAGAACCTCTGCCCAGCCAGCCGTCGGTAGATGAATTTGGAACTGGAGGATTTGGGGCCTAACCGTCCGTAAGCATGTCCAAGTATCGGGTCAAATTGTTTGCTGAGCTTGGTGAGGCGACGTCGGAGTGTTCTGAATTGATCGTCTTGTTTGCGCGACTGGCTGCTGTTGAAGGGGTTGGGGCCGGACTTGACCGAGATTGCTTTGTAGGACGTATCCGTTTCAACCGCAATATCTACGCCTTCACTCGGCGAGACTGTGCCTCCTGAGACCGCTTTGGCAATCGGTTCAAAAAAGATATCCCCAAATAGCGTTTCTTCTGATGAACTCAGATAAGCCGTGAGAATGCCTTCAACGATTTCGGTAGCGCTCTGAGTGCCGATGGCTTTGAAGAGATAAGGGTTTTTGCGACGAAGGATTGATTTGAGGCGCAGCGTACTCAATCGGTTAAGCCGGCGCCGATAGAATTCATTCAAACGGTCGGTGATGAGGGTCTGCAGTGCGGCATTATCCAAGCGCATTCCCATTCGCCTCCGCGTACTCGAACAGGCTTGGCGTAGTTTCAGCAATGGCTGCCTCGGCCAGTTCGAAGTATTCGGGTTTGAGTTCAATTCCGATGAATTGCCGTCCGAGCTTACGAGCCGCTACGGCTGTTGTCCCGGAACCGATGAACGGATCCAGCACAACGTCACCAGGCTTTGTAAAGAGGCGGATAAACCACGAAGGCAGTTCGAGTGGAAAGGCCGCGCTATGGCGCTTGTTTGTAACTTCAGTCGCAAGGTGCAGCACGTTGGTTGGGTAAACCTTGTCGCGCCCAATCCAATTGGCCACTCGCTTTCCGAAACCGCTCTGCGACCGCGACTCATCGCGAACTACGTCGTTGCGTGTCAGCTTGGCCAAACGCTTCTCTGCCCATTTCCCCATTGGGACCATCACTGCTTCCTGAAACATCTGAAACCGCTTCTGTTTTGTGAAGTGGTAGCAGTGCTCCCAGGCGTCACGGAAACGGTTGGGCCATTTACCTGGATAACAGTTCTTTTTGTGCCAGCAGTACTCCTCTGTCCATAGCCAACCCTGGCGCCGCATAGCAAGGACCAGCTCTATCACGTAGGTATGACGTTCTCCGTCCACTACCGGCTCTTTGATGTTCAAGATAAACGAGCCATCAGCTTTGAGTACACGTTTGAGTTGGGCAGAGATCGGCAAAAACCATTCCACATATTTATCGGGGTGAATCCCACCGTAACTGCCCTTGCGCCGATCGGCATAAGGTGGTGAGGTCACAATTAGATTGACACATTCATCTGGAAAAGCAAGCAAAATATCAAGGCAATCACCCAAGTAGAGGGTGTTGACTCTAAAAGCGTGCTCCCGAAGTGTTCGTAGTCCTTTGGTTTTTTGCTGATTCGTTGATTTCATTGGCCTATTCATCTTCTTCACTCACCGCCGCCGGCAGTGCCTCGCCGGCGAGCTTGGCGGCCTGTTCGCGCGCGGCCAGCTCGTCAATGAAGTCGTCCAGGTCGCCGTCCAGCACGGCCGTCAAGTTAAAGATGGATTTGCCGATGCGATGGTCGGTGACGCGCGACTGCGGGAAGTTATAGGTGCGGATTTTCTCGCTGCGCTCGCCGCTGCCCACCTGCTGCCGGCGTTCGGCGGCCTCAGCCCGCTGGCGCTTCTCCAACTCCTGCTCGTACAGGCGCGCGCGCAAGATGCTCATTGCGCGCTGGCGGTTCTGGGTGAGCGAGCGCTCGTCTTCGCAGGTGACGACCAGGCCCGTCGGCAGGTGAGTGATGCGGACGGCGGTGGCGTTCTTCTGCACGTTCTGCCCACCGGCGCTGGAGGCGCGGTAGGTGTCAATCTTGATGTCGCGCTCCGGTATGTCAATCTCGACCTCATCCATTTCGGCCAGCACGGCGACGGTGGCGGTGGAGGTATGAATGCGCCCGGCAGACTCGGTCAGCGGCACGCGCTGCACGCGATGAACGCCGGACTCGAACTTGAGCCGCGAGTATGCCCCCTTGCCTTTGACTTCAAAGATCACCTCTTTATATCCGCCGATGCCCGTTGGGTTGGATGAGAGAACTTCTGTTTTCCAGCCGCGCTTCTCCGCGTAGCGCGTGTACATGCGGAACAGGTCGGCGGCGAAGATGCCGGCCTCCTCGCCGCCCGCGCCGGCGCGGATTTCGACGATGACGTCCTTTTCGTCGCGTGGGTCTTTGGGGACAAGCAGCGCTTTGAGCCGCTGCTCTAGCGCCCCCTTCCGGGATTCGAGCTGACGCACTTCGGCGGCAGCCATCTCGGCCAGCATCGGGTCGGCCAGCAGTTCGCGCGCACCGTCCAGGTCTCTTAACAGAGCTTTATATTCGCGATAGGCGTTGACGACTTCTTCTAAGCCGGCGCGTTCCTTGGCGGCCTCGGCCAGCTTGGCGTAATCACCGTTGGAAGCTTCGGCCAACAGACGGGTCAGTTCTTCATAGCGGGCTTCGATCCCGGTCAGTTTTTCGAGCATTGTGATGAAATGGTCAGAACAAGAAAGTGAATCTTTTGGCTCTGGGCTGATATGGGTCAGCCGGCTTCTTTCAGACGGGCGATGATTTCCCGGAACTTGGGTTCCGCTTCATCTTTGGGGAACTGCGCCGTGCCTGCGCCTTTGTGTCCGCCGCCGCCGTACTCGGCCAGCAATTTGCCCACGTTGGTCTTGCACGTCCGGTTGAAGATGCTGTGCCCGAGCATAATGGTGCTGATTGTGCCACCCTTGCCGTCGTACAGCCGCGCCGAGACGTTGGCTTGCGGGAAGAGAAGGTAAATTAGAAAACGGTTGCCCGGCGGAATTTCGGCCAGGCCACGGAAGTCGGTGATGACCACGTTACCGTCTAGGCGCGAGTGTCGCAATAGCGCCTCACGAAAGCGCTCGTTCTCCGTGCGTAACCTTTCGGTCATCGTCTTTACTTCCGGCATCTCCAGAATCTCTTCCAGCGACTTGGTCTTCAGCCAGTCCAGCAGCATCATGAAGTACATCTGCAATTCGATGTCCTTCAGGCCGGAGCGCGGGTCCATGGTAAAAGCCAGCAGGACGTAGCCTTGCGGATTGAGGACGTCCTCTTCCGTGAGTTGGGCGCTGTCCACACGGTCGGTCGCTTCCACCAGCTCTTTGAAGCGTCCCAGCTTGGTGTCGCCGCCGTAGTATTCGTAGATGAGGCGGGCAGTGCTGGGCGCAGCGGCGTAGCGTCCTGGGATAGGCATGAAGGCGTTGCTCGGCTGGGCAATCTCTTCTTCCGAACTGTGATGATCGAACCATAGTGCGCAGTTAGGATGGTAAGGCAGATTGGCAATGATGGAGTTCTCGGGCACGATGACCTTGCCATCCTGCACATCTTTGGGGTAGGCAAACTGAATGTGCTCAATATGCTCAACGGTGGAGAGCAAAACCGCCGACACCAGCCCATCCCAGTCTGCGCGCGTGATCAGGCGCATGCCCACACTCCTCTGGTGAATTTTTGATAGAGCCTATTGCGATTATATCCGAGTCCATCTTAGATGGGCTTAGTGTGTGCCAGAGCGCAAGGGAGCGGCTCAGACGGCGAGGCGGAAGCCCGACTCTGAGCCAAATAGCGATTGACTTGCGAATTTGTCAGAAGGTATAATTTCGGTCGCTGGATTGGCACTCTCGCTTCGAGAGTGCTAACGCTTGTAAGCCTGCGAATCGAAGTCCTTGTGTTATGGAATCTTTGACTGAGCGTCAGCAGCTCATCCTGAGCCTGGTCGTTCGAGAATACACCGATACGGCCACGCCGGTTAGCTCGAGGGCGCTGGTGGAGAAGTACGGTCTGGACGTAAGCCCGGCGACGGTGCGCAATGATTTGGCAGCGCTCACCGAGATGGGCTATTTGCGCCAGCCACACACCTCGGCGGGGCGCGAGCCGACCGAAATGGGCTACCGCTACTTCGTCCAGCGCCTGATCGGCGAGACCGAGCTGCCCATCGCCGAGCAAAACACCATCACTCACCAGTTCTATCAGGCGCGCGGTGACATCGAGCAGTGGATGCGGCTGGCGGCTTCGGTGCTGGCGCAGCACGGGCGCGGCGCCAGTCTGGTTACCGCGCCACGTCAGGAACGGGCGCGCTTCAAACATCTTGAGCTGATTTCCACCCATGGCCGGCTGGTGCTGCTGGTGCTGGTGCTCAGCGGCGGCGAAGTACGCCAGCAGATGCTTACGCTGGCCGAGCCGGTCTCGCAGGAAAAGCTTAGCGCAATCGCGCAGCGCATTACCGCCCTCTGCGTAGGCAAGGATGCCGAAGCCGTCCTGGCTCAAGTAGCGGGCGCGTCAACGTTCGAGCAGGAAGTCATCCGCCTGGTGGCCGAGATGTTGCGCAAGTCGGAGGAGATTTCTGCCGGTGATGTGATCCGTGACGGCGTGGCGAACGTGCTGGCCGAGCCGGAGTTCGCTTCGTCCGAGACGGCGCGGCAGGCGCTGCGGGTGCTGGAGGAGCGCACCTATCTGGAGCAGCTTCTCTCGAAGGCGGTTTCGTCCTCGGTGGGCGGCGTTCAGGTCGTCATCGGCGGCGACAATGCCTGGCAGGAGCTGCGCGAGTTCTCAATGGTGCTGGCCCGCTACGGCGTGCCCGGTTACGCCACCGGCGCGCTCGGCGTGTTCGGCCCGCAGCGGATGCCCTATGGCCGCGCCATCTCCACCGTGCGCTTCGTCGCCGGGCTGATGAGCAATTTGATTTATGAGATCTACTTCGAGTGACTATGACCGACGAAGAAAAGATTAGCGAAGCCCCCGAAAACGGCGCCGCGACGACCGCTCCCGCCGTCGCAGGCCCGCCGTCAACAGAAGTGTTGGAGCGGGAGCTGGAAGCAGCCAGGGCCAAGGCCGCTGAACATCTGGACGGCTGGCTACGCGCCCAAGCCGAGCTCCAAAACTTCCGAAAACGTGTCGAGCGTGACCGCGCCGAGATGCAACAGGAGCTGACCGGCAAGATTATCGCACGTTACCTGGAAGTGCTGGATGACCTCGACCGGGCGCTCAAGCATCAGCCATCAGAAGCGGACGGCGCGGCGGCGCTGGCCAAGTGGGCGCAGGGCATCGGCGCCATCCATCGCAAGTTCCAGAATATACTGGAGGCGGAAGGCGTCAGCCGGATCGAGGCCGATGGCCAAACTTTTGACCCGAACCTGCACGAGGCCGTTGTTCATGAGGAGAGCGAGGCGCACACCTCCGGCCAGATCGTGGAAGTGCTGCGGCACGGTTACAAAATCGGCGACCGCGTCATCCGGCCGGCGCTGGTGAAGGTGGCAAAATAACGATGAACCGTACAATTCATCTCTAACGCATCTCCGAGAAGAGTGCCTTGCGCATTGTGTATGGGACATTGTGCATTGCAAGGAGTCAACTGACATGGGAAAAATCATCGGCATTGACCTCGGCACCACCAACTCCGTTGTGGCCGTCATGGAGGGCGGCGAGCCGGTGGTCATTCCTTCCTCCGAAGGCTCGCGTCTTATCCCGTCCGTCGTGGCGGTCAACCCTAAGACCGGTGAGCGCATGGTCGGGCAGGTAGCCCGGCGGCAGGCGGTGCTCAACCCGGAGAACACCATCTTTTCCGTCAAACGCTTTATGGGCCGGAAGTACAATGACCCCGAAGTGCAGAAGGCCCTCAAGGTGGTGCCTTACAAGGTTACTGCTGCGCCTAACGGTGACGTGCGCGTAGTCATGGGCGGCAAGGAGTATTCACCTCCGGAAATCAGCGCCATGATCCTGCAAAAAATCAAGGCCGATGCCGAGGCCTATCTGGGCGAGCCGGTGACGCAGGCGGTCATTACCGTGCCGGCATACTTCAACGACTCGCAGCGTCAGGCTACCAAGGATGCAGGCCGCATTGCCGGCCTGGAAGTGCTGCGCATCATCAACGAGCCGACGGCCTCCTCGCTCGCCTACGGCCTTGACAAGAAGAAGGAGGAGAAGATCGCCGTCTATGACATGGGTGGCGGCACCTTCGACATCTCCATCCTCGACGTGGGCGACGGCGTGTTCGAAGTGCGCTCCACCAACGGCGACACTTTCCTCGGCGGCGACGACTTCGACCAACGCATCATCAACTGGGTCGCCGATGAGTTCAAGAAAGACCAGGGCATTGATCTGCGCAATGACCGCCAGGCCCTGCAGCGCCTGAAAGAAGCGGCGGAGAAGGCTAAGATCGAGCTGTCCACCGTGATGCAGACTGAGATCAACCTGCCCTTCATCACTGCTGATGCCAGCGGCCCTAAGCACCTCAACATGACGCTCACCCGCGCCAAGCTGGAGCAACTGTGCGACGACCTGATTCAGCGCTCGGTGCGGCCCGTACACCAGGCCCTGGAGGATGCCGGCCTCAAGCCGAGCCAGATTGACGAGGTGGTGCTGGTAGGCGGTATGACGCGCATGCCCGCCGTGCAGGAGGCGGTGCGGAGAATCTTCGGCAAGGAGCCGAACAAGAGCGTCAACCCTGACGAAGTGGTGGCCATCGGCGCGGCCATCCAGGCCGGTGTGCTCGGCGGCGAAGTTAAGGACATCCTGCTGCTCGACGTTACTCCGCTTACGCTCTCCATCGAGACGTTGGGCGGCGTGGCCACGCCCCTCATCGAGCGCAACACCACCATTCCGACGCGCAAGAGCCAAATCTTCTCAACGGCCTCCGATATGCAGACCTCGGTGGAAATCAAGGTCGTACAGGGCGAGCGGCCGATGGCGGCGGATAATAAACTGCTCGGCACCTTCATCCTTGATGGCATCCCACCGGCGCCGCGCGGCGTGCCGCAAATTGAAGTAACTTTCGATATTGATGCCGACGGCATCCTCAAGGTCTCCGCGCAGGACAAAGCTACCGGTCGGAGCCAGCACATCACCATCACGGCCTCGTCTGGCCTCAGCAAAGAGGAAGTGGAGCGCATGATCAAGGAGGCCGAGCGGCACGCAGCCGAGGACCGCAGGCGCAAGGAGGAAGTGGAGACACGCAATACCGCCGATGCCGCCGTGTTCACCGCGGAGAAGGCATTGCGCGAAGGCGGTGACAAAGTGCCGGCAGATGTGCGCAGCGAAGTTGAGGCCAAGGTGACGGCGGTGAAGTCGGCGCTCGAGGGTAAGGATGTAGCGGCCATTAAGCGCGCTACCGAAGAACTGTATCGGGCGGTGCAGAAGATCGGTGCGGCGATGTACGGCCAGCCGGGCGCCGGCCCGACGATGGGCGGCGACGGCGGGGCCGGTTCCCGGCCCGGCGGCGATGGCAAAGGGACGGGTGGCGATGATGTCGTCGAGGGACAGTTCAAAGAAGCCTGACAGGCGTGAAGCGCTGACAAGGGATGGGTAACACTGTCCCTTGTCTCTTATCTCCGGTGCCGGTATGGCTACCAAGCGCGATTATTACGAAATTCTCGGCGTGAGCCGCTCGGCCACTGCGGAAGAGCTGAAGTCCGCCTTTCGGCGTCTGGCCAAGCAATATCACCCGGACGTGAACAAGGAGCCGGGCGCCGCCGAGAAGTTCAAGGAAATTAACGAGGCCTACGCCGTGCTTTCCGACGAACAGAAGCGTGCGGCCTATGACCGTTTCGGTCATGCCGGCGTTAACGGCGGCGGCTTCGGCGGCGCAGCGGATTTCACCGGCTTCGGCGTCGAGGACATCTTCGAGACGTTCTTCGGAGGGTTTGGCGGTATGGGCCGCAGCGGCGCCCGGCGCGCTCCGCGACGCGGCCAAGATTTGCGCTACGACCTGGCGATTTCGTTCGAAGAGTCGATCTTCGGCGTGGAGCGCGAGATCGAAATCACGCGCAACGAAGTCTGTGAGGCGTGCCGAGGCAGCGGTGCGGAGCCGGGCACCTCGCCCGTGCGCTGTAGTACCTGTCGCGGCACCGGTGAGGTCCGCCAGGTGCGCCAGACCTTCCTCGGCTCGATGGTCAACGTGACCACGTGCCCGCAGTGCCGGGGCACCGGCGAGGTCATCAACACGCCGTGCCGGACGTGCAACGGCCGGACGCAGGTGCGCAAGACGCGGCGGCTAACCATCAGCGTGCCGCCCGGCGTCAACACCGGCACACAGATTCGCCTGAGCGGCGAGGGTGAGCCGGGCTTCAACGGCGGCCCGAACGGCAACCTGTACGTCGTCATCACGGTGGAGCCGCACAAGTATTTCCGCCGCCGCAACGATGACCTGTTCTTGGAAGTGGCGGTGAACGTGGCCCAGGCAGCGCTCGGAGCCGAGGTGCACATCCAAACGCCCTATGGGCCGGAGAAACTGAAGATTCCTCCGGGCACTCAGCCCGGCACAATCTTTCAACTACGCGGCAAGGGCGCGCCGCGGGTGCAGCGCAGCGGCAGGGGCGACCTGTTCGTCATCCTCAACGTCACCACCCCGCACGACCTCAGCCGCGAGCAGAGAAAACTGCTTGAAGAACTCCGCAAGAGCCTGAGCGCAGAGGCAATCCCGTTAGAGCGTGGCCTGCTCGACCGCCTGCGGGATGTGCTCGCAGAATAGTCATCCGTCATCCGTCATTGGCGGAAGACTGAAGAGAGATGACGGATGGCCCCATGAACTGGCTCGAAGTTTCCCTAACCGTCAACGCCGAAGCGGCGGAGGCGGTAAGCGAGGTGCTGGCACGTTTCGCACCGGCGGGCGTGGCGGTCGAGGCGACGAATTTCACCGTCACACCCGACGACCATGGCGTGCCGGTGGGCGACGTCATTGTGCGGGCCTACCTACCGGCGGACGCCGAGCTAGAGCAGACGCGCGCCCGGCTCGAAGAGAGCCTGTGGCATCTCGGTCAGCTCCTGCCGTTACCTGCGCCGGTTTATACTCCGATTGCCGACCAAGACTGGTCAGAAGCCTGGAAAGCGAACTTCAAGCCATTTCGGGTGGGCAAACGGCTGATGGTCATTCCGGCCTGGCTCGACCCGCCGCTCGCGCCCGACGACGTGCCCATCCGCCTCGACCCCGGCATGGCCTTCGGCACCGGCACACATCCCACCACACAGCTCTGCCTGTGCGCCGTTGAGCGTCATCTCAAGCCGGGGCAGACCGTGATTGATGTGGGCACCGGCTCCGGCATCCTGGCGATTGCGGCTGCGAAACTCGGAGCCGACCGTGTGCTGGCCTGCGATATTGACGCCGAGGCCGTGTGGGTGGCGCAGGAGAACGTGGCCGCGAACGGCGTCGCTGACCGTGTTCGGGTAACCAAAGGTTCGTTGGCGGAGTTGCGGGCCGAAGGCGCAAGCGCGCCGCTCGTCCTGGTGAATATCCTGGCGTCTGTAATCGTGCGACTTTTTGAAGAAGGGCTGGCTGACCTGGTCGAGCCGGGCGGACGGATAGTACTCTCCGGCATCCTCGAAGCGCAGGCTTACGAGGTGCGCGCTGCTCTGCAACGGCACGGCCTGACGCTGGCGGCGCAGGAACACCTTGAGGATTGGGTGGCGCTTATCGCCGAGAAAGAAGGGAAACTCGTCAAAGCGGGTCGTGGCTGATAAAAGCCGTTATCCGTCCTCACGATAGCTGCCTTCAACGATGTCACCGTCGCTCTTAGGCTTTTCGCTGCCGGAGGTGGGGTTGTCCGTCACGCTCCAGTGGCCGCTTTGGACAATGCGCCTGAGCTGCTCGCGCACCACTTCGGGCGGAGCCAGCTCCAGGAACAGGCGCATGCCGAGCATGACCACGGCCAGATCGTCCAGCTGCCCCAGGCCGACGAAAATATCCGGCAGCAGATCGGCAGGGAAGAAGAGGTAGCCCACGGAGAGTAGGGGGATGAGCTTGGTCAGCATCGGCACACGCTCATCCAGCATCAGGTTATACACCAGCTTGAGCTGTTGGACGGCCTCGCGAACGAAGTTTCCCTGAGGGATGTACGGTCCGAGCAGGTTGCGTTTTTCTTCAGCCATATGGAGTGCCTCCGCGCCGAGTTTAGAAACGGCCTCCGACCAGAAGGCCGGCTATCAACGCAGAGTTTAGCTTGCCAGATAATCGGCTATTCGTCAATCAGGCTGAAGAAATTGCGGTTCTGCTCGCGCAGCGCGAAGTCCAGGCGCTCGCGAGTCAGCGCGCCCTGTTCTATCAGGATGTCGCCCAAGCGACGAGGCGTGCCCGCTCGGGCTTCCAGTTGTTGTGTTTGCAGGGCAGCTTTAAGTTGCTGAGCGGTGATGAAGCGATATTCGAGCAAATACTTGCCCAGACGTGGGACGGGGCGGTCCTCGTCACCCGGTGGGTCAATCGAGATGTCGGCGAAATGGGCTTCGCTTTCGACTTCCGCGACGGCTTCCTGCCGGGCACGTTCGCGCAGCGCCAGTTTTAGCCACTCCTGAGCCGTTTTGTTGTTTGGATTGATAACCAGGACGCGCTCGAGGCAGTCAATGGCCTGGTTAACGTCCGTCAGAGCGGAAGCCAGCGCCAGCCAGGCGTTCTCATGGCGCGGGTCGGCGCGTACGGCCTCGGTGAGCAGACGGCGTGCCTCGTCTAGCTGCCGCTCGCGGATGGCAACCTGGGCGCGCCGGTAGAGCGCGTCGGCATGCAGGCGACCGTTTTCCATCGCAGGCAGAGGTTTAGACCTTTCTCAAAGATCTTGCTCGACTCGTAACTGCTCCGGCTGCGAATCAATCCGGCAGGAACGACGTTGGGGGCATTGGAGCAGGTATCTCGCATCGGAATGCTCAGCCGGGCAGTTACTCGACCCAAAGTATAGCCTACTTGCTCCGGCGACGGCAATTGGGAGGAAATGGCCACGTTCCACCCGGTTCCGGTCTTCAAAACGAACCGCCGGCGGGCAACCGGCGGTCGGTGAAGTAACGGGGAGGGGGTATTGGCGAAGGCTCATTGAATTCCCAGGTAAGCCTTTTGCACCATCTCGTTCTGACGCAGGTTCTCGCCGGTGTCGCTCAAGACGACCTCTCCGGTTTGCAGCACATAGCCGCGATGGGCTATCTGGAGGGCCATACGAGCGTTTTGCTCCACCAACAGAATGGTGGCGCCGTCGTCGTTCAGACGTTTGATGGTCGCAAAGATGCTGTCCACCAGCACGGGCGCCAGGCCCATTGAGGGTTCGTCGAGCAGCAACACTTTGGGCTGGGCCATCAGGGCGCGACCCATGGCCAGCATCTGCTGTTCGCCGCCGCTCAGCGTGCCGGCCACCTGTTGGCGCCGCTCTTTGAGCCGGGGAAAGAGTGTGAAGACGCGCTCGATGCTCTCGCGGACCCGGCGACTGTCCTTTTGCACGTAGGCGCCCATCTCCAGGTTTTCCTGCACCGTCAGGCGGGCGAATACGCGCCGGCCCTCCGGCACCTGCACCACGCCCCGAGCAACGATCTCATGCGGTGGGATGGCCGTCAGGTCTTCGCCGCGCAGGCGGATTCGCCCTTCGCGCGGGCGGAGCAGGCCGCTGATGGTGTTGAGGGTGGTCGTCTTGCCGGCACCGTTGGCGCCGATGAGCGTGACGATTTCGCCCTGCTCAACGTTCAGCGACAATCCTTTGAGGGCATGAATATGCCCATAGTAGGTGTGAACGTTTTCGACTTCCAGGAGGGCCATGACGGTTTATCCTGCGGCAGAGGAGGCGGGCAACGTTGAGACGGATGGCCGGACGGCTTGCTCCGGAATATCCGCCGCGCTACCACGTCCAAGATAAGCTTCGATCACTCTGGGGTTCGTCTGAATCTCGCGGGGGGTTCCTTCGGCGATCTTCTCGCCGTAGTCCAGCACGGTGATGCGCTCGGAGATGCTCATCACCACGCGCATATGATGCTCGATGAGCAGGATGGTGATGCCCAGCTCGTCGCGCAGCCGCCGGATAAAAGCCACCATCTCTTCGCTTTCCGTCGGGTTCATGCCGGCGGTCGGCTCATCCAGCAGCAGCAGCTTGGGCTTGTTGGCCAGCGCGCGGGCGATCTCCAGCCGCCGCTGGTCGCCGTAGGGCAGGTTGCGCGCCAGCACGTCGCCCTTGCCCTGCAGGCCTACGAAGCGCAGCAGTCGCCGGGCCTCCTCGTGGGCACGCTCTTCCTCCGCCCGAGTAGCCGGAGTTCTCACCACCGCGCCGATCCATGTCGCATGCAGGTGGGCATGCAGCCCGACCATGATGTTCTCCAGCGCGGTCATGTTGGGGAATAAGCGAATGTTTTGGTATGTGCGCGAGATTCCCAGGTGAGAAATCTTATCCGGGCGTAAACGATGGATGGGCACGCCGTCGAAAATGATTTCTCCTTCGTCGGCCTGATTGAATCCGGTGATGCAGTTGAAGAACGTCGTCTTGCCGGCGCCGTTGGGGCCGATAATGCTGGCAATCGCCTGCTTCTCAAGGGTAAAGTCCAGGGCGTTCACCGCCACCAGGCCCCCAAAGCGCTTGGTCACTTTTTTCGCGGTCAGAATAGCCATTGATGGGATCCTAGCTTGCCGGGACTGCGCCCGAAGAGTCTGGATTTGTTTCTACTTCGTTTATCTCTTCAGTATGCAGCTCACGCCGGATGGCGGCCGAAGGCCAGAGGCCCTCCGGCTTGGCCAGCATCATCACAATCAGGGCAACGCCGTACAGCAGATAACGGTATTCGGCAAACTCGCGGAAAAGCTCTGGCAGGCCGATGAGTGCCAGCGCACCCACGATCACGCCGGGGATGCTCCCCATCCCGCCGACGATCAACAGGGCCACCACGTTGACGGAGACCAGCAGGTTCATGCTGTGGGGGAAGATCGAGCCGACCAGGGCGGCGAAGATGGCCCCGCCCAGGCCTGCGAAGGCCCCGCCCAGCATGTAGGCGAGCAATTTGGTCTGCACCAGGTTGACTCCCAGGGCCTCAGCCACATCTTCATCCTCGCGGATCGCCATCCAAGCGCGGCCCAGGCGCGAATCGCGCAGGCGTACGGCGACGAAGGCCACCAGCATGGCGCCGAACACGGCCAGGTAGTAAATCTGCTGCGGCCCGGCCAGTTCTAGATTTCCAATCCAGGGTTTAGGGATGGCCAGGATGCCGAACGACCCGCCCAGCCAGGGGCGCAAAAAGTCCGAGCCGACCAGCAGACGCACAATCTCTCCGAAGCCGAGCGTGGCGATGGCCAAATAGTCGCCCCGGATGCCCAATACCGGCAGGCCGAAGAACGCTCCTGCGATCATCGCCAGCAGGACGCCCACCGGTGCCGCTGCCCACCATGACCACTGGGCAATGCCATGCTCGCCCGTCGAAGTCAACAGGCCTACCGTATACGCGCTGATGGCGAAGAAGGCCACAAAACCCAGGTCGAACAACCCGGCCATACCCAGGGTAATGTTCAGCCCCAGGCCCATCAGCGCAAAGATGCCCACCAGCACGATCACCTGGGCGATAAATGCGCCGGAGACTTGTGGGAGGATCAGAATCAGGATCACGGCCAGCCCAAGCATTGTCCAGCGTAGCGTCTTCCGCTGGGCCTCGGGCAGGCGGGTGATGCGCTCACGTACCGTTGCTTGCGATTGACTCCAGAGCAGGGTAAGGCCGCCGGCCAGGATGAAGAAGAGCGATGCGCCGGCAAGGGTCAGGCCCTCAGAAGCGAACAGGAAACGTCCCAGCTCGGCCGACCAGCCTGGGCGCGCTGCCAGAATGACCCGCAGCAGACCCGCGAACAGACCGGCTAGCAAGACCCCGAGCAGGCCGTTCATGAGAGGTTGTCGTACGCGCGGGGGCAGGAGATAGAACAGCGCCGCCAATAGCCCCAGCGCGGCGCCACCCACCAGCGGTATCCAGGCACCGTTCGGCCCGGCGCCCAAGGTCAGGGCGGTATACAGGGCCGGCGAAGCGTTGATGAAGACCGCACGTAGATTCACCATGCTGCCGATGATCACCAGCCCTGTCAGCAGACCGCCGGTGATCCCGCCCGCAACCACGCCGTTGCTCAGTATTGTGAGGGCATCGGTTGGCTCACCGACCCGGCGCGCGGCCAGGTATCCTGCGCCCAGCCCGCTAAGGAGCAGCAGCACCTGTCCCAGCGAAATCACCCGCTCGATGATGTCGCTCCGACCGAACACTTCTATCATGCCGATCAGGCAGAGATAGAGCGCAACCGCACCCCCGAGCAGCCCGATCTTTACACTTTGCCATAGAGGAAGTTGCCTCAGCTCGCTCATCGTTCACCTTCTGGAGCGTAGGACGTCCCGGTTAAGCTTTCTTGACTGTGAGCCTCTCGCCCAGAATGCCCGATGGACGGAAGATCAGCACCAGCACCAGCATGGTGAAGGCGATGGCATCCTTTAGCTGGTACGGTGCGACGATGCCCAGGCTTTCCAGGAACAGGGCGGGGCCAAGGGACTCAAAGATGCCGAGGAACAGCCCGCCCAGCATGGCACCGGGAATGTTGCCGATGCCGCCCAGCACCGCCGAGGTAAATGCCTTAATGCCCGGCACAAAGCCCATAAAAAAGTTCACCTGCCGGAAGACCAGCGCGTAGAGCACGCCCGCCACTCCGGCCATCGCCGCGCCGAGCGCGAAGGTTACCACGATCACGCGATCCACGTTGATGCCCATCAGCGCCGCCGTCGCCTTGTCTTCCGAAACGGCGCGCATCGCCTTGCCGATCTTGGTGCGCATGACGATGGTGTATAGTCCCAGCATCATCAGTACGGCGGCGATGGTCACCACCACCTGGGCCTTGAGGATGTTGATTCCAAAAAACGTCCACTCACCCTGCAACGGCTCGACGACGGGGTAAGCATAAACCCCCGGCCCGAAGAGGCCGCGAAAGGTGTACTGAAGAAAGAAGGACGCCCCGATTGCGCTGATAAGGGGTACCAGGCGGGGCGCCTGGCGGAGCGGGCGATACGCCACCCGCTCGACCAGCAATGCGATGCCGCTCGAGGCGGCCATGGCCACGAGCATGACCAGCGCTAGCGCCACGATTGGGTTTTGATCGAGGAAGCCGGACTGCTCCAGCGCACTGGCAACGAAATAGGCGCTGAAGGCCCCGCTCATGAAGATTTCCCCGTGGGCGAAATTAATCATGCGCAGGATGCCGTAGACCATGGTGTAGCCCAGGGCGATGAGGGCATAGATGCTGCCCTGAGCGATGCCAAAGACCACAAAATCAATCCACTGCTGGCTGTTGTACTTGCCTCCCATCAGGGTGAGCGCCGTCCCCACGATTACAATCAGAATCACGATGATCCGGAATCCCCACAGATAGAGTGCAATAGACCAATCGGTAAGCTTTTCGGTCAGGCTGGTGTACATGAGTCTCCTGCCGCTAGACGACTAGGGATAAGTCAAAGGACATCATGACTTATCCCTAGTCGCTGAAGGCCTATATCGTCGCTGACGAAGGCCGGCTGACGATTACGGCCAGATCTTCTTCGGGTTCACGCCCGGATTCCACGTGTCGGGGTTGGCGTCCTCGACCTGATAGACGGCGATCTTGGGATCGGAGCAGTCGCCGTACTCGTCACAGCTCAACGTGCCGGTCAGGCCCGGGAAGTTCTTGGTGGCGTAGAGCGCCTTGCGCAGCGCGTCGCGCCCGATGTAGATCGTGCCGTCCGGCCCGGTGACGGCGACCTTCTCGATCGCGGCGAAGATCATGTTGGTCGCGTCGTAGGCGTGGGCATGGAAGCCCGACAAGGGCTTGCCGCCGTATTTGGCCTCATGCTTCTTGACGAACTCGGCGTACTTCGCGCCCAGCCGCTCCACCGTCAGGTCAGGGCTGGAGTGATACATGCCTACGGCCGCAGGCCCGGCCGCCTTGAGGAAGTCGGGCGAGAACATACCGTCCGCACCCATCAGCGGGACGTTCTCCAACCCGGCCACTTCTTTGGCCTGAGCAGTGACATGCCCGCCGGCGGCGATGAAGAGCGGGTAGTAGATGAACTCCGGCTTGGCCGCAGCAATCTTGCTCAGCACGGGCTTCATATCCACCTGGTCGGGGGTGACGGCCTCTTCAGTGACGATCGTCCCGCCCAGTTCCCGGAAGGTCTTAGCAAAGTCTTCTGCCAGACCCTTCGAGTACGGGCTGCCGTCGTGGATGGTCGCCGCCGACTTGAGCTTGAGGAAATTCCAGACGAACTCGGCGGCAGCTTGGCCCTGCACCGCATCCTCATAGGCGGTACGCAGGTATCCCTCGAAGCCCTCCGGCCGAGGCGGGCGCGTGAAGGCCGTGCGGGTGTTGGAAGGCGAAACGGTGGTGTATCCGGCTTTGGTGAGGATCGGCACACCGGCCGCCGCCTCGCTCGAGCAGGACGACCCGACCAGCGCCACGATGGTGGGATCGGTCGAAAGTTTGGTGGCTGCCGTCGTGCCGCCCTCGGCGTTGCAGCCGCTGTCCTCGCCGGTCAGCTTGATGTCACGGCCGAGCAGCTTCCCGCCTCGATCGTCAATGGCAATTTCGATGCCGCGCTTAGAGTCCTCGCCGAGCGAGCCATCCGGGCCGGTGACCACGAGCCAGTAGGCGATGTGAATCGGCTCACCCGGCGGAATGGTGACTACGCCGATCGGATCTGTAGGCGGAGTAAAGGCAGGTGTGGCCGGCGCGCAGGACGCCAGAACCAGGGTGGCGATAACAATCGCCGAAAGAATGAGCGACGAGCGTTTCATCTCTTTTCTCCTCGTGAATGAACAGGGTTGAAACGATGCGGTATAGCGAGCTGGCGTAACTCGATAGACCACCTCCTATCGGCTATTTGAAGATAGAAACCGGGCAAGAACGGAGTAGATTATCCACAGGGAAGAGAAAAAGGCAAGGGTGCACTTGTGTGCACGCAAAACCTGTCAGCCGCACCCTGAGCGGACGCTGAGCGGAGCCGAAGCGGCAGTCGCAGGGGCGGCACGTTCCCTGACAACCTTTGCGTGCATACGGTGCACTTAAAGAGGGTGCATTTCTATTTTGGCCGGGCCGCAGCCTAAGCGGAGGCCTGCTGCTTTTGCGGGCCGTAGTCGAAGGGGCGGCCGATAATCTGAAATGCACCCCCTAGGGGCTTCAAGCTGCTTGGTCGGGAGCATTGACCCTGCGATGGCCAGCCCCTAGACTCTGAGTATGTTCAACTTCGACCACAGCTTCTGTTCCTATCGCTCACCTGTCCTTGCGCGTCGTGGAATGGTGGCCTCCAGCCAGCCGCTGGCCTCTCAGGCCGGCCTGTCCATCCTGAGGCAGGGCGGCAACGCCGCCGACGCCGTTGTTGCCATGGCCGCCGCTCTCAACGTCACCGAGCCGACCTCCACCGGAATCGGCGGCGACGTGTTTGCGTTGTATTATGAGGCGCGCACGCAACGCGTGACCGCCTTGAACGGCTCAGGCCGCGCGCCTGCTGCGCTGACGATCGAACTCATCACCTCTCAGGGGCTAAATCTTGACTATCAAATCTCCGACCCCTTTCACGCTCACACTATCACCGTGCCCGGCGCCTGCGCCGCTTGGTGTGACCTGATCGCGCGGCACGGCTCATTGCCGCTGGCGCAGATCCTCCAACCGGCAATTGAATTGGCCGAAGACGGCTTCCCGGTTGCGCCGCTGACCGCTTACTTTTGGGCGCAGGGCGCCGAGCGCCTCGGGCCGCGTTTGGGCAACGAACTGCTCGTCAACGGTCGCGCGCCGCGCGCAGGTGAACTGTTCTGTAATCCCGGCCTGGCGCGCACCTTCCGCGCCGTCGCCGAAGGCGGCGCTGAAGCCTTCTATCGGGGCGACATCGCCCGCGCCATCGCGGCGGTGGTACAGCGGGCGGGCGGCGTGCTGACCGAAGCCGACCTGGCCGCGCACACCTCGACCTGGGAAGAGCCGCTCAGTGTGAGCTATCGCGGCCACTGCGTGTGGGAGTGCCCGCCTAACGGGCAAGGGTTGGCGGCCCTACTGGCGCTCAACATTCTGGAGGGCTTTGACCTTTCCGCGCTCGAACCGCTTGACGTGGAGCGCTGGCACTTGCTCATCGAGGCGCTGCGCTTAGCCTTTGCCGATGCGCGCCGGTATGTAGCCGACCCGGCCTTCGGCGACATCCCGCTCGCCCGGCTGCTCTCCGCCGGCTATGCCGCACAGCGCCGTCGGCTCATTGACCCGCAGCGGGCAACCCTCAACTTCAGACATGGCTTGCCCTTCAGCGCCGGCGGCACCGTGTATTGCTGTGCGGTGGATGGGCAGGGCAATGCCTGCTCGTTCATCAACAGCAACTACATCGGGTTCGGGACCGGGCTGGTGCCGGAAGGCTGGGGCTTTACCCTACAAAATCGCGGCCACAACTTCTCGCTCGATCCAACGCATCCGAACGCCCTCGCGCCACGGAAGCGCCCGTACCACACCATCATCCCCGGATTGCTTACGCGCGCCGATGGTTCGCTGTTCGGCCCGTTCGGCGTGATGGGCGGCTTCATGCAGCCGCAGGGCCACGTGCAGGTGGTGGTGGGGATGCTGGACGACGGTCTGCACCCACAAGCCGCGCTTGACCGGTTGCGGTTCTGTATTGATGTCGAGAGTGCGGGCGGCAACGTGCTGCTGGAGGCGGGCTTGCCGCGCGAGCTGGTCGAGGGCTTGAGGGCGCGTGGCCATCCGGTGACAGCAGAAGTGGGCGGTTACGCGCGGGCGGTATTCGGTCGAGGCCAGATTATCCGCCGTGAGCCGGACGGTGTGCTCTGGGCCGGCAGCGATCCGCGGGCCGATGGCTGTGCGATGGGATTTTAGATTTTGGCTTGGGGATTGTGGATTGGCGACCGCTGTAATCCGCCTTCCAAAAATCCGCAATCCAAAATCCTGAATTGTGGTACAATCGCGCACACTCGAAGGAACATCCGGGAGGGATGGCCGAGTGGACTAAGGCGGTTGTCTTGAAAACAACTGTGGGCGCAAGCTCACCGGGGGTTCGAATCCCTCTCCCTCCGCCTTCAGTCTGATGGGTGAGCGCGCTCGGGGAGGTGCCGGAGTATGGTCGATCGGGAGCGCCTGCTAAGTGCTTGTACGGGCTTTTAAACCTGTACCGAGGGTTCAAATCCCTCCCTCCCCGCTTCTAAATTGTTGGATTGACGATTTTTGATTTCCGATTGAAAATTTATACTCAGAAATCCGTAACTAAAATAATGCGCCTGTAGCTCAGTTGGATTAGAGCGTTTGCTTGCGGAGCAAAAGGCCAGGGGTTCGAATCCCTTCAGGCGCACACTGTCCGACAGAGCTGGTCCCGACCGGCTCTGTTTTGTCTCTGGAGGCAGGTGTGAGCGACGCCAAAGCGAGCGAGACGAAGAAGGCCGCATCTCAGAAGGCGACCCACAAACCCGGCGCCGTTGCCTCGGCAGCGCCGAAGAAAGCAGCCCCGGTCGAAAGAGCAGCCGCCTCCGGCAGCGCTGCCAAGCGCCAAGAGCGCCGCGCCGAACATCGCCGCATGGCGCTGATGTGGAATATCGTCATCCTGGGCACGCTGGCGCTAACGGTAGTGCTGGTCATCGCCGTCATCATCCGCAACCTCCGCCCCGGCCCGCTGCCCGGCGAGCAGATCATCCCGGATGAAGGCCGTGGTGTGGTAGCCGAGGGCCTGCCGTTGACATTTCTCCATGACCCCCCGTCCTCCGGCACGCATTACGATCGCGGCGCACCTTGGGGATTGGCCGATGCGCCCGTGCCACCCGGCAACTATCTCAACAACCTGGCACGCGGCGGCATCGTCATCCTGTACGAATGTGAAACGGACTGCGCTGCTCTAGAAGAGCAGTTCCGTGCCTTTTTGCAAAACGCTGACCTGGTCGAGTCTCAGTTCAACCAACGTAAAGTGCTCATCACTACCTACGAGGGTGACCTGCCCGCGCCGATCGTCGCACTGGCCTGGGGGCATCAACTGAACTTGCAAACCTTCGACGAGGCCACACTGCTCACTTGGTATCGGCGCTTCGTCAACCGTGGCCCCAGGAACGGCCCATAAACTCGAGCAGGCACAACTTTTCAAACCGATTACAATTCTAAAGTTAGATGAGCCAGGACTACCAAGACTCCCGTCGCCTAGATACGATTGTGCGCTCGGTGAGCGAAGCCGTTATTGCCACCGACCCGGCCGGTTCCATCACCCTGATAAACCCGGCTGCCGAGCGTCTGTTTGAAGTCGCCGCCGCCGACGCTTTGGGCCGACCCATTGCCCTCCTCAGCCGTGATTTGGGCGGTTGGCTGGAGCGCGTGCGCGAACAGGGCTTGCCGCAATCGCTCGTCTTCGAACTGGAATTGCGCGCCGATCTCAACTTCAGCGCTACGCTGTCACCTGTGCAGGGCGAGGGCGATGAGCCGATCGGCTGGGTGATGATCCTGCGCGATGTGACCCACTTGAAGCGCGCCGAACAGTGGAAGACCGAGGCCATCCAGTCCGCCACCCATGATTTGCGTAACCCCCTCAACTCCATGCAGGGCATGCTCAATCTGCTGCGCGACATCTCACCGAACCTGACGCCGGAGCAAGAACAGTGTTTCCATATGCTGCAATCCAGCCTGGAGCGCATGAGCCGTATGGTAGATCAGGTGCTCAGCCTTGATCAGGTGCGTGGCTTGGTGGAGCCGGCCTTCTCGCCGGTCGAGCTGAGCTACATCGCCCAGCGCGTGGTGCAGGAGTTCCGCCCGGCGGCCCGCGAAAAGAACGTACGTCTGGATTTCGACGGTGAGATGATCGGCGGGTCGGTGTTAGGGGATGAAGGCTGGTTGCACCGCGCCGTGGCCAACTTGGTGAGCAACGCCGTAAAGTACACCCCTCCCGGCGGCGCCATCCGCGTCCGCTACCGTGAGGCGGATGGGCAGGCCATCTGCGAGATGACCGACACCGGCCCCGGCATCCCCCTCGCCGCACAGAGCCGCCTGTTCGAGCGTTTTTACCGTGTGCCGGGCGAAACCTCGCGCCGCACCTCCGGCACCGGACTGGGACTGGCCATTGTCAAGGCCATCATCGAGCGGCACAACGGCCGAGTCTGGGTCTCGAGTGAAGAGGGGAGAGGCAGCACCTTCGGCTTCTCGCTGCCATTGATCGAGAGTTGAGCCTGAAAATTTCTACGGCAGCACCGTCCACGGATTCACGAACGTCGCGTTATAACGCAGCTCAAAATGCAGATGGGGGCCGGATGAGCGACCGGTGTTGCCTGCCGCCCCAATCACCTCTCCCTGCTTCACGCTTTGGCCGCACTGCACACTCCATTGACTGAGATGTGCGTACACGCTCTCCCAGCCGTTGCCGTGATCGATCATCACCAAATTGCCGTATCCCCAATTGTTCCAGCCGGCGTACATCACTACGCCGTTGTCCACCGCCACAATCGGGTCTCCTAGGCCGGCGCGAATGTCAATGCCGCGGTGAATGTTGGAATAGTCGTTGCCGGAGAGCGTGCGTGATTGTGTTGGCCAGATGAAGGTGCCGCTGCCGAGAATGCCGGTGTACCCGCCCGGACACTGACCGAAGTTGCTGTTGGCGCGGGCGCCACTCCGCGCCGTGCGCGGCAGGCTAGGCAGCACCCAGGCTTGCAGCTCGCGCGTTCCACCGGGGATGACCAGATATGTGTTCGGTGTGAGCACCGGCTGCGCCGGATCGAGGCCGTTCCCCGGCCAGCCGATGATGACGTCCGGCGTCACTCGGTAGAAGGCGGCAATCTGCTCGATGGTGTTGCCTTCGGTCACGAAGTGATACGTGCCGTCCACCGGTAGGATGTTGAGCACCTGATTAGGCCGCAACAGGTGAGGGTCATCCTTCAGCGTGAAGTAGTTGCCCCACAGAATCGTCTCCGGCTTCAGGTTGAAGCGTTGAGCGATGCCGAACAGCGTATCGCCCGGCTGCACCGTGTAAGTGATGACCTCAGTGCGGCCCCGCGTGGGGATGAGGGTGTGTGGGCTGACGGCGCGCGAGAGGTGCTCGGTCTCTGCAACCAGCGGGCCGAAAACCGGCGGAGACACCTCGTCTTTGTCTCTATCGGATGTGGCAGTGTCCGCGAGCACGGATGAAACGGTCGGCTTGGCAGTGGTAGCCTTCAGGGTGAGGTCGTTCGGTACAGGCCAATGGAGGCCGCTCAAGCTCGGTGCCAGCAGCACCAGCCCGATTAACAACAGATGTGACACCGCCCGCAGGATCGGCTCGCGCCAGCCCGCGGCTACCATATCGGCCCATAGGCGGGCCAGGGGCGACGGCGTTTTGGTCGTTGAAGATTCAGCCATGCAGGCCGGGGGTTGCGCGTCGGGCCTAGAGCGCCGAACGCGCAACAAGCACTACGCAATACGCAATACGCAACACGCAATACGCAATACGTAACACGCCGCAACCATCACCGCAGGTACAGCCACGGGTTCACGCGCCCAAACTCATCGTTGCGCATTTCAAAATGCAGATGTGCACCGGTAGAGTTGCCGGTGTTGCCGGCCAGCCCCACCAGTTGGCCCTGATAGATGGCCGCGCCGCAGCCAACATTGATCTGACTCAGGTGGGCATAGGCGGTCTGCCAGCCGTTGCCGTGGTCAATGATGACTAGGTTGCCGTAGCCGCGTGTGCTCCAGCCGGAGAACACCACCACGCCGGTCTCCGAGGCGTAAATGGGCGCACCCATGCCTGCCGCAATATCAATGCCGGGATGGGTGTTGGGGTTGTAATCCCAGCCGGAGAGGTAACGATTATTGGCAGGCCAGATGAAGTTGAAGCCGCCGCTTGGTCCGGAGAACGGCCCGGCGCATGAACCCGGTTCGCTGCTGGCGCCGGGGCCGCGTCCCCGCCGCGAAACTACAGGCAGCGACCACTGAATCGTATCGCGCCAGCCGCCGGGGATAATCAGTTTCTGCCCGACTTTGAGCTGTGGGTCGGCGGGGTCGAGTTCATTGCCGGGAAAGGCCACAATCTCCTCGACCTTACCGTGGAAGACTTCGGCAATTTTCTCCAGCGTATCGCCCGGCTGCACCACGCGCAGCGCGCCGTCAATCGGCAGGATGTTGAGCACCTTGCCCGGCCGCAGTAGGTTCACGTTGTCCACCAGCTCCGGGTTGCCCCATAAGATGGTCTCCGGCTTCAGATTGAACTTGGCCGCGATGCCGAAGATCGTATCGCCCCTCACGACGGTATAGGTCTCAATAGTGGTGCGGGCGCGTGTGGGGATATCGGTGTTAGGGTCGGCCAGGCGAGAGAAGACCGCCGAGTCGGGCAGGGCAGGCGGTGGCTCGACGGTTGGAAACACCACGCCGGTGGGGATAGCGCTCTCCAACGACCATGCCTCTATGGTCGGCGTGGTGCCGGCCGGGGTCGCATCTGTCTCCGGGTCTGCGGTTGCCGTGCCCGATTGCGCAAGCCACACGGCGGCCAGCACGATAAGGAGCGGCAAGCCGTAAATGACGACGCTCAGCCAGAGTTCTGACCGCGCTAAAGCGGAAGGTGTTGCTTGAGTCTTCTCAGCCAAAGGTCTCTCTCCGATCCCCTGAGGCGCGAAAGTCAGGGCCTTGCGCCTCCCGTTGCCGGCTCAAAAGTCTATCAGCCTATGAAAGCAGGCGTCAAGCGCACATAAGGAGTGTGCACGCAAAGGTTGTCAGGGAACTGGCCGCCCCTTCGTCCTTCGGCAGGCTTCGCTCGGCGAAGCCACGCGCAGGATGGCCTGCGCGGCGGGCATCCTGAGCGGACGCCGAGCGAAGCCGAAGCGGCAATCGCCGGACGCCCGCCGCTCCCCTGAGCGCGCTCAGCGGAGCGAAGCCGAAGGGTCAGGGTGCGGCTGACAGGTTTTGCGTGCACACCATAAGGATTGGTGATTGCTGATTGTAGATTGCTGATTTAGAATGGGCCATCTTATCCCCAGCTCCAATCGGACGCCCATACCCTACGATGCCTTTGAAAATCCTCTTCGTCAGCGCGGAAGTTGCGCCGTTCGCTAAAGTAGGCGGACTGGCGGATGTAGCCGGCGCTCTACCCAAAGCCCTGCGTGCACTCGGTCACGATGTGCGCGTCGTGATGCCGGCCTACCAGAGCATCGAGCAGCGCGCGCGGGCCGGCGGGCTTGGCGTGCGCCCGGGTGGAATGATTGTCAATACCGGCGCCGGCCCGATCGCGGCCGGCCTCTTCGAAAGCGTCCTACCCGGCAGCGATGTGCCCATCTACTTCATCGCCGAGCGGGCGCTGTTCGACCGGCCGAATGTCTACGGTTATGCAGATGATGCCTATCGCTTCGCCTTCCTTAGCCGGGCCGCCCTCGAGGTCTGCAATGTGCTTGACTGGTGGCCCGATGTGCTGCATGCCCATGACTGGCACACCGCGCCGGCGGTAACCTGGCTTGCCACGGCCGGTCAGGCCGATGAGCGTTATCGGGGCCTGCCCTCCGTCTTCACCATTCACAACTTGGCGCATCAGGGGCGTTCGCCCTGGGATGTCTTCCGCTACCTCGGCCTTATCACGCACGGTCTGATCGAGGAGAAGTACGGCGAGGTCAACTTCATGGCGCGCGGCATTTACCACGCTACCATGATCAACACGGTCAGCCCCACCTATGCGCGCGAGATTATGACGCCTGAGGGTGGTGCCGGCCTGCACAACCTGCTTCGGTTCCGTCACTTCGATGTGCACGGCATCCTCAACGGCGTGGATTACGAAGTGTGGAACCCGGCGACCGACCCGCATCTGGCGGCGCCCTTTGATGCCGACCGGGTCGAGGCGCGGATCGAAAACAAGCGCGCCCTGCAGCGCCGTCTCGACCTGCCGGTGCGCGACGAAGTGCCGCTGGTCGGCATGGTGACACGCCTGGACTGGCAAAAGGGGATTGACATCCTCGGCCATGTGCTGCACCTGCTGCTGAACGGTGGCGCGGGCGAGGCGCAGTTCGTGGTGGTGGGGACGGGCAACGGCCATTATGAGGACATGCTCCGCCACCTCGCCGGCTACCACACGCGGAAGATGCGCACCGTGCTGGCCTATGCACCAGAGGTAGCTCCGCTGGTGTACGGCGGCAGCGATCTCTTCCTGATGCCGTCGCTGTTCGAGCCGTGCGGCCTGGGGCAGATGATCGCGATGCGTTATGGCAGCGTTCCGGTGGTGCGCGCTGTGGGCGGTTTGGCCGACACCGTGCGCGATGGCGTCACCGGCTTCACCTTTAACTACTTCAGCGCCGATGACTTCTGGCGCACGTTGCAACGTGCGATTTATATTTATAACGTGGACAAGGTCAGCTGGCGCGCCATCCAGCACAACGGCATGACCACCGACTTTTCCTGGCGGAACTCGGCGCTGGGCTATCAGCAGCTGTACGAATGGGCTATCGCCCGAATGCGGGGCTGGTAAACGAACGCGGGAAGAAGAGGAGGGGAGGGAAAACAAAAAACTCGGAGTGCCGGGCGGCTTCCGAGTTCCCGTTCAATTTTCCTGCTATTTCCCTGTTTCCTTCTCTCTTCCGCTTCCCTCCGGTTTCTTCAATCCCGTCCCCGCCCGTTCTTGCCGAGCGTCTCCAGGAACTCCATATTGTTTTCAGTCTGGCGGAGCTGTTCGAGCACGGCTTCGGTCGCGGTGGTGATGTCCATGCCGGCACCGTTGGGCGGCGGGGCGATCATCTGCGCGAACATGCGGCGTAGCAGCCAGACGCGTGGGGTGATGTCGGGGCCGAGCAGCAGCTCTTCGCGGCGGGTGGACGAGCGCTCGATATCGAAGGCGGGGAAGATGCGGCGTTCCTGCAGCTTGCGGCTGAGGTGTAGCTCCATGTTGCCCGTGCCTTTGAACTCTTCATACACCATGTCGTCCATGCGTGAGCCGGTATCCACCAGGCAGGTGGCGACGATGGTCAGCGAGCCGCCCTCTTCCAGGTTGCGTGCCGCGCCGAAGATCTTCTTGGGTGGGTAGAGCGCCGCCGGGTCGAGGCCGCCGGAGAGCGTGCGGCCCGATGGGGTGACGACCAGGTTGTAGGCGCGTGCCAGGCGGGTGAGCGAGTCCAGCAGGATGACGACATGTCGGCCACCCTCCACCAGCCGCTTGGCGCGTTCAAGTGCGATCTCGGCTACGCGGCAGTGGCTCTGCACGGGCTCGTCGAAGGTTGAGGCAATCACCTCCGCTTCGACCGAGCGGTCCATATCTGTCACCTCTTCCGGGCGCTCGCCGATGAGGGCGACCATCAGATGCACATCAGGATATTTGGTGCTGATGGCGTTGGCGATATCCTTGAGCACGGTGGTCTTGCCGGCCTTAGGCGGGGAGACGATCAGGCCGCGCTGGCCCATGCCGATGGGGGCGATGAGGTTGATAAAGCGTGTGCTGAGGATGTTCTTGTTGGTTTCCAGGTCGAAGCGGGTTTCGGGGAAGATGGGCGTGAGCTGCTCGAAAATCGGACGGCGTTTGGCCGTCTCCGGGTCAAGGCCGTTGACCGTCTCCACGCGCAGCAGGCCATAGTACTTCTCCGAGTCTTTGGGCGGGCGCACCTGGCCGATGACCATATCGCCGGTGCGCAGGCCGAAGCGGCGGATTTGCGACTGCGAGACGTAGATGTCCTCCGGGCCGGGCAGGTAGTGCTCGGCGCGCAGGAAGCCGATGCCGTCCTCCATGATCTCCAGCACACCGCCGCGCAACTCTAGTCCCTGCTTTTCGGCATTGGCGCGCAGCAGGCGCACGATGAGGTCATCCTTCTTGAGCTTGCTGTAGGCCGGGATGTCCCATTGGCGGGCGAGGCTACGCAGCTCGGCGAGGCTGTGCTGTTGTAACTCCGCAATGTCCATATTGGTTATCCGAGATACGGTAACGTAACGTCCCCGTTACGATGATTCAAGATTCACTTGGTTCAACGCTCGGCTCAAACCAGAACGGTCTGCTCTATCGGGTTGAGGATAACGAGGCCGTGTTGTTTGTGGGGTTTACAAACCGAATTATAGCATCCCGTTTTTCTGCCCGTCAATTTAGAGAATAGCGAGACTTGGTCGGCATCGGCATACCGTTTCAATACATCACTTCGCTGTATTGTGAAAGCTTGCTGAGCCGGTGGCGGGAGATAATCTCGCGCACGGTGCCGGTCTTCGAGCGCATGACAAGCGAGTGGGTGCGGGCACCGTCGCGGTAATACTTCACGCCGTCCAGCAATTCGCCGTCGGTCAGGCCGGTAGCGGCGAAGAAAACGTCGTCGCCCTTGACCAGGTCGTCGGTGGTCAGAACCTTGTTCACGTCGTAGCCCATCTCCAGCGCCTTGCGGGTCTCGTCTTCATTGCGCGGGTAGAGCTTACACTGAATCTCGCCGCCCATGCATTTGAGGGCGCAGGCTGCGATCACCGCTTCCGGCGAGCCGCCTATGCCCATCAGCAGGTCCACGCCGGATTCGGGCCAGGCCGTCATCAGGGCGCCGGCCACATCGCCGTCGGTGATCAGGCGGATGCGCGCGCCGGCGCGGCGGATCTCAGCAATTAGACTCTCATGGCGTGGCCGGTCGAGGATCATCACCGTCAGGTCGCGGATCTCCTTGCCGGTAGCCCGCGCCACACTGCGCAGATTGACGGTGGGCGAGGCTTCGATGTCAATGGCGCCTTTGCCCTCCGGCCCAACGGCGATCTTGTTCATGTAGACGAAGGGACCGGGGTTAAACATGGTGCCGCGCGCCGAGATGGCAACGGTCGAGAGCGCGTTTTGCCGGCCTAGCGCCAGCAGCCGCGTGCCGTCAATCGGGTCTACGGCAATGTCCACCTGCGGCGGCTGACCGGTGCCGAGCACTTCGCCGTTATACAGCATGGGAGCTTTGTCTTTTTCGCCTTCGCCGATCACGATAATGCCGTCCATCTCAACGGTGTTGAGCACCAGGCGCATGGCATTCACGGCAGCCCGGTCACCGCCTTCCTTGTCGTCGCGACCCATAAAGCGCCCGGCTGCCAGCGCAGCGGCTTCCGTAGTGCGAACGAGTTCAAGGGCTAGATTGCGAGTGGGTTTTTCGGGCATGGCTGTCTCCTAGGAAATAGAAAGTAGAGAGCAGAAGGTGAGAGTTACCTTTGACTTAGGCTTTGGAGCAGAAGCACGGCATAGTAGCCGACCGGGATAGCGATTAACCACGAGTCAATTCGATCAAGGGCGCCGCCGTGGCCGACGATGACCGCGCCGGAGTCCTTTACGCCGCCCTCGCGCTTGAGCATGGAGATGCCCAGGTCACCGATAGGGCCGACCAGCCCTGTAAGCGCCCCAAGCAGGCCGGCGGTGTGCCAATCCACCAGGCTCTCCGGCCCGGCGCCCAGCCGCCACAGCAAGGCCAGCACCGCCGAGCCGATTGCGCCGCTGGCGACGCCGCTGAAGAATCCCTCCCAGGTTTTCCTCGGGCTGAGGCGCGGCGCCAGCAAGTTGCGGCCAAAGGCGCGTCCGACCAGATAGGCTGCGCTGTCCGCCAGCCAGATTGCGCCCATCAGCACCGCCGTCCACCATAGGCCATCGGGCAGAACGCGCAGCATCGTGAAGTAGCTGCCCATCCAGCCGAGGTAGAAGATGCCGCCGAGCGTGATGACGAAGTCGGTGCCCGAAGCGGGCGCGCCGTTTTCGAAATCGGCCAAATGCCAGACGAGCGCGGCCGCGATCAGGCCGGCGAACACCAGGCTCAAATCGGCGGGGCGGAAGAAGCGCGCCAGCGCCAGCAGCGGTGCTCCGACCATCACCAGCAGCAGGGCAGGGCGATGGCCACCGGCGCGAAAGATGCGCACGAATTCACGTCCGGCGACCACGAGGACGATGGCCACAACCAGCGCATACACCCATCCCCCCAGCCAGATGATCCAGCCTGCCAGAGGAATCAGTGGGATGGCAACGGCGATCCGGTCGGAGAGCATGGTGCGCCGATGAATCCGGTGTGGCGCAAACGGTCAACCTAGTGCTTGAACCTGTGCCGAAGTCAGGCCAAAGCGCCGCTCGCGCGAAGCAAAGTGCTCCAGCGCGCGGCGATACTCGTTCTTATCGAAGTCGGGCCAGTACACATCGGCGGCATAATACTCGGCATAGGCCGCCTGCCAGAGCAGGAAATTCGAGACGCGAATCTCGCCTGCCGTGCGGATAATCAGGTCTGGGTCCGGCTGGCCGGCGGTGTACAGGTACTGGTTGACCAGCTCTTCCGTGACGTTCTCCGGCCTGACGCCGTCGGCAATCAGCTGGCGGATGGCGTGGACGATTTCGGCCCGACCGCCGTAGTTGAAGGCGACGTTGAGTACCAGGCGTGTGTTGTTCCGGGTCAGCCGGATGGCTTCGCGCACCATCTCCTGAGTGTGTGGCGCCAAACCTTCCAGCCGCCCGATGTGTCGTAGCTGCACGCCTTGCCGATGAAGTTCGTCCAGCTCTTTCTCAAGCACTTCGTCCAGAAGGAACATCAGGCCGCGAATCTCTTCTGGCGGGCGGCCCCAGTTTTCGGTGGAGAAGGCGTAGATGGTTAGGTATTTGATGCCGAACTCGACGGTGGCGGTGATGGTGCGGCGCAGGTTCTCGACGCCGGCACGGTGCCCGGCCAAGCGCGGCTGGCCGCGCGCCAGCGCCCAGCGTCCGTTGCCGTCCATGATGATGCCGACGTGTTGTGGGATGCGTTCCAGGGGCACGGAGTTGTCGGTCATAGCAATGAGGGTGAGGAAGAAGGCCAACGCCTCATCCTTCCGCTCCGGGCTTTAGATTTCCAGGATTTCGGCTTCCTTGCGCCGGCTAAGTTCATCCACCTTGCCGATGTACTTGTCCGTGAGCTTTTGCAGGTCGGCCTCGGCCTTCCTGAGTTCGTCTTCGGAGATGAGCTTCTCCTTCTCGAATTCACGCAGGTCGTCGTGAGTGTGACGGCGGATATTGCGAATGGAGACGCGCGCCTCTTCGGCGCGATGATGTACTACCTTGACCAGCTCGCGGCGACGCTCCTCGGTGAGGGGCGGCAGATTCAGGCGAATGACCTTGCCGTCGTTGGCCGGGTTGAGGCCCAGCTCGGAGGCCAGGATGGCGCGCTCGATGTTTTTCAACGAGGCCTGGTCGAATGGCTTGATGAGCAGCTGGCGCGGCTCCGACACGGTGATGGTGGCCAGCTGCTGAAGCTGGGTGGGGGAGCCGTAGTATTCGACCGGTAAGCGCTCCACCAGCGCAGGCGAGGCACGCCCGGTGCGGATAGTTGCCAGGTTCTCTTCGAGCGCCGTAATCGCATTCTTCATCAGGTGCTCAGCTTGGTTGAGAGCGTCTTTGACCATAGCCGTAATTGCTCATCTGTTGTGGATGGTTGGATGTTTGTAAGGATACTCGCCAGTGGCAGCGGATGCAAGGCAGGGGTCTGCCGGGTTCCGGCGGCGGCGTTAGCGACTGATGATGGTGCCGACTTTCTCGCCCAGCATGGCGCGGGCCAGCGAGTCGCCTTCCCACAGGTTGAGCACTAAGATGGGCAGGTTATTGTCCATGCACAGGCTGATGGCGGTGCTATCCAGCACTTTCAGGCGGCGGTTCAGGGCCTCAATATAGGTGAGGTGGTCGAACTTGCGGGCGCTGGGGTTGAGCTGGGGGTCATCATCGTAAACGCCGTCCACCTTGGTGGCCTTGACCATGACGTCGGCGTCAATTTCCATAGCGCGTAGTGCACCCGCCGTATCGGTGGAGAAGTAAGGGTTGCCGGTGCCGGCGGCGAAGATGACGACGCGGCCCTTCTCCAGATGGCGGATGGCGCGACGGCGGATGTACGGCTCGGCTACGGCGCGCATCTCGATGGCGGTCTGCGTGCGCGTGTACACGCCGCAGCGCTCCAGCGCGTCCTGCAGGGCCAGGGCGTTCATCACCGTGCCGATCATGCCGATGTAGTCGGCGGTAGCACGTTCCATGCCGTGCCGGAGGCCTTCACGCCCGCGCCACAGGTTGCCGCCGCCGATCACCAGCGCAACTTCGACGCCCAGGTCACGCACCTGCTTGACTTTGGCAGCAATCTCCTCGGCTTTCTCCGGATTGATGCCGTATCCGCCGATGCCGGCAAGCGCTTCGCCGCCGATTTTGAGCAGGATGCGGCGGTAATGGGGAGAGATCATGTGAACCTCGAAAAAGAGGGAAACGAAATAAGGGGAAGGAATAGCGCAGGGTTGTTTCCCTGACCCTGGGCGCGCTGAAGAAAAACGGGTGACCGGTTGGCCGGCCACCCGTTTCGGCGTTTGCTAGCCGGCGGTCTCGCCGAGTTCCCAGCGCACGAAACGTCGAATGACAACGTTCTCGCCGATGGCAGCGATAGTTTCCTTTAGCAGATCGGCAATCGTCTTAGTTTCATCCTTGACGAATGGCTGTCTGAGCAGACACACTTCCTGATAGAACTTTTCGATTCGGCCCTCGACGATGTTGTCCCAGACCTTTTCGGGCTTGCCTTCCTCGCGGGCGCGGTTACGGGCGATTGTACGTTCGGCCTCGAGTACGTCGGCGGGCACGTCGGTAACGTCTAGGTAGCGTGGCGCCGCGGCGGCCACGTGTAGCGCCAGGTCATGGGCGAAGGTCTGGAACTGCTCGGTGCGCGCCACGAAGTCGGTTTCGCAGTTCACCTCCACCATCACGCCGACACGACCGCCGGCGTGGGTATACAGCTCGATCTTGCCGTCCCTGGCCTGGCGGCCCGCCTTTTTGGCGGCGGAGGCCAGGCCCTTCTCGCGCAGCCAGGCGACGGCCTTGGCAAAGTCGCCGCTGCTCTCCTGCAGCGCCTTGCGACAGTCCAGGACGCCGGCGCCGGTTGCTTCACGTAGTTCTTTAATAAGCTGGGCCGGGATTTCAAGTGTGCTCATTCGGTAATTTCCTCGCTCAAAGTGTCTTCATCCTCTGAGAATTCCAGCTCGCCGGAGCCCATCTTGGCCAGCGTGGATGGACCGAGCAGGTCTTCATCCGTCTGCTCCGGCTCGCCATATGGTTCTGCGCCCTCTTCGCGGGGCAGCGGCTCGTCCTTGCGCATGCTTAGCCCTTCGATCACGGCGTCGGCGATCCTGGAGGTCATCAGCTTGATGGCGCGGATGGCATCGTCATTGGCCGGAATGATATAGTCCACGCCGCTTGGATCGCAATTGGTATCCACCAGTGCGACGATGGGGATGTTGAGAATGTTGGCCTCGTGAACGGCGGTGGCTTCGCGGCGCACGTCCACGATGTAGAGCAGGTCAGGCGGTCTGGTCAACGAGCGGATGCCGCCGAGCCGGTCGAGCAGCTTGGTCAGCCGGCGATCAATCATCAGTTTCTCTTTCTTGGTCAGCCGCTCGAACTTGCCGGAAGCTTTGTCTTCCTCGAGGCGCTTCAGTTCGTTGATTTGCTCCTTGATAGTCTTCCAGTTGGTGAGCGTGCCGCCCAGCCAGCGCTGGTTGACGTAGGGCATGCCGCAGCGCTCGGCTTCCTTCTGGATGGCTTCTTGTGCTTGGCGTTTGGTACCCAGGAAGAGGACGAGCCCGCCGCGCGCTACTGTATCGCGCACCACGTTGTAGGCCTGCTCCAGTAAGGTAACGGTCTGTTGCAGGTCAATGATATGGATGCCGTTACGCTCGGTGAAGATATACGGCTTCATTTTGGGGTGCCACTTCTGTGTGCGATGCCCGAAGTGGACACCCGTCTCCAAGAGAGACTTCATGGAGATGAGGGTCATGATGAACTCCTTTGCGTTGAACTAAGCCGCGTCGCTCACCCCGCGTCGGGGCACGCCGGTCTCTGCGCGGCATGAAAGTCCCGGCATCGCTGCCGGGCCGAGCTGAATTTTACTCGAAGAGGGGAAATCTCGATAGGTCTGGAAGTATCTGTGTGCACGCAAACGATGTCAGCCGCTCCTTCGTCCTTCGGCGGGCTTCGCTGAGGGAAGCCACGCTCAGGAGGTCCTGCGCGGCGGGCATCCTGAGCGGATGCTGAGCGAAGCCGAAGCGGTAATCGCCGGACGCCCGCCGTTCCGCTCAGGCATCATGAGCCGCGAACGCACCCCGACGAATGAACAAAGGGAGGTATCGCCGGAACAGCACGTCATAACTTTCTTTTTTCTTCCTGGGATGTAGCTGCCACCGACAACCTTTGTGTGCACACGTGGAAAACGCTCTAGACTTCTCTGTATCTCCGCGAAGCGTTTTTTTGCATCCAGTGTGCACGCAAGACATGTTAGCCGCACACTGAGCGGAGCCGAAGGGGCGGCATGTTCCCTGACAATCCTTGCGTGCACACGGCGTGAGAGGCTCTCCGAAAAAGACGGCCGGGCAGTTTACGATCCTGGAATCACGCCGGTTCGGGATAAGCCTTGCCGATTTGATTTATCGCGGAGAGAATGCGAAGCGCGCAGAGATTCTTTCTCTTCTTCTCTCTACGCTCCCGGAGCGCTCTTGCGATTGAAAGCGCTATCCCGCATTCACGTTAAGTCGAAAAATCCGAAATGGCCTCACCATCCCTCCGTCCCCGGCTCTCCCTTGAACGGCCCGACGACGTTGCCGGTAATCCACCCACCGTAAAAGCCGCCCGGCTGCGGCGTGACCTTCTCGCCGTCCACATAGCAGGCGTCCATCAACTGCGGATACACCGCGATGTAGTTGCGGATGGCCTCGAAGCCGCGCGACGGTTCGGGGTAGAACCAGGCAGCGTTGCGCGCTTCCCGGTCACCGACCCGAATATGGTAGTAGCCTGCGCGTCCCTTCCACTCACAATACGATGAGTTCGGCGCGCGGCTAAAGTATTCCAGGCGCACATCCTCCGGCGGCAGGTAATAGACAGGCGGGTGGCTGGTTTCCAGCACCCGCAACGCCCGGCGCGTCTCGGCGATGGTCACGCCGTTGAAGACCACCCGGATGTGCGCGTTGCTCGGCTCGACCCGCGGCGGGCGGGGGTAATCCCAGACGGACTCCTGGCCGGGGCCGGGCGGGATGCGGTTGGGGGGCATACCGGTTGCTCTCCTGTGTGATAATCTTCTCGCTGCCCATTTATATCGTTACCTTTGAGGCGCGTCTGAAAGCTTCTCATGCAACGTATTGCCTTCCTCGGTGCGCTCGATGCCGCCGTTCAGAAGATGGCCCTGCATCTGCACGCTGCCGGCTACACCGTGATGTTCACGCACGCCGAGGCGCTGGAGGACGCAGACTTGCCCATCCTGATCCCAACGCAGTCGGCAGCGTTGATCAAGCTTTCCGATAGCGAAGCGCTTCGCCGGCCCTGGCTGGCCTGGAACCGCTCCGATCGTCCGGCGCTGACTGCCGCCGCGTACCAGGCCGGCGCGCTGGCGGTGCTGCCGGCGCGGCTGTCGCCTGCCGCCTTCCGGCAGGCCGTGCAGCGCGCGCTCGACCTGATGAGGCCGGGCGCTCAAGCGCCGCTTGCTCGCCGTGCCGTCCGCGAGTATCGTCGCGCCGACCCGCTGCTGCTTGACCACAACGCCGTCGTCGAAGTGCAGTCCGGCGTCATCGCTTTGCGCGCTTTGCACTACGATGGTGCGGAAGTGCTGCTTGGCCTATGTGGGCCGGGGCAGACGCTGGTCTATCACCCGGCGGACTCCTGCAATCTGCAATTGGCCGCCCATACCGACGCGAAGGTCCTCATCAAGCCCTGGGCCGAGGCTGTGAAGGAGCCGGACTTCGCGGCGCGTCTGCGCGAGCGCCTGCAGCAGATGGAAGCCTGGGCCGCCATCCAGGCACGGCCTTACCTGGACCAGCGCGTGCTGGGCCTGCTCTCGTTGCTGGCCGAACAATTCGGGAAGCCGCAGGCGGAGGGTGTGTTGATTGACCTTCGGCTGACGCACGCGCAGCTGGCCTCGGCTACCGGCGCGACGCGCACCACCATCACCCGTACCCTGGGCGACCTGCGCACGCGCGGCCTGCTGACCAATGTAGGCAGCGGTGAAAACGAGCGCTTCCTCCTGCGCCAGCGCGAAACGGGTTCGCATCAGCTTTGAATTGCTTCGGGCCGGCTGCGCGCACCGTAATCGAGTGCTGACCTATTCTTGCCGCCGGTGCCCGATGCGACCGGCGAAGTGTCCCATCAAGCATCACGGTGACCAGCCTGCCACGATAACATTCTCTCACCGCCACGAATTCTCTCAGGAGTCAATCCAATGAAAGTCGCTTACGTGTTTGCCTTGCCGCGCGCTGCCAGCTACAAGCTCGGCAAGATGATTTTGCCGCAACTGGAGGCCGGCACGCACGGCGTCACCGTCGTCGGCATGTTCTTCTTCGACGACAACATCTTCGTGTTGCGCCGGGGCGATCCTATCGGTGAACGGCTGAGCCGGGTTGCGCAGGAGAAAGGCATCCTGCTGATGATGTGCGATATGTGCGCGCTCGAGCGCAATTTGGCGGAGGGCGAGCCGCGCTGGTGCGATGCTGAGGGCAAAGGCCGTGCGACGCCGGCCGAGTGTCGCGTCAAAGATACCGTCCCCGGCGTGCAGGTGGGCTGCTTCCCCGACCTGTACGCGGCGCTGGCCGGCAACCCGCCGGATCAGGTGATTACGCTGTAGAGCGCTGTTGCTCGCTCGAGCCGCCAGGCCGCGCCAACCCAGCCTGGCGGCTTTTCTGTGTGCCAACCCCAAGTCCGGTGTCATTCGGCACAGACCTCGCGCTGCAATTTTTACCATCGCTTTCGTCACGAACCGCACGGCCGTCCATGACGAGATGGCTTATTCTGCTCTCGCTTACGCAGGCCTATGGCGACGATTGTAGAGGACTGGCTGGGCTATCTGGAGCAGCGCGGCTGCCGCATTACCCTGTCGGTCCGTGCAGTTGTCGAGGTGGTTGCTACCAGCACGCGCGTGTTGCGTCCACCGCAGTTGCTGGCGCAGGTTCGCGCCCGCTACCCGCGCACTAGTTTGCATACCGTCAATCGCACCCTTGCTCGCCTGCTGGCGCTGGGACTGATTCAGCGTGTGCATGATGCTGCCGGTCAACCGGCGTTTCTGGCGGCCGGTGCAGAACGACTACCGCTGGTGATTTGCGAGCGCTGCGGTGAAGCCGAATACGTCGAATGTCAGAATGCTGCGCGCCTACTGGAGGACATTGAGGAGCGCACCGGCTTTGCCCTGCGCGATCCGACTCTGCGATTGTTCGGCGTATGTGCGCAATGCCAGTCTGCCCTTCAGTCGCCGCATGCTGCTCATCATCAGCCCGGCTGACCGCACCTGCACCTAGCAGCTATTGATTTCGCCCTGGAGTTTTGCTCTTGACCGGCCATGCCCATCTACGTGTACACGTGCTCGGAGTGTGAAATCGAAGTTGAAGAGATCCGCCCGATGAGTCGGGCGAATGACTCGCTGACCTGCCCGCTGTGTGCCGGGACATGCCAGCGGACGTTCACCACCTTTGCCATTGGCTCAGGCCGCCGCGAAGTTCCTGCCCCGAACACATCGCCGCCCTCGGCGCATCCTGCCGGATGCCCGTGTTGCGCGCCGCGAAGGAGATAACGTTCATGTCCATCCCACTTACGTTGCTTACCGGCTTTCTTGGTGCCGGCAAGACCACGTTGCTCAATCGCATCCTGCATGCCGACCATGGCCTGCGCGTGGCCGTGCTCGTCAACGATTTCGGCGCTATCAATATTGACACGCAGTTGGTGGTAGGCGTCGAAGGCGAGACCATAAGCCTGGCCAACGGCTGTATCTGCTGCACCATCCGCGATGACCTGCTCCAGGCGGCGCTGCAGCTTGTGGAGCGTGCCGACCCGCCGGAGTACATCATCGTCGAAACCAGCGGCGTCTCCGACCCCGAAGCGGTTGCCGTCACGTTCCTGCTGCCTGAATTACGCTCCCGCATTCAGCTGGACAGTATCCTGACCGTTGTGGACGCCGAGCAGGTCTTGAGCTTGACCGGCGCCGATGCCCTGCTGGCCGAAGATCAGGTAGCGCTGGCAGATATCGTGATTTTGAACAAGGTGGATTTGGCAACGCCGGAGCTGCTGGAGCAGGTGCGCGCCTGGGTGGAGGAAGTTGCGCCGCGCGCCCGCGTGCTGGAAACGGTGCACGGCAACGCTCCCCTGGAATTGCTCCTCGGCGTCGGCGCCTTCTCGCCTGAGCGGCTTCATCAGCGCACCCGGCGGGATATTCACGTGCATGAAGAGGTGGCGTCGGGTTCGGCGGGTGACTCTCAGCATCATGATGGCCACGCGCATGCGCATGGTGACCATGAGCATGAGCAGACCGACCACGGCCACGTGCACACCGATCACTCGCTGGTCTATAACACATGGAGCTTTGTCTCCTACGAGCCGTTTTCTTATCGAGCGATTCGTGAGGCGGTCAAGACTCTGCCAGCCAACATCTTTCGCGCTAAGGGCGTGCTTTATCTTGCCGAGGTGCCGGAGCGGAGCGGCATTTTGCATGTGGTCGGCAGGCGCGTGCGGTTGACCTTGGGCGAGCCGTGGGGCAAACAGATTCCGCGCTCCCAGTTTGTGGTGATCGGCGCAGCGGGAAGCGTGGACGCTGCCGAACTTAACCGTCGGTTTGAGGCCTGCCTAGCAAAGAATGTCCCCCCGCCGGCGCCGGTCTCGCTTGAAGCAGCACTGGAGTGGGTCCGGACAACGTTTGGCCTGCTGGCAGCCGGCGCCTGAGGGTACTGCACTGCAAAGTGTTTTGTGGCTCTGTGGGGTTCGGCGGGAAAGGCGCGCACCGATGGAACGAACGGACACGGACTCTTGCAGGCAAGCTCTGCGCCATCCGTGCTCGTCTGTGTCATCCGTGTACCAACCCCCACTATGGCCGGAAGAGCCTGTGTTGTGAGTGTGACTGCCCGTGAACGCGCGAAGTCGGCTCTACTCGCTGCATTCTCAATGGTCACCGCGCCTCGCCCTGCTGTTGCTTCTGGGCATCGTGGCGCATGCGCTTTGGCAAACCCTTTTCGGGTTATTCGCCGGTAAATCCCTGCCCGAGGTGGTTCCAATCCTGGAAAAGCCGATTGCCGAGTTCGGCAAGTGGGTAGGGCTGCTGTTGACGTGGTGGATGCCGGATTGGTCTATCGAGACGCCTCTTGGGCCGTTGTTTGTCAAGAGGACAGTTTCGTACACGCTGTACGAATGGGTCAAATTGCCTCTCATTCTTTTCCTCACCACCTTTGGCATGGCGCTCCTGCGTCTGAAGGCAGGCGCGAGAGGCCTGGAAAAGACCCTGGGACGTGACGACTGGCTGGGTGCAGTGGGTGGCACGGTGATGGGGATGCTCACGCCGGTTTGCTCCTGCACCGTCACCAATATATATGCCGGTCTCGTGGCCGGCGGCGCGAGCCGCAAAGCTTCAACGGCGTTCCTATTTGCCAGTCCGGCGCTGAACGAGTTTGCCATTGTCTTCATGTTCACCTTCGGTAGTTTGTCGGGTGGGGCGATGTATTTAGGATTCGGCTTTGTAGCTGCCGTTTTGACCGCTTACCTTGCACCGGCCTTGGGCCTGACCCCGGGAGACTTTATAAACAAAATCGCCGGGCTGACGTGTCATACCTTGCATCTCTCAAAGCCATCCCCTCTTCAGGCGGCTTTCGTCGATGCGCAAGCCATGCTTCGGAGGTTGCTCTTTCCCCTCCTCCTGAGTGGATTTCTGGCCGGCGTTCTGGTCAACTTCAATCTGGGGCTGATTCAGGTGATGAAGAACATCGGCTACGAATGGTGGGGACCGATCGTGGGCACGCTGCTTGGTTTACCCCTCGATATTAATGCTGCCTCCACCGCGCCCATCCTGGCGGCGCTCAGCGGTGTTGTTCCAACCGGCACGCTGGTCAGCGTCATGATGGCGACCACCGTATCTTCCCTCCCTGAAGTCTCTATGCTCCAGCGTCTTTTGGGCAAGGCCGCGACAATGCGTCTGGTAGGCTGGTATGCGGCTTATACCATGCTGATTGGACTGGTCATCAATTTGGCCGGCCTGTGAACAGCAGCGCATGATTGAGCCGAAATCTTCTACCAAAGCGAGCATAGCTTATCGAAAGAGGCCGGCACACAACGCTCTCAAGCAGCCCTCGCGAGCTGGTTAGGCGGCACACATCCCTCCCCGAAAAGTGCCTGTTTATACCGCCCTGCCTGTGTCGCAGAGCACACCGGCTGCCAGATGGTTGGGCTATAGTCTTTCTTAGACCCTCATACTGTGCATTACCGCTGGCTGCGATAGTGTGAACAGCCTGATGTTATTGCAGAGGAGATGTCTATGTTACGCCGTCAGTTTCTCTCGCTAACGTTATGCATTGCCTTGGCGCTGACCGCCTGCGCCCCTGCGGCCACGCCCAGCGCCGGAGGTAAACTCAAAGTGGTCGCTACCTACAGCATTCTGGGTGACATGGTGCAGAACGTGGGCGGCGATAAGATTGACCTGCGCGTGCTGGTCGGCCCGGACAGCGACCCACACAACTACGAGCCGACGCCTACCGATAGCGTGGCGCTGGCCGAAGCTAACGTCGTTTTTGAGAACGGCCTGGAATTCGAGACCTGGCTGGACGACCTGTTCAAGGCCTCCGGTTCGCGGGCGACACGGGTCGCGGTCAGCGACGGCATCGAGCCGATCAAGCTGGAAGCAGAGCATGGACACGGGGATGAGCACGGGCATGAGGAAGAGCACGGTCATGAACACGGCGAGTACGATCCCCACATCTGGCAGAGCGTTGCCAACGCCAAACAAATGGTGAGAAACATCCAGGCCGCGCTGATTGCTGCCGATCCGGCCAACCGGGCGACCTACGACTCCAACGCCCAGGCCTATCTCTCAGAGCTTGAAGCTTTGGAAGCCTTTATCAAAGAGCAGGTCAATACATTGCCGCCGGAGCGCCGCAAGCTGGTCACCTCGCATGACACCTTCGGTTACTTTGCCCGTGACTACGGCTTTGAAATCGTCGCCACCGCATTGCCTGCCACTGCCGAAGGCGCGGAGCCGTCGGCGCAGGAGTTCGCCCGGTTGGTCGAGGAGATTAAGGCCGCCGGCGTCCCGGCCATCTTTGCCGAGAACACCATCAACCCGGGTCTGATGGAGCGCCTCGCCGCCGAGGCCGGCGTCAAGCTCGGCCCAACGCTGTTTACCGATGCTCTTAGCAAGCCCGGTGCCGGCGGAGAGACGTTCATCAAGATGATGCGCCACAACGTCGAGGCCATCGTCGGCGCGCTGAAGTAAGACGTGCGGCCGGTTTGTCCGTTAAGGCGTCCAAGCCGTTTCATCAAGATGGCTTGGGCTTCTTTGTTTCATCGGCGTAACTCGAGTTTAGACTAACCAAACTGCCCTCGGTTCTGCCGAGGGTGAGCCGCACCCTAACCAAGACCGAAAAACGCGCCGGCCAGCGGCATGAGCAGCGCTTTTTGACGATGGGGAAGCGTTCCGCCCGTTGGCGTGGGCGTCCTACCGGCCAGCCGGGCGATTGTCCGCGGGGTTGGGGCAACTGCGCCGGTGTGCCCGGCGACGCCAAAATTGCCCCCAGGCTCTGCCGGACGCGGCCCGGCGATAAGCGGCGTATCGGCTTCTGCCAGGGCAGGGTTTTTTCGTTCACCGGCGGTCGGGCGAGCCACAGTTCCCAGGTCAGGAACGGCATCCGGTCGCTCCGGCACTCGGCCTGCTCCGGGGTGCGGAAGCGCGGCAGGGTCCACCGCAACGACGGTTTGGCGAAACGATACCCGTGATCGCCGGCAAAACGCCGGAAGTAGACCTTCTACCAAGTGAGCACCGGCGGGGCAGGCGAACCACACCAAGCCGGCCAGACCACCCGCTGTGCGCAGCGCACCCGATGCCGGTCATAGCACTCAATTTGAAAGTGCTCACCGGGAGTACTCCAAGTGTGTGCATCGTTGAGCTTGAACTTGCGCTCAGGCACCCGCGGACGCCCCCGACCACGATACGAACCCGGCGCGGTGTACAGGCAGTGTGCACGCAAAACCTGTCAGCCGCACCCTGACCCTTCGGCTTCGCTCCGCTGAGCGCGCTCAGGGGAGCGGCGGGCGTCCGGCGATTGCCGCTTCGGCTTCGCTCGGCGTCCGCTCAGGATGCCCGCCGCGCAGGACATCCTGAGCGTGGCTTCGCTTTGCGAAGCCCGCCGAAGGACGAAGGGGCGGCCAGTTCCCTGACAACCTTTGCGTGCACACGCGCGCACACAGCGATTGACGCTCTTCCCTATCCATGCCATAATCCCGGCATCATTTTCCGCCGCATTCTAGTGGAATGCGTGCC
>JAVQXV010000156.1:0-7191 GCA_033577755.1 Anaerolineales bacterium
GTGACATCTTTGGATTCTTTTCAACAGCTGAAAGCTATTGCCTGAGCAGTTGCACATCAGCACTGGCCAACCCTTTGCGCTCATCAACTTCTTAGCTCGCCGAATTTGGCGTCCGGCGCGCACCTGAGCTAACATGTGCGCCTATGGACTGGGCCGGCCTGCTCGACCGATTTGCCAACTTCACCACCATCTTCCTCGGCATCTTTGTCGAGGCGGCGCCGTTCCTGATGCTGGGCACGCTGGCCTCCGGGCTGGTGGAGGTCTTCTTCGGCCACGGTGATTTTAGCCGCTATGTGCCGCGCAACCCCTTTCTTGCTGCGCTGACCGGCGCCGGGATGGGCTTAGTCTTCCCGGTCTGCGAGTGCGGCGTGGTGCCGCTGACGCGGCGGCTGGTGCGCAAGGGCCTGCCGCTCTCGGCGGCGGTGTCGTTCCTTCTTGCTGCGCCCGTCGTCAACTTCATCGTCATCGCCAGCACGCTGGCCGCGTTCGGGCCGGGGCCGATTTTCTATGCGCGCATTCTCCTCAGCGTCATCATCGCCAGCCTCACCGGCATGGTCTTTGCTTTTGAGAAGCGCCCTGAGCGCCTGCTGTTGCCGCGCAGCCTGCCGGTGATGGCCGGCGCGGGCCACGACTACGAGATCAGCCTGTGGCCGGTGGTGCGCGAGCCGCTGCTGAGCCGCCTGCGCCGCGTGCTCGGCATCGCCGTGGACGAGTTCTTTGAGATGGGCCGGTTTTTGGTGTTCGGCGGCGTGGTGGCGGCGGGCATGCAGACGCTCCTGCCGCAGTCGGTGCTGCTGGGCCTCGGCTCCGGCCCGGTGATCTCGGTGCTGCTGCTCATCGCGCTGGCCGTGCTGCTTTCCATCTGCTCAACGGTGGACGCCTTCATCGCGCTGGCCTTCGTCGGCACATTCAGCACCGGTTCCATCCTCGGCTTTCTGGTCTTCGGGCCGATGGTGGATATCAAGAGTTCACTGATGTTCCTGAACGTATTCAAGCGCCGCGCCGTTGCGTACATGATCCTGCTGCCTCTGCTAATGACCACCCTGGCTGGCGTATTTATCAATCTGAACATGACTTGGTAAGCGTGTTTCGTATTGCGTATCGCGTATTTCGTATTCCGTATTTCGGCTACACAATACGCAATACGTGATACGCAACACGCAATACGCCTCTCTATGCCACGCACCTATCGCCTTTCACAAGCTATCCTCATGACCGCCCTCGGCCTGCTCCTGGCTCGAAAGCTGTGGACGGGCGAGATTTTCTACTACATCAACGAGCGGTTTTTCCCGCTCATCCTGTTCGGTGCGCTGGCTTCGCTGACGCTGGCGCTGGGCGCTTTTTGGATGTGGCGGCGCGAGGCGACGGCCTACGCGCACGATCACGAGCACGGTCATGACCACGACCATGTTCATGCCCACGCGCCGATACGCTTCCCGGTGTGGAGCGTCTTTTGGGTCGCCGTGCCGGTGGTGTTGAGCCTGGTTGTGCCGTCGCGCCCGCTGGGGGCCAGCGCCATTGAAAACCGCGGCCTGAACTCGTCCGGCCCGCTCACCGTCGGCAGCGGCGCTGCCGTCGCCACACTGCAAATCGCGCCCGCCGACCGCAGCATCCTCGACTGGATCCGCGCCTTCAACTACTCCGCCGACCCTGCCGAATTCAACGGTCAGCCCGCCGACGTGATCGGCTTCGTGTACAAGGACCCGAACCTGCCCGCAAATCAGTTTTGGGTCGGTCGCTTTGTGGTGACATGTTGCGCCGCCGATGCCTCCGCAGTCGCCCTGCTGGCCGAATGGCCGGAGGCCACCGCCCTGCCGGAGAACGCCTGGGTGCGGGTGCGCGGCCCGGTGCATGTCGCTGAATTCAATGGCCGGCCTACGCCCCTTATCGTCGCCGCCGCGCTTGAGCAGGTGGAGCAGCCGGAGCATCCGTATATGTATCCGTGAGAGATAGTTGGGGAGTGGAGACTGAAGACTGATGACGGTCACTCGTTTTGACTATTTGGTTTGGGGCGTGGCGGGGGCGCTCGTGTTGGCGATATTGGGGGTGATTGCGCTGGGCGACCGGGTGGGGGCGCGCGTGGTGCGGGCCTTCCCTACCGACGGCGGAACGGTGAGCGCGCTGGGTCGCATCGGCTTGCAGTTTGCACAGACGATGGACGCCAACAGTGTAGTCACACGGCTGGAGATTGAGCCGCCCGTGCCGGGCAAGGTGCAGTGGGAGGAACGGCAGGTCTGGTTCCGGCCAACGGAGCCTTTCCGGCCGGACGTCATCTACACTGCACGCTTGCGGGCCGGCGCCCTGAGTCGCGATGGTCGCGCCGCACGGCAGGACTACATCTGGAGCTTTCGGGTGCGCGAGCCGTACATCGCCTATCTCTCCGGGGTGGGGGGTGGCGCGCGCGAAGTCTGGCGGGTGCCGGCGATGGGTGGGACGCCGGAACAGCTGACGCGCACCGATGGCCGCCTCTACGACTTTGCCGTCGCGCCGGACGGTGAGCGCATTGTCTATAGCCTGGTGAACGACTCGCGCGGCGCCGACCTGTGGCTGATGGAGCGTGATGGCGCGAACCCGCGCCTGCTGGTAAAGTGCGATGCCGACCTGTGCTCCGTGCCGGCCTGGTCGCCGGATGGCGCGCGGATTGCGTTTAGCCGTGAGCCTGCCGGACTGACGCCCGGAACGCCCAACGGCCCGCCGCGTGTCTGGACGGTGAACGTTGCTACGGGCGAAGCCGGGCCGGTTTATCAAGACTCGCAGATTTTGGGCTACGGCCCCATCTGGTCGCCGGACGGTCGCCGATTAGCCTTCTTCGACGGCGGCAACTCCAGCATCCGGCTGTTAGACCTTGAGACCCAGCAGGAGATGTTGATTCAGACGCGCATGGGCACGGTCGGCGCGTGGTCGCCTGATGGCCGGCGCATGATTTATAACGACCTCAGTCTGGAAACAGGCGTGCCGTTTGCCACGCTGATGCTGGCGGATTTCGATGCGCAGGCGATCCGACCTTTCCTGGCGCCGGGGCCGGAGTTTAGCGATTTCGGTGCACCGGTCTGGTCGCCGGATGGCGCCTGGATTGCCGTCAGCGGGCGCACGCCGGAGAGCAATCCCGGCAAACAGATTTGGCTGATCAGGCCGGACGGCAGCGAGAAGCGCCCGGTGACAGATGAACCGCCGTACACCTACGGTGGCTATCGCTGGGATGTGTACGGGCGCGCGCTCGTCTTTCAGCGCTTTGAATTGACCAAGCCCTACGCCGTGCCTGAAGTGCTGGTCTGGTTTGCCGAGACCAACGCCATCACGCTGCTGGCGCAGGATGCAGCCATGCCCGAGTGGCTTCCCTGAGGCCGGACAGGTGGCGCGGGACGGACGACAAAACCATTATTAGGCCTTATCGGCTCTCCCGCGCCACCTGTCCTGTTCTTTGTCAGCCCGCTAACGATACGCGAAGTCGCGTTCCGGCGTCGCCAGGCGCTCGATGCGGCGCTGCAGGTACGGCGAGAAGTAGCCGCGATAGCGCTCCTGCAATTCGGGCAGCATCCAGTCGTTGCCGGTGACGCGCCCGCGGCAGTTGGCCGCGCCGCACTGACACTCGAACTCGTCGTACGGGCTGCTGTCCGTCATGGCGTAGTCGAAGCACACTTCTTCGCCCGGCTCGATGTCGCGCATGGCCACGACCACAATCTGCCCCTCCAGCCCGGCGTTCGGGTCGCAGGAGTGATTGATATAGTCGGCGTCGTCGTCCGGGATGACGGAGGCCAGGTATAGGCCTTCTTCCACCTGTACGCTATGCTGGCGCAGGATTGGCGGCAGCTTGGCTAACTGCTCTTCGGTGACTACGGCGCCGCCCCAGACCAAGAGCCGTTCGCCCTTCTCTACGAACTCGTGGGCGAACACGCCCATGCCGCCCTTCTTAGGGTGGGGGGCAACATGCAGCTTGGGATTAAGGTAGGTATATTTGTCAAACATAGACGACATCCTTTCCGGTAAAAAGATTCACCGCCAGCTCCCGGCTCTTAACCCGGAGAGGCGGCAAAGTCCGGCGCAGTGTTTGACGGCCTACGCGCTATCTCGAAATTTACAACAATCGGCCCAGATTGCAATACCTGTGCCCGCCTCTACGGAAATTTTAAGACAAGCCCGGCGGGTTATAATGCCATTCCCACGTGTGGTGGAGCCTAGCTGCTCGGGTAAGTTACGATGGAGCTTAGCCAGACCATTCACCTGCTGGGCGACTTGTTGGGCGAAGTCATCAAAGCCTGTGAGTCACCTGCGTTGTTTGAAGCCGAGGAGCGGCTGCGCCGGCAGGCATTAGCGCGGCGCAATGCAACGGACGCGGCAGCGGCAGCGGAGGCCGAAGCGGCCATTCTCGCCGAAGTTCAGGCGCATACCACCGACACCGCCCGCGTCATGGCGCGCGCCTTCACTCTCTATTTTGACCTGGTCAACCTGGCCGAGGAGTCCGAGCGCGTACGCGCGCTGCGCCGCCGCGAACGCGAAGTCGGTCCTGCGTACGACGAGTCCCTCTTTGACACACTTGCCCGGCTCAGGCAGCGCGGCATCTCGCACGAGCAGATGGCAAAACTGCTCCGCTCGTTGCACATCGAGTTGGTGCTCACGGCGCACCCCACCGAAGCCAAGCGCCGCACCAACCTCTCCAAGCTCAGCCGCATCCATGCCGCCCTGCAGCAGCTTCAGACCGGCGAACCGTTGCCGCGCGAGGCCGAGTCGCTGCGCGCCGCCATCCGCGCCGAAATCACCGCCCTCTGGCTGACCGATCTGGCCCGCACCGCCCGCCCCGCCGTCACCGACGAAGTGCGCACGGCGATGTACTACGTGGGTGAGGTCTTCTGGCAGGCGTTGCCGCGCATGTATGCAGAGCTGGAAGCAGCGTTGCGTGAACACTATCCCGGCCTGAGCGCGCCGCCGCGCTGGCTGACGCTGGCCTCGTGGATGGGCGGTGACCGCGACGGCAACCCGAACGTCACCACCGCCGTCACTGCCGAGACGTTGCGCCTGCATCGCGGTCTGGCGGTCACCCGGCATCAGGAAGCGTTGCAGGATCTCGCGCGCCGGCTGAGCCTGAGTGCGCGCCGAGTTGCGCCGGTCCCAGAGCTTCAGGACTGGCTGCAAGCACGCCTGAGCGGTGAAGTGCCGGGACACATCACCTATCTGGCCAACCGCTACGCCGCCGAGCCGTATCGTCTGGCCCTTTCGATTTTGGCCGCCGACCTGGAGCATGCGGCACAGGACAACATGACGGCGCGCCTGCTGGGCAGCGGCGACCACCGACCTTTGGTCAGCCTTGAGGCGCTTGTTCCGCCGCTTGACCTGATAGCGCGTAGCCTGCCGCCGGAGCTGGCCGGTGGCGAGTTCCTGGCAGAGCGCCGCCGGCTGGACATCTTTGGCCTGCATGCTGCGCGATTGGACGTACGCGAAGACTCACTGCGGCTGGCGGCAACCCTCGGTGAGCTGCTGCGCGGCCTCGACTTGGATGTGAACTTTGCGCGCAACTCGGAAGAAGAACGCCGTGCTACGCTTGACCGCCTGCTGGCCGAGCCGAGGCCCGCTGCGCTGGCTGCCAATGCCGGCATCACCCGTGATACCGCCGAAACCTGGGCGCTCTTTCAACTCATTGCCCGCACGCGCCGCATCTACGGCGACGCGCTGCTCGGCCCGTTCATCATCAGCATGACGCGCGGCCCGGCAGATGTGCTGACGGTGCTGCTGCTGGCGCGCTGGGCCGGCTGTGCCGACGGCTTGTTCATCGTCCCGTTGTTCGAGACCGTGAACGACCTTGAGGCCGCGCCGCGCATCTTGGCCGCGCTCTTCACTCACCCGGCCTATCGCCAACATCTGGCTACCTGTGACAACGAGCAGATGGTGATGATCGGCTATTCGGATAGCAACAAGGACGGCGGCTATCTGGCGGCGAACTGGGCGCTGTACCGGGCGCAGGAGACCATCACGCGCGTTTGCGATGAGCACGGCGTGCGACCGACGCTATTCCACGGGCGCGGTGGTACGGTGGCGCGCGGCGGCGGCCCGGCCAACCGCGCCATCCGTGCCCAGCCGCCCGGCACCATGCGCGGTCGTTTCCGCATGACGGAGCAGGGCGAAAATCTGGCGCTGCGTTACGCCAACCCGGCGCTGGCGCACCGTCACCTGGAACAGATCGTCAGTGCCGTGCTGCTGGCGAGCGCAGAGGCCGTGGACGGCAGCCTGTCGTCTGCCGTCCTCCCTGAGTGGCGCTCCATCCTTGATCGGATGGCCGCCGTTGCGTGGCGCGAGTATCGTGCGTTGGTGTACGAGACGCCCGGCTTCGTTGAGTTCTGGCGCGCGGCTACGCCGGTGGATGAAATCAGCCGGCTGCGCATCGGCTCGCGGCCTACGGCGCGGCGCGCCGGCGAACTACAAGTGACCAACGTTCGCGCCATCCCCTGGGTCTTCTCGTGGATGCAGAGCCGCTTCAACCTGCCGAGCTGGTATGGCCTGGGCGCTGCTCTGCAATCCCAAATCTCCGATCTTCAATCTCTTCAAGCCATGTACGCCGGCTGGCCCTTCTTCCGCGCGCTGATTGACAACGCCGAGATGTCGCTGATGAAGGCGGATATGGAAATCGCCGCGCACTACACTGCCCTCGTCCCCGACCGCGCTCTGGCCAAAGCGCTCTTCCGCCGCATCCGTGCCGAGTTCGAGCGCACGCGCGACGCCGTGCTCGCCATCAACGGACAGCCGGAGCTGTTGGCCGGCAACCCCATCATTCGCCGCTCCATCCTACGACGCAACCCGTATGTAGACCCGCTCAACTTCATTCAGGTAGAGATGCTGCGTCGGTTGCGCGCCTTGCCCGACCCGGAGTGCGCCGAGGCCGAAGCGCTGCGCGAGGTGATTGTGCTCACCATCAATGGCATCGCCGCCGGGTTGCGTAACACTGGTTGAACGTTGCAGGTTGTCTGCGGCGCGCTCCCATACCGCCTTGAGTATGCGATACCGACCTTTGTTGATCGGTCTGGCGCTGTTGGTGATTGGCCTCGGCGTGGCGTGGTGGTGGTCGGCCTCCCGCTCGCCGGACATTTGCAGCACGAAAGCGCCACCCGCTGCCTTCGGCACGCCGAGCACAAGCGGCCCCACGCTGAAGACGACGCCGGTCTGCACGTACGCGGTGGTGCGCGCCTACCCGCACGACCGCGA
>JAVQXV010000157.1:0-7126 GCA_033577755.1 Anaerolineales bacterium
AGCGAAGCGAAGCGGCAGTCGAAGGGGCGGCCTGTTCCCTGACAACCTTTGCGTGTACACCTCTTTGCAGTGGACTTGTCTGCGGAATGAACGGGGCTGCCGCCAGCCGTACTTCCGAGGCCCAACCGGCGCAGGCGGCGAAGTCGGCGGTCAGCAGGTAGTAGCTCTCGCCGGCGCAGGCGCGGCACAGCACCTGACCCTCGCGGACTATTTCGCGCTTGTTCATGATTTCCTCGCCGCATAGGTCGCAGAGGGTGCGGACGCCGGGTCGGCTGATAAGTTGCGCGACGGGGACTTTGAGTTGAACGGATTGGACGGATAACAAGGCCTCATTCGGCATGCGTTGGTAGCCGAGCAGTTGCGCTTCCCACCTGTTGCGCGCTTCCGGCGCATAGTCGCGGGCGCGCTCCCGGCAGCCGGCGCGCGGCGCGATCCGCACCGCCCGGCCCGTGTGCGTATCCACAAAGGTGGCCGCCACCTTGCCGAAGTCCTCGATGCGCAGGGTGCGCCGGCCCACCCAGCAGCCGGTCGCCACCGAGAGGCCGTCCACAGCGCAGCCGTTGGTCTCGGCGATGGTCAGGAGCCGTTTGTCCGTCTGCGGCAGCGCCAGGCCGAGCACCTCGCCGGCCAACAGGCCCATCCGAACGCCGAGCACCTGACGTGGGCAGAGATGCCGGTGCAGGGCAGCAGAAGCATCCAGGAGTTCGCGCAAAGTCTTCATCAGAGCCTCCCGCACAAAGCAACAGGCCGTCTCGCTCCGAGACGGCCCAAGCCATCTGGGCTGGGTCGTCTCCTTTCCAAGTGTCGGGGGGCCGGCCTGTTTCCAGACCGACCGGGGCTGCGCCGGGCAGCCGGCCTGCGGCCATCGCGCCGAAGTGCGACCCGGCCGGCAGGCTCGGAGACGGATGGGAATTGAGTCGCCGGTCGCGTTGTTACGACTCGTGCCCGGAGATGGCGGCCTGCGCCCAAGTCGGCGCCGTGATCATCGCCGGGAAACCGCGCGTGGTCACCGCGAGCATCACCGTAGGCTCGATCTCCTCCACAGTTGCGCCGGCCTCCGGTGTGCAGTGCGTGTGTGAGTGCACGGCATTCTCGGATTCGGTCGCCGCCGCCATCCCTGGCTTGATCAGCTCGCAGATTTTGGCATCGAGCAGGCCTTCCTCGGCTGCGGCTGCGCGAGCCTCTCATAGGCCTTCCAGACTCGGGGATGGTCTTTTTTTGAAACGCAGGTAGAACTCGGGCAGTTTGCTCATGCGGCTTGCCGAGTGAGAGACGAGGCCGACCTGTCGGGCTGACCGGATTGTGTACCGCCCGCGGTCACCGATTGCGCTTTTCGTCCGCGAATGAACACGAATTTCCACGACTAGTCTCTGTTCATTTGTGTGCGTTCATGTCCATTCGTGAGTGCACTGCAAAATCACGATCTCACCGTGAAGCGGCGAGGAGCGCAGCAAGGAGCGCAAGGGTTTCGCTTTTGTTTTCCTTCGCGTTCTTCGCGCGCGTCTTCGCACTTCAAATGGACTTTTTTCCGTAGCGCCATTCTGTTCATTCGTGTGTCTTCGTGTCCATTCGTAGACTCAGGAAAGTGCGGTTTATGATCGCGCAAAGTATATCAGACTCGACAGGTCTTGCGCGGCTTAGGGCGCCGAAGCCGGCGGTTTCGCGCCGGGATTTACCAGCTAAACGCTTTCTTGCTGAGGGGTCTTTACGGCAACAACGCCAGCGCCTTCAGCGCCAGCCGCCCTATCGGGCCTTGTGGGTCGAGGGCGAGCGCATGATTGAGCGCGGCGCGTGCCTCGTCGGCTTTGTTCTGAATCTGATAGAGCCGGCCCAGGTGATAGTAGGCGCTGGGCAGGTTCGGGTCGAGGGCCAGGGCGCGCTCCAGCTGTTTGCGCCCATTAACAAAGTCGCCGGTGATGATCAGCGCGTAGCCGTGCGCGTCGGCAGCCAGGGCGCTGTTCTCGTCCAGTCCGGCAGCCTGACGTGCGGCAGGCAGTCCCAACTCGGCGACTTTGAATTCGTTGTCCACGTAGAAGCGCGCCAGCAGCAGCCAAAACTTGGCATCGCTTGGCGCCAGCTCGACGGCGCGCGTGAAGGCGACCTCGGCGTTGACCAGATCGCCCTGCGCCGCGTAAGCGCCTCCGATCTCGGCAGCGATGGCGGGGTTCTGCGGGTCGAGCTGCTGCGCAGTTTGCAGGTAGGGCAACGCTTTGGCCGATTCACCCCGCCGGCGGTAGTGCAGGCCGAAGAGGTAATGAATCAGCGGCGATTGCGGCGCGAGCTGTACGGCGCGCTCGTAGCCGGCTCGCCCGTCTCGCCCCTGCAAGTCCTGCGCCAGCCCCAGGTAAGCATGCGCATCAGCATAGGTCGGGTCGAGCGTCACCGCCTGGGTCAACGCATGCTCGGCCAGCGCCCACTCCTGTAACTGCACCAGCTCATAGCCGATTCGGCCAAAGGTGTATGCCGGGATGCCCTGCGCCTGCGCTTCCTGCAAGGCGCCGCGCAGCTTGCGTGCGGCGGTTGCAAAGTTTGAGGGCACTTCGGCAGCGACCGTCAGCGGCGCAATGGCTTCGTCAGGCGCCGTGGCTGCCGTAATCAGCGCCAGACGATACAATACTGCCGGCTCGCGGCGGCCTGCCTGCAAACGGCGGTTGAGCATCTCCGCCGCTTGCGCGAACTGTCCCTCGGCTTCGTAGGCTGATGCCAGCCGCGCCAGCAGCGCATCTTCGCCGGGAAGCTCGGCCAGTGCTTCTTCCCACTGCGCGATGGCGGCTACGCGGTCACCCTTGCCCAGGTAGGCATCGCCGATTGCGACTCGCAGCCCCGGCGTCCAGCCGGCGAGCGCCGCCGCGCTGTGCAGCCGCGCGATCGCCGCGTCGAAGCGTCCGGCGGAAATTTCGGCCAGGCCGGCGCGCCGGACGATTTTCACGTCGTAGGGCAGGCGTTGGGCAGCTTCGGCGAGGGAATCGGCGGCGGCGGCATAATCTTGCTGCACGATTGCGGTTTCGGCGCGTTGCAGCAACTCGACCATGCCTACAGGTGCAGCCTGTGGGCCGAGCAGCGTCAGGGCTGTGAACAACACAATCACCCGCAGCCCGTTGCTTGTTGTGAGACGAGGTCGCTCAGTCATTCACAGATTAAGCAGAGTCGAGACACGTTTGAGCAGTTCCTCGCGTTTGAACGGCTTGTTGAGATAGACAGCTACCGACTGCAAGGAGCCGATGAGACGATGCACCGGTTCCTTGTGCGCGGTTAGCACGATGATGGGCGTGTGCCTGATCCGGCCGGTCTCCTTGAACGCCTCCAACACCTTCCAACCGTATGCATCCGGCAGGTTAATGTCCAGGAAGATGAGAGCCGGCACTTCCTGCTCGATAAAGGCAATAGCTTCCGCCACCGATGGCGCGTTGACGATCTCAATGGGCAAATGCCGCAGGGTTAGCTTGAGCAGCTGAAAGGCATTTTGGTCATCCTCAACGACGAGCACGCGGCGGAGCGGCATGGACACAAACTTTCTCCCAGATGAGGTGGCTGCATTATACCCGTCCCAATTGGAGATGGTATTGTAACTGCCCAGGTATGCTGATTTATCCACAGATTAGAGCAATTTCCAGTTTGAATTACGGCACGGCATGCGAAATTCGACCTGTTTTCAAGCCACAGAACCGTAAATCAATCAGGAATTCGCTCTAAGCAGGTTTTCGTGGAGGAAATCTGCAGCTTTTCTTTGTGATAAGCTGCGTCACCTGCAGATAAATCAGGATGACTGAGCAGTCAAAAAGAAAGGACTTAAGATGGCTGCGCGTTCTCCATTCCCCTCCCTTCAGCGCGTCCTGACGACCCTGGTGCATGGTTGCGAAAGCCTGGTGGCCGTGGAGGCCGCCCGCGCCCTCTCATCCGAAGTGCGCGTCGTCGGTATGGTGAAGCTGGCCGAAGGCGAATCCATGAGCGCCGGCGCACAGAAGGCGCAGGAGATGCGCAAGCGTCTGCGCCGGCTGGCCGCTCTGCCCGGCATCCAGACGCGCGGCAACGTCATCGTCTCGTTTCAGCCGTGGCTGGATCTACAGCAACTCATCGCCGCCGAAAAGCCCGACCTGCTGGTGCTGGAATGTTGCGACCAGTTGAGCGCGCTCGGCCTGACTCTGACCGAAGTGCTGGCGCGCCCGCCCTGCGATCTGGCGCTGGTGCGCGGCCCGGTTGTGAGCGGCGCCCCGGCGCCCTTCCCGGAGAGGCCGGCGCGTGTGCTCATCCCGATACGCGGCGGCCCGTACGCCGAACTGGCGTTGCGCATCGGCCTCAGCCTGCAAGCCGAGGAGCTGACCGCTTTGCACATCGAACTGAAGAGCGACGGCGGCTCGAACGCGCCGTTCAAGGGGCTGGAGCGCGTGCTGGCACGCCTGCCGGAAGTGCAGAAGCGCTCGGTCGTCACGGAGGACACCGCGAAGACGATCCTGGAAGAGAGTCGGCACTACGACCTGGTGGTGATGGGCGCGGCGGCGCGGCCCTTGCACGGCGTCAGCGGCCTAGGCCCGGTGGCCGAGCGGATACTGAGCGACTCGCCGGCGGCGGTGATGGTGGTGCGTACCCGGCGCTCCATGCCGGACGCCGTGACCGACGAGACCATCGGCGCGCAGGCCATCTCCATCCTGGTGGACAAGTGGTTCGCCGAGAACACCTTCGACGCCGACGAGTTTGCCGACCTCGAGCAACTCGTGCGCCTGAAACGGGAACAGCAGCTCACCATCAGCCTGGCGCTCCCGGCGTTGAACGAAGAGGCCACCGTCGGCAAGGTCATCCGCACGGTGAAGCGTGCGTTGATGGACCGTGTGCCGCTGCTCGATGAGATTGTGCTGATCGATTCAGACTCCACCGACCGGACGCGCGCCATCGCTCAGAGGCTGGGCGTGCCGGTGTACATTCATCAGCAACTGCTGCCGGAGCTGGGCGCGCGCGCCGGCAAGGGCGAGGCGCTGTGGAAGAGCCTGCTGGTGACGCGGGGCGACCTGATCGCGTGGATAGACACCGACATCGTCAACATCCACCCGCGCTTCGTCTACGGCATCCTCGGCCCGTTGCTGCTCAACCCGCGCATCCAGTTCGTCAAGGGCTTCTATCGCCGGCCCCTGCGCGTGGGCGACAAAGTGCAGGCCGGCGGCGGCGGGCGCGTCACCGAGCTGACCGCCCGTCCCCTGCTCAACCTGTTTTACCCGGAGCTTTCCGGCGTGGTGCAGCCGCTCTCCGGCGAGTACGCCGGGCGGCGCAGCGCACTGGAGCAGTGCCCGTTCTTCTCCGGCTACGGCGTGGAGATTGGCCTGCTCATTGAAATTTTCGAGCGTTACGGCCTGGCGGGCCTGGCGCAGGTGGATTTGCTGGAGCGCATCCACCACAACCAGACGCTCGAAGCCCTGAGCAAGATGTCGTTCGCCATCATCCAGGCGGTGATGCGCAAACTGGAGCGCCACTACGAGCGCGCCATCGTCGCCGACGTGAACAAGACGATGAAGCTCATCCGGCACGAGGCCGCCGGCTATTTTCTGGAAGTGGAAGAGATCGCCGAGCGTGAGCGCCCGCCGATGATCGAGGTGGAGGAGTACCGGCGGCGGCGGGCCGAGGCGCGTTAGTGCGGCGTCACCGATTTCAAATACTCGATGACGTCAATGGCTTGCGGCAGGTTGAGCGCGTGCGCGGCCACCTCGCGGCAGGCCGGCAGCGTCCACTCGCGGATGGCGGCCTTAACCGCCGGGATGGAGGCCGGGGCCATGCTGAACTCATCCAGGCCCAGGCCGAGCAGCAGCGGCACGGCCATCACGTCGCCGGCCAGCTCGCCGCACATCCCCACCCACTTGCCGTGCGCATGCGCGGCGTCAATCGTCATCTTGATGAGCCGCAGTACCGCCGGATGATAGGGGCTGGCGAGCGCGGCCACGCGTTCGTTGGTGCGGTCCACCGCCAGCGTGTACTGCGTCAGGTCGTTGGTGCCGATGCTGAAGAAGTCCACGTGCGTTGCGAGCACATCGGCCATCAGCGCGGCGGAGGGCACCTCCACCATGATGCCGAATTGCACGTGCTCTGGCAATGTGCGCCCTTCTGCCTTCAGTTTGTCACAGGCTTCCTCGAACAACTCGCGCGCCCGGTGAATCTCGCCCAGGCTGGAGACCATCGGCAGCATGATGCGCAGGTCGGCCCCGGTCTCGCCGCCGGCGATGAGCAGCGCGCGCAGCTGGCCGGCCAGCACGTCGGGCCGCTCGCGGATCATGCGGATGGCGCGCCAGCCCAGGAAGGGGTTCGGCTCTTGTTGCAGGCCGAGGTAGGGAACGGCCTTGTCGCCGCCGATATCGAGGGTGCGCACCACCAGCACGCGCCGGCCCAGCACGCTGAAGGTCTCACGGTACGCGGCCACCTGCTCGGCCTCGTCCGGCAGCGAGTCGCGGTCGAGGTACAGGAACTCGGTGCGGAACAGGCCCACGCCCTCCGCGCCGTTCTCCAGCGCCAGGCGCGCATCCGCCGCGTTGCCGATGTTGGCGACCACCTCCACCGTGTGACCGTCGCGGGTCACGGCGGGCTGGTGCGCGGCAGAGAGCTGTGCGGCGCGCCGGGCCTGCCACTCGGCCTGGCGCTGGCGCAGCCGGTTCAACTCGGCCAGCGTCGGGCCGACGGTGACCTCGCCGTTCTCGCCGTCCACGCCGACCAGCACGCCGGGCAGCAGGTCGTTCACGTCGAGCGGGACGGAAACCACGGCGGGCACGCCCAGCCCGCGCGCCAGGATGGCGGTGTGCGAGGTCGGGCCGCCGCGCGCGGTCACCAGCGCCAGGATGTGCTCTTTCTCGAATTGAACGGTATCCGACGGGGTCAGGTCGTCGGCGAAGATGACCGAAGGTTGGGTAAGCACTCCGGTCTGGTCGGAATGGCCGCTCAGACAGACCAGCACGCGCCGGGCTACGTCGCGCACGTCGGCGGCGCGGGCCTTGAAGTAGGCCTCTTCGAGGCTCTCCAGCGCCTGCGCGTAGTGTTCGAACGAATCGTGAGCGGCGGCCTCGGCGATGAGGCGCTGCTCGAGCACGGCGGCGCGCAGCGAGGCCAGTAGTTCTTCATCTTCGAGAAACATCTGGTGGGCCTCGAAGATGGC
>JAVQXV010000158.1:0-7124 GCA_033577755.1 Anaerolineales bacterium
CGCTGGCGCGCGCTGCCCGCGAGCTGGCCCACGACCGCGAAGTGCAGGCCATCGCCGTCTTCTCGCTGACCGGTCGCAACGCGCGTGTGCTCTCCAAAGCCCGCCCGCATGTGCCCATCCTCGGCTTCACGCCCGACCCGAAGACGTACACGCGCATGAGCCTGATGTGGGGCGTGACGCCCTACCTGGTGCCGCACGCCGACAGCGTCGAGACGATGGTCGCGCACGTCGAGGCGGCCATGCTGCTCAACTCCCCGGTGCGTCCCGGCCAGCAAGTCATTCTCATCGCCGGCATCCCGCCGACCAAACTTGTCCCGGCCAACTTCATCTTTCTGCACACCGTGGGCCGCAACTAGCGTGGCCGCTCTCCGGCGCGAAAGGCGACGTGTGCGCCTCGGCCCGGCGTGGCTGGCGAGCGCATACTACTACTTCTTCTTCGGCGCGGTCGGCGCATATTTCCCCTTCGTCGGCCTGTTCTACCAGCAGTTGGGCCTGAGCGGCTTGCAAATCGGCCTGCTGGCCGGCATCGGGCCGCTGTGCAACCTGACGGCGGGCACGCTCTGGAGCAGTTTAGCGGATCGCTTCCGGCTACACCGTCCGCTGCTCGCGGCGCTCTCCTTTGCGCCGATCTTGCCCGGGCTTCTTGCACCGCTCACGACCGACTTCAGCGCGCTAGCCGCATTGGCGCTGGCAGCGAACTTCTTCGCTTCCGGCCTCGGCCCGCTGATTGACAGCGCCGCACTGGAACTGGTCGAGGGCACAAAGCAATCCTACGGCGACCTCCGGCTGTGGGGCACGCTTGGCTACATCTCTCACGTCCTGCTGGTCGGCTGGGCGGTGCAAACCCTCGGGCCGGCGTGGCTGTTCTACGTCTACGCTATCAGCCTGGGAATGGCCGGCCTTGTGGCGCTAGGCCTGCCTGCCCGGCAGCGCATCCTGCGCACCACCTACTCCGCCGGCTTGCGCCGGTTACTCACCCAGCCTTCCTTCAGCCTGTTCCTGGCCGGCAGTCTAGTCAGCGGGGCAGCAGTGTACGCCGCGTTCTCGTTCTATTCCATCCATTTGCAGACGCTGGGCGGCGCGGCCACGCTGGTCGGCTATGCTAACGCTCTCTCGGCGCTGAGCGAACTGCCCGTGCTGCGCTACTCGCAGAAACTGTTGCGCTGGCTCGGCGCGTGGGGGAGCATGGTGCTGGGCGGGCTGACCTATGCCGTGCGCTGGGCGCTGGTGGGCATCGCGGGGCAGCCGCTGGGCGTGCTGTTGACTCAGGCGCTCCACGGCCCCTCGTTCGGCGCCTTCCTGGTGGGCAGCGTGGCCTACGCCGACGAGCGTGCGCCTGTGGGCCTGAACGCTACTGCGCAGGCGCTGCTCACGGCGGCCTCCTTTGGACTGGGCGCAGCTCTGGGCGCAGGGCTCGGCGGCTGGGCCTTCGATGCGCTCGGCGCCGGCAGTTTCTTCTTCGCTGCCGCCGCTACCAACCTGGCCGGCCTGCTCTTCCTTGTCGCCGCACGGCGCAGTGAAAATCATTAGTCATCAGTCATCAGTCTTCAATCATGACTAAAGACTGAAGACTGAACGGCTACACCCGCAGCGCTTCCCACTTGCCGCCGCGAAAGCGCAGGTAGAACATGGTCGCGCGGAAGGCGAAATCGCACCAGATGGCCAGCCACGCGCCGAACAGCCCCCAGCCCAGAACAATCCCGAAGAAGTACGCCAGCAGCAAACGCAGGCCCCAGATGGCGGTGATGGTGATGAGCATCGTCGTGCGCGTATCGCCGGCGCCGCGCAACGCGCCGGAGAAGACGAACGAAGCGGCCAGCACCGGCTGTTGCAGCGCCGACATGCGAATGACAATCGCGCCCGCCGCCAGCACCGCCGGGTCGCCGGTGAAGATTTGCAGGATGGGCGCTTCGAAGATGAACAGCACGGCGCCCATGAAGAACATCACTGCGAACGCCATCCCGAACGCGGCGTAGGCCGATTGCCGCGCACGCTCCGGGCGGCGCGCCCCCAGCTCCTGCCCGACCAGCGTGGTGGCCGCGATGCTGAAGCCCCAGCCCGGCAGAAACGAGAGCGCCGAGATACGCAGGCCGACGCTGTGCGCGGCATACGCCGCCGTGCCGAACGTCGAGATGATGGCCGCCAGGTTGAGCAGCGCCAGCTGGAGCATCACCTGCTCCGCACCCGCCGGCAGGCCGATGTTGAGGAGGCGGCGCAGACGCCCGAAGTCCGGCGCAGGCACGCTCAGACCGAACTTCAACGGGCCGCGACCCCGCAACAGCAGCGCCAGCACCATCACCCCGCCGATGATCTGCCCTGAAGCTGCGCCCAGGCCGGAGCCGACCACGCCCAGCGCCGGCAATCCGAACGCGCCGCGCGTTAGCGGCCAGGCAACGGCGATGTTGACGGCGTTGACCACCAGCATCACCCACAGCGGCGAGCGCGTATCGCCCGCGCCGCGCAGGGCTGCGTTGCCGGCCAGCAGCACGCCGATGAAGGCGAACGAGGGCGCGACCGTTTGAAGCCAGGCCGTGCCCGTCACTACCACTTCAGGCGCTGCGCCCAGCAGGCGGATGATGGGTTCGGCCAGCAACCAGCCCGCCAGCGCCACGACCGCGCCCAGCGCCAGCGCCAGCAGCAGCGCCTGCCGCAACAGGCGATTGGCCTCACCCGCGTCCTGCGCGCCGATGCTACGCGCCACCAGCGCCGTCGTCCCCACGCCGATTGCGCCGAACAGCGCCGCCACCAGGTTCAGCACCTGCCCGCCCAGCCCCACGCCGGCCAGCGCCGCCGCGCCTAGGTGTCCCACGATGTAGGCATCCACCAGGCCGATCAACGTGAGCAGGGATTGCTCGGCAACCGACGGCCACGCCAGCGTCCACACGCGCCGGCCCACCGAACCGGCGGCCAGCCGGACCTTCAGCCGGTAAGGCACGAAATGCAGCAGCGTTTGCGGAAAGGTCGCCAGCGAGAGGCCGGGGTGGCGAGTGTGCAGTTCGTGCTCGAGCGCTTCTTCGTCAATCGGTTCGTGAATTGTCATCGAGTCAGGCGCGCCGGGCTACTTCGCCGGCGGGCGTTGATCGGCCAGATAGATTTGCGCCAGGCCCCACGCCGCGGCGCAGCCGATGCCGGACATCTGCCCGCTGCTCAGGAGCGGCAACACTTCGCGGCAGTGAACGAAGTGATGAGTGAGCATCTCCGAGTCATCCAGACATTGGGCGGCGACCTGAGTCAGCCCCTGTGCCAGGAACAGGTGCGCGGCAGTTGCCGAGCGATTGGTGTCCAGATGAAACGCACCGAGGCGCGTCCAGCGGTGGGCAACGTAACCGGTCTCTTCGAGCAGCTCGCGCTGCGCGGCGGCCAGCGGGTCCTCGTCGGGCGTCTCCAGGTAGCCGGCGGGGAAATCATAGACCACGCGACCGAGGCCGTGCTTGTACTGCCGCACCAGCAATACCCGTTCGTCGTCGGTGAGCGCGACTACCATGCTATAGTCACGCCCGGGCGTCAGCACGTAATCGTGAATGATGTGGCCGTTGGGTAATTGCACCGTCTGGCGCAGCACGCGCAGCCAGGGGGAATAATCCAGCAGTTGCTCGGAGGCCAGCACCTGCCAGGGACGGAGATCGGTCATGGTCAAGGGCCTTGAGCGGCGGGGCGCTCGCAGAAGTGAAAAAATTTCGTTACGCGCGAACCTTCTGCGTTCGAAGGCAGGCTTCAGTAGGGCGGCTAGAGGGTGAACGGGACGGTACGCTCGTCCACCAATTGCTTCTCGTCGGGCCGCTCGTCGCTGAGCGGATAGTAGAGCGTCAGGTGCAAGGTATGGTCGCCGCGCGGCTCCGGCCCGCGCAGATGCAACGTGAACTCGAAATCCTGCTCGATGGCCTCGATCAGACTCATGCTGGCCACGACGTGGCCTTCGGCGTTGGTCACCCAAGCATCCACGCTGGGGCGCTCCGCGAACGGCGGGAATTTGAACTTGAGCCTCACGCGCCGGCCATCGGCGTAGGGCTGCACGCTCACGTCGTCAAAGCGCATCTCGTTGCGCGGCAGGGGGATGGGGATATCCTCGGGGTCTTCATAGAAGCGAAGTTCAGCCATGCCGGGGATTATACCTTTCGGTAGCCGATGGCTGATGGCCTATTGCGGATTGCTGATTTTTGATTTCTGATTGACAATTTGCGGGCATCATCAGTCTTCAATCTTCAGTCTTCAATCTCCAATCCCCAATCTCCACCATGCCCCACCACTTTGAAACTCTCGCCATCCACGCCGGACAGGAACCCGACCCAACCACGGGCGCCGTGATGACGCCGATCTATCAGACCTCGACCTTCGTGCAGAGCGGCGTGGGCGAGCACAAGGGTTACGAGTACGCGCGCACCGGCAACCCGACCCGCACGGCGCTGGAGGCCTGCCTGGCCGCGCTGGAGGGCGCTCCGTTCGGGCTGGCCTTCGCCTCCGGCATGGCCGCTATTGACACGCTCTGCAAGCTGCTCAATCCCGGCGACCATGTGCTGGCCAGCAACGACGTGTACGGCGGCACCTTCCGCCTCTTCGACAAGCAGTACAAGAAATACGGCATCGAGTTCTCCTATGCCGAGCTGACCGACCTTCAGGCCGTTCGGGAGGGCCTGCGGCCTAACACCCGCTGGGTATGGATCGAGACGCCGACCAACCCGCGCCTGAAGGTGGTGGACATCCACGCCGTGGCCGAGATCGCCCACGCCCACAATCCGCGCATCAGGGTGGTGGTGGACAACACCTTCGCCACGCCCTACCTGCAGCAGCCGCTAACGCTCGGCGCGGATGTAGTCATCCACAGCACGACGAAGTATTTGGGCGGTCACTCCGACGTGGTGGGCGGCGCGCTGGTGACCCGCGACGAAGCCCTGCACGAGCAACTGAAGTTTTTACAGAACGCAGCGGGCGCGGTGCCGGGGCCGCTGGACTGCTTCCTCGTGCTGCGCGGCATCAAGACCCTGCCTGTGCGCATGGAGCGGCACGGCGAGAACGCGCTGGCCATCGCGCAGTTCCTGGCCGACCATCCCAAAGTGGCCGAGGTCATCTACCCCGGCCTGGACACGCACCCGCAGCACGCCATCGCCCGCCGACAGATGCGCAACGGCGGCGGCATGATTTCGTTTTTCATCCGGGGCGACGCCGCGGCGACAAGGGCGCTGGTGGCGCGCACGAAGCTCTTTGCGCTGGCCGAGTCGCTGGGCGGCGTGGAGTCGCTCATCGAGCTGCCGGCGGCGATGACGCACGGCTCGACGCAAGGCTCGCCGTTGGAGGTGGCGCCGGGCCTGATCCGCCTTTCGGTCGGGCTGGAGAACAAGCAGGATTTGATGGACGACCTGGCGCAGGCGCTGGCGGAGGTCTAAGCCCCTCGAGGGTCAGGCGCTTTCAAACGCCTCCCATGCCAGGCCAAGTTGCTTCACCGCAAAACGCAGCGTGCCAATGATTACCAAATTTCAGATCACCCCGAACAACACCATGAGCAGACCGCAAGTAGAGAGAGATTATAGGCCCTGCCGGGTTCGGCGGGAAAGGCGCGCACCGAGGGAACAAACGGACACGGACTCTCGCAGGAAAGCTCTGTGCCGTCCGTGTTCCTCCGTGCTATTCGTGTACCAACCCTCGCTATGGCCTGGAGAGCCGAATTATGTGCACGCAAAACATGTCAGCCGCACCCTGACCCTTCGGCTTCGCTCATAAAGCGCGCTCAGGGGAGCGGTGGGCATCCGGCGATTGCCGCTTCGGCTTCGCTCAGCGTCCGCTAGAAAGTAGGGAGAGGAAAGTAGCGAGTAGTAGAAATTGGAGATTAGAGATGGTGAAGGGATTTGAGATGAGCAAGTCGGCGGTTGATGTCCGGCTCACGGTAGGGTGCGGGGCCGAGTGGGTCAGGTGCGGAGTCATGGCCGAGCAGGGCGTGCAGCGAGGCGACGACGCCGGCGGCCAGCGCCTCGCGGTCGTAGCCGCCTTCCAGCACCAGCACGAGTTTGCCGCCGCAGTGCTGTTGGGCCAGGGAGCGCAGAGCCTGCACCTGCCGAAAGAAGCCGGTCGTAGTGAACTGAAGCGAGGCCAGCGGGTCGCGCCAGTGGCCGTCGTAGCCGGCGGAGACGAGAAGGAACTCAGGCCGGAAACGTTCCGCCGCCGGGCCGATGATTTCCGCATAGACGCGCTCCGCCGCCGCATCGCCGGCGTGGGCCGGAAGGGGCACGTTAATGGTGTAACCCCGCCCTGCCCCCTCGCCGATTTCTTCAGCAGCGCCCGTCAGTGGGTAGATGCCCTCCTGATGCGTGCTGATAAAAAGCACCGACGGGTCGGCGTAAAAGACGGCCTGGGTGCCGTTGCCGTGGTGCACGTCGAAATCCACAATCATCACTTTGCCGCAGCCGCGCGCCTGAGCGTGCCGGGCGGCGATGGCTACGTTGCTGAACAGGCAGAAGCCCATGGCCTGCGTGGGCGTAGCGTGATGGCCGGGCGGGCGCACCAGCGCAAAGGCGCTCTCCGCCTCGCCGTCGAGCACGGCGTCCACGGCGCGCAGCACGCCGCCCGCCGAAAGCCGCGCGCACTCGAACGATGCCGGCGTAATGTACGTAGGCGCGTAATCAATATAGCCGGGCGCTTCGGCCATCAGGCGCTCCAGCGTTTCGATAAAGCGCGGCGGGTGGACGCGGGTAAGCTGTTCGAGGGTGGCGGGCTGAGGTTCGAGACTGATGATGGATGACTGAAGACTGGAGACTAGAGATTGAACGGCGCGCTGGATGGCGGGCAGGCGCGCGGCGTTCTCCGGATGGTCGGGAAGGTCGTGCGCGGGCGAGGGGACGTAGGTGAGGGCGAGGGGCATTGAATGGCAGATGGCGGATTGCGGATTGTTGATTGCGGATTGCGGATTGCTGACTGTTACTTCCAAAACTCCCACCACTTTTTCTGGGCCGGTTTCTGCCATTCCGCCAGTTGGCGGCGCACTTTCTCGGCCCACGGGTCTTCGATGGCTTCTTTGATTTTGAGCGACGCCTGCGCGTGGGCGATGGCCTCGGCGCGCCGGCCGAGCGAGTCGAGTGCAAGGGCCATGTTCCACAGCGCAATACCTTCGCCGCGCCGGTCGCCGATCTCGCGGG
>JAVQXV010000159.1:0-7097 GCA_033577755.1 Anaerolineales bacterium
TCCGGCCTGCTGTGTCCTGAACGGACAACACTTGTTTCAATCCGGGGAAGAAGGGACGAACGGTGCCCTCGATCCAACCGTGCAGGGTCACCGGCTCTAGCGTGCAACCGCGGCATTTGCCGCGCATCCGCACCCGCAGCACTGCGCCGTCAAAGCTCACCAACTCAACGCCGCCGCCATGGTAATACTCCATGTAAGCACTCAGGTTCTCGATCAGCGCGCGCATGCGCTCCTCCTCGGAGACATCCTGGGGCAAACTCTCGGCTTCCGGGATGGACATGGTCATGACACCTTTCTGCTGACTGAAGGGCCTAAGCCCGATTATGCGGGACGCAACGCCGGCCTGTCAACCGGCGCGCCGGCGCGTGACGAACGACACTTGGCGCTGCCGAAGCAGGCCGCTAATCTGAGCACGGAATTCAGACAAAGTCCGCCGAGTTGCGGAAATTGCTAACCGCCATGTCCACCATCGTCTGGAAAGTCGTGCGCAAGATCAATTGTGTATACACCGGCCAGCCCGCCGAGCTGCTGGAGCAGCGCCTCTACTTCGACGAGCACGTGCCGGACGTTGGCCTACCGTACCGCGTGCTGGCGCGCAAATGCTCGCAGGCCACCGAATGCAACCTGGCCGGCTACTCATGCCGGTGGGCCTATACCAACCCAGGCCGCGATCCGTTCACCGAACAGCGCGACTAATCTTCAGTCTTTCGTCTTCAATCTTCACACTTCTTAGGGGCGACGACAACACCATCTCTCAGCCGCGCCAAAGGGCGATACGATTAAGCCGTCCTTGACACCTGCCATCTTTGACCGGCGGATTGCGCAGCCGGGTCGAGATGTCCACGGCGCTCATCCATAGACCGAACTCGCTATGACTACATCCAACAACCCTCTGCACCGCTTCGAACTCGGCCTGGGCACGTGGCAATGGGGCGACCGGCTCTTCTGGGGCTATGGCCAAGGCTACGCCGAGGCCGAGCTGAAGGAAGCATTCGACGCTTCGGTGGCTGCCGGCATCACTTTCTTCGACACCGCCGAGGTCTACGGCCAAGGCCAAGCCGAAAGGTTCCTTGCGCGCTTCATACGCGAGGCCCGTTTCCAGGATGGGCAGAAACCTTACCTCGCCACCAAATTCCTACCGCTGCCCTGGCGGCTCACCAAAGGACAGTTCCGTCGCGCCCTTCAGGGCAGCCTGCGCCGCCTGGAACTCGACGCCGTAGACCTGTACCAGATTCACTGGCCCTTCCCACCCGTATCCATCGAAACGTGGATGGACGCGATGGCCGATGCCGTCGAGGCCGGGCTGGTGCGCGCCGTGGGCGTCTCCAACTACAGCAGCGAGCAGATGATTCGCGCGTTCACGGCCCTGCGCAAGCGCGGGGTGCCGCTGGTCTCCAATCAAGTCCCGTATAGCCTGCTCAACCGCCGCAACGAGCACAACGGCCTGCTGGCGCTGTGCCACGAGCTGGGCGTTCGCTTCATCGCCTACAGCCCGCTGGAGCAAGGGCTGCTCACCGGCAAATACACGCCGCGGAACCCGCCGCCCGGCATCCGCAGTCAGCGCTATCGGAACCTGCTGGTGCGCATTCAACCGCTTATCACCGCACTGCGCGAAATCGGCGAGGCGCACGGCGGCAAGACTCCGGCTCAGGTCGCGCTCAACTGGTGCATCTGCAAAGGCACGCTGCCCATCCCCGGCGCGAAGAACGCCAAACAGGCCGAGCAAAATGCCGGCGCGCTCGGCTGGCGGCTGACTCAGGAAGAAGTCGCGCGGCTGGACAGGGTGAGTTTGGAGATTTGAGATTGGAGATTGAAGACTGAAGATTGAAGATTGCTGACCGCCGGCCGAGTTCCTCACGCATACTGTCTCAGCACCGCTTCTACCTGACCCAGATAGCTGCGCCCGAAGAGGTTGAGGTGGTTGAGCAGATGGTAAAGGTTGTAGAGGTTGAAGCGTGACCGGTAGCCGGGCGCAAGCGGACGGACGGACTCGTAGGCACGATAGAACGAGTCGGGGAAGCCACCGAAGAGCGCCGTCATCGCCAGCTCGGCCTCGGCCCAGCCGTAGTGCGCTGCGGGATCTATCAAACACCGGTAACCCTCCGGCCCGATGATGACGTTACCGCTCCACAGATCGCCGTGAATCAGGCTGGCGGGCTGTTCGGGGATGAGGTCGCGCAGGCGGGCAGCGAGGCGTTCGAGCTGCTGCAAGCGCTTTGCGTCGAGCAGGCCGCGCTCGCGCGCCAGTTTCCCCTGAAACAACAAGCGGCGCTCGGCAAAGAACTGAAAGCCGTCGCTCAGCCAGCCGTTGGGCTGCGGCGTCGAGCCGATGAAGTTGTCGCGCGGGAAGCCGAACTGCGGCGCGACCTTCGCGTGCAGCCGGGCAAGCTGCCGGCCGAGCACCTCCCAGGCGTCGGGCCGGCGCGGCGCGGGCGCCAGATACTCCAACAGCAGGAAGTCGTCGCCGGACAGCAACGGCTGCGGGACGCGTGGCCCTCCCGGAACATCGGCCAGCGCGGCCAGCCCCTCGGCCTCGCACGCGAACATCGTCGGTGGGGCAGCGGCATTCGTCTTCAGAAAAAGCTTTGGGCCGCGCTCGGTCGTCAGCACGCGCCCGTCATTGATGCAGCCGCCGCCCACCGCCTCCGCGCCGAGCACCTTGCCCCAGCCACGTTCGCTCACATACCGCTGCACGGCTTCAGCAATCATCAGTCATCAGTCTTCGGTCTTGAGTCATGACTCATGACTGAAGACTCTCTAACAACCCCCGGCAGCTTCGCTCCACCAGCTCGTAGGTGCGGTCGAAGGCGCGCTGGTCGCCGTAATACGGGTCGGGCACGTCTTTGTCTGCGCCGGCCTGCGGGTCGTAATCTCGCAGGAATTTCACTTTGCTGCGCTCTGCCGGAGTGCGGGCCAGCCGCATCAGACCGTCATGGATGTCCTCATCCAGTGCCAACACCAAATCAAAGCGCTCGAAGTCGCCGGGGGTAAATTGCCGGGCGACGCCATCCAGTATCACGCCTCGGGCGCGGGCCGTGCGCACGGCGCGGGCATCAGGCGGCTCGCCCACGTGCCACGACCCCAGCCCGGCAGACTCAACGTGGAACGAATCGGCAAGGCCGGCCTGCTGCGCCAGATGGCGGAACACGCCCGCAGCCATCGGGCTGCGACAGATATTTCCCAGACAGACAAAACAGAGACGGGTTTTCATGTTTTCGTTGTTCATCCTTGATGAGTGAGAATTCCTGATGGATTTACAGTTCCGTAGCAGAAACTCACTGAAAACAGGTCGAATTTTGCATGCCTTGCCGTAACTCAAGCTGGAAACCGCTCTAGAGTCGGCACCGGCGATGGTATCATTCGGCGTCCTAAACACCAACTACCCTGCCCAAGGAGCCTCATGCCCACCGCCCAGACGCCCGATTGGGTGAAAGATGCCATCTTCTACCAAATCTTTCCCGACCGTTTTGCCAAGAGCGCCCGCGTGCCTAAAGCCGCTCATCTAGAACCATGGGAGACGCCGCCCACCAGCCATGGCTACAAAGGCGGCGACCTGTTCGGTGTGCTCGAACATCTGGATTATATTCAAGACTTGGGCATCACCGCGCTTTACTTCTGCCCCATCTTTCAATCGGCCAGCAACCACCGCTATCACACCTACGACTACTATCAGGTGGATCCGATGCTCGGCGGCAACGAAGCGTTCTTCACGCTGCTGGACGAGGCACACCGACGCGGGCTGAAAGTGGTGCTAGACGGTGTGTTCAATCACGCCTCGCGCGGCTTCTTCTACTTCAACGACATCCTGGAGAACGGCCGCGCCTCCGCCTATCTCGATTGGTTCAATATACATGAGTTCCCGCCGAACGCCTACGACCACAGCCGGCCTGCCGGCTACGATGCCTGGTGGGGTCTGCATGCATTGCCGAAGTTCAATCACCGCAACCCGCAGGTGCGCGAGTACCTCATGCGCGTGGCCGAGCACTGGATTCATCGCGGCATTGACGGCTGGCGGCTGGACGTGCCCGCCGAAATCAAAGTGGACGGTTTTTGGGAAGAGTTCCGCCAGCGGGTGAAGGCCATCAACCCGGAGGCTTACCTTGTCGGCGAAATCTGGGAGCCGGCGCCGGAGTGGTTGCAGGGCGACCGCTTCGACGCGACGATGAACTATCCCTTCGCCGAGGCGGCCATCGCCTTCAGCGCCGGCGCGCGCGTCAACTCACGGCTGCATCAGGGCAAGGGCTACAACCCATCGTTGCCGATGGACGGCCGCAGTTACGCCGACCGTATTGACGCCCTGCTTGGCCTATACCCCTGGGAAATCTCGCTGGCGCAGCTCAACCTGCTCGACAGCCACGATACACCGCGCCTGACCACGCTGGTGGGCGACGACCTGCCGAGCGTGAAGCTCGCCACACTGCTGCTCATGACGTACCCCGGCGCGCCCAGCGTGTACTACGGCAGCGAGATCGGCCTGCCCGGCGGCACGCCGGATTTTGAAGCGCGTCGGCCCTTCCCCTGGCACGCGCCCGAAACCTGGAATCACGACCTGCTCGCGCACTACAAGCGCCTGATTGCGCTGCGCCGCGCCCACCCCGCCCTGCGCAAAGGCACCTATCACCGCCTGCACGCAACGAGTGATGTGTATGCCTTTGGCCGCCGTCTTGGACGCGATGTGCTCATCATCGCCGTCAACCGCAGCGAAGAGCCGTTGACGATAGCTGTACCCGTGGCGGAGCTGCTGGAGGACGGCAGTGCGCTTAAGGCAGTCTACGGCACAGGCGAGGAGCGCGTCGAAGCGGGCAGGCTGACGGTGACGGTCCCGGCGCGCGACGGGCTGATCTTCAGTTTGCTACCTTGAGCAGCGAGAAACGCGGGTCGCGCTCGAGGGTGAGGCGCAGTCCCTCGGCCAGACCGACGCGCGGGCGAAAGCCCAGCTTCTCGGCGGCCAGCGACAGATCGGCACACATGCGCGAGACGCCGCCATCTTCCGTGCGCGAGTAGATCACGTCCAGCTTGCGGCCTGTCACGACGGCCAGACAGCTCAACAGATCACGCACGCTCGTCTCCACCCCGCTGCCCACGTTGATGACCTGCTGATCCACCGTCGGGGCCGTGGCCGCCGCCACCAACGCATCCAGCACGTCATCCAGATAGACGTAGTCGCGCGTCTGTGAGCCGTCGCCGAACGCCACGAGTGAGCCGCCGGTCAGCGCCTGCTTGAGGAAGCGCGGGATGACGGGCGCATGCGCAACGGGCAGCGGCTGGCCGGGGCCATAGGCGTTGAAGATGCGCAGCGCCACCGTCTCGATCTTCCACAGCGCGCCGATGGTGCGCACGTAATACTCCGCGGCCAGCTTGCTCACGGCGTAGGGGCTACGCGGGTTCGGGCGCATATCCTCGCGCAACGGCTGCCGGCTCTGCTCGCCGTACACCGCGCCCGACGAGGCCAGCACCACACGTTTGACGCCCACATCACGCATGGCCTCCATCACACTCACCGTCCCGCCGACGTTGACGGCGTTGTACTCGCGCGGATAGAGCACCGATTCGGGGACTGAGACGCGCGCTGCCAGATGATAGACGCAGTCCACGTCCTGCAGCAACGTCCAAAGCTTGGGACGGTCGTTGATGTCACCACGGGTGAAATGAACTTGCGGCAACAAACGCGCCGGGTCGCCGGAGGAAAGATCGTCCAACCCGCGCACGTTGTGTCCGGCCTGAACCAGCCGATTGCAAAGCGCCGCGCCCAGGAAGCCGGCGGCACCGGTGACTAAGAAGTTCATGAGGTGTGGCGATTATAGCATCCGGCCATGCTAAGATTTTGCCGTGCTTGCTCACGTTTTGCGCGTTGTCGCTGTTGCTATCCTCTGGCTCAGCCGCCTCGTTGCCGGCCTAACGCTGGCGCTGTTGCTGGCCGGCGATTCCCTCCGCGCCCCCACCGACCTACCCGGCAAAGTGCGCACATACACTCGTGGACTGGAATTCGATTTCGTCGGCTGGACGCTGAACGCCCTCGGCGTCAAACTGCAGCAGGCCAGCATCAACGACCAGCTCTTCCTCTCCGAAGCCGAGCGCGGTCGCTATGTGCGCGAGTTCTTCGAGCTGCGCGCCCGGCTCAACCGGCTTGAGGACGATATCGCCGCTCGGTACGCCGACCCGACCATCGCCGACCCGGACGCCGCCACCGCCAACCTGCGCGCACAGCAAGCTGCGCTGCGTAGCCAATTGGCCGAGCGCCAGCCGTTGGTCGAGGCCATTTTGCAGGAACAGGTCGCCGCCGTCTTTGCCGAGCAGGGATTGGATTTGGGCGGGCAGGTCCTCCCGCCGCCCTTGTTTCACTTTACACCGCTGCCGCTCGCCCTCATCATCTCGCCGCGTGATGAAATCCGCCAGGTCGCCATCGAGATGATTAACGGCGACTTGACGCTCGACCAGCAGGTGGAATTAGAGGAGCGCGCCGCGCGCGGGCTGAACGTCTCCACCTTGGTCACACCGGTGGGCGGCATCGGCACCTACCCAACGATGGTGAGGCAGAGCGCCGACCTCAACTGGATCGTCAACGTCATCGCCCACGAGTGGGCGCACAACTACTTCACCCTGCGCCCGCTGGGCGCGCTCTACGATGCCACACCTGAGCTGCGCATCATGAACGAGACCGCCGCGACCATCATCGGCGACGAGGTCGGCCCGCTGGTGATGCGCCGCTACTACCCCGACCTGGCGCCCCCGCTGCCCCCCTTTCGCAACTTCATTGACCGCACGCTGGCGCCCGAGGAACAGCCGGCCCCGCCCACCTTCGACTTCCGCGCCGAGATGCGAGCCACGCGCGTCCGCACCGACGAGCTACTGGCGCAAGGCCGCATCGAAGAAGCCGAGGCCTACATGGAAGAGCGCCGCCGGGTCTTCTGGAAGAACGGCTATCGCATCCGCAAACTCAATCAGGCCTACTTCGCCTTTCACGGTGCCTACAACGCCGAGCCGGGTGGTGGCGCCTCCGGCGCAGACCCGGTTGGCCCGGCGGTGCGCCTGCTGCGCCGCCGCAGCGCCAGCCTGGCGGAGTTCATGACCACCATCGCCTGGTTCTCCAGCGTGGA
>JAVQXV010000160.1:0-7096 GCA_033577755.1 Anaerolineales bacterium
CGCGGTTTGCAGCAGGCCCATGCTGAACGGATTGCCGTCGTAATCGAACCACAGCGTTGTTTGCACGAGGTCGGTGCTGCGAAAGTGGTTGCCGTAGAAAAAGAACCCCCGCGTCAGGTCATCGAGCTGCACGAACGCCGTTTCGCCGAGGGCGGGCAGCCAGAAGAAGGCGGCGAGGGCGAGGCCCCAGAGGATGGAGAGAATGCCTATAGCGAATGATTGATGACTGATGACTGGTCGCTGACTGTTGGTTACTGATTGCTGATTGCTGATTGTTGATTGCTGATTGCTAAGAAGATATAGCCCGACGAATGGCAGGAAGTTGAGCGACGAGATGTTGTGCGTGCAGACGAGCACGGCCACGGCGAAGGCGAGCGCGAAGGTGCGGCGGAAGGCCGGCGCGCAGAGGCAGAGGAGCGCGGCCCACAAGACGAGCGGGTAGAGCGCCATCGCCCACAGCTCGGCCAGCGAGTCGCCGCGGATGTAGAGGTTGACGAGGTGAAACGGCGTGAGGGTGTAGGCCGCCGAGCCGAGCATCGCCTGCGCCGGAGTCAGTTGCGCGGCCCGCAGCCAGCCGTACATCCCGCCGGCAGCGACGAGCAGAGCGAGCAGTTGCGTCAGCTTGATGGCGTTGACGTATGAGAACCCATACACCTTGAGCAACGCCGCAACGTGCGTCGAGAACGAAGCATAGTATGTGAAATACGGCATGCCATAGCCGTAGGCAGCGTCGGGCATCCAGCGCGCGGGGAACTCTCCGCCGGCGAGGGCGGTGATGAGCTGATGAACGCGAAAGAGCAGGTTGGGCGAATCGCCGATGCCGCGCGTGTTGAGGAAACCGGCGTTGCCGAAGAGAGGCAGCGCCGCAAGGATAGCGAACGCCAGCGCCAGCAAAAGAGGAAGGCGCGGCGCGAACCGTGAAGCGTATAAAGCAACGAGTGGCGACCGCTGCTCGCTGCCGCCACTCGTCGTGAGCTGCCGATCGCTCGCCACGAACTAGCGCCGGCGCAGAACCAGGAACGCGCCCAGGCCCGCCGCCAGCAGAATCAGCATGATGCCGGCGGCGCCGAACAGCGCCGTGCGGATGCGAGCATCATCGCCGGTGGCCACGGCGCCGGGAGCGGACGCGCTGCCGCTGCGCTGTGCGCCGAAGGGAATGTCGGCGCGCAGGCCGGGCTGCACTTCGATGGCGCCGGTGGTGTTGGCCGTGGTCGGGTTGTAGCCCGCCGGCGGCGCAGCGGCCACCGTGTACTTACCGCTCGGAAGGTTCTGAAAACAGTGCACGGCCTCGCCCGGCTGCGTGGTGTACGACTGCACCGGCGCGCCGGTCGTCGCATCCAGCAACGTCAGCAGGCCGCCGGGCAGCGGGGCTTCGCCGGCATCCTGTACGCCGTTGCCGTTCACATCGTCGAACAGCGTCACACACATCTCCCCGGTATTGGCCGCAATCGCCGTCGGCTCGTTGGGCGCAGCGGTCGGCGGCTCGGTGGTTGCGGTCGGCGCGTTCGGGTCTACCGTCGGTTGCGGCGCGGGCGTACTGGTCGGTGGGTTGGTGGGCGCGGCCTGGCCGATGACCAGCTTTTGCCCGACGAAGATGCGACTGATGTTCACGTTCGGGTTCAGCTGCCGCAGCTGGTCGAGCGTGATGCCGGCCTGCGCGGCGATGCTCCAGGCAGTGTCCCCGGCCTGCACGGTGTAAACGATGTTGCCATCCGGCCCCGGCGTGGGCATCACGAACGGCGCGCGCGTGGCGACCGGCTGCGGAGGCCGCGCCGTTGGCTGTGAGCCGCCGGCCGGCGGGCTGGTGGGCGCGGGGCCGGAGCCAACCACCGTCAACGAGGCCTCGTCGAAGACCGCAACGAGGAAGGCGCGCGAGCTGCCGCGATAATCCGCCGAGATGAACACACCGACCTTGCCACCCGCACCGACCGTTGCCTCAACGGAGACCGGCTGCCAGGTATCGTGCGGCGAGATGCCGCCCGACCAGACGACGCCCGCGCCGAATTGATTATCCGAGCCGTTCGGGTCAATCCCGACAGAGATACGGCCGCCGGCGGACGGGTCGGACGGTGTGGGCCAGAATCCGCCCGCCGCCCACAAGCGCCCGTAGACGGTGAAGCGCACGCGCGCGCCCGCAGGCGCATCCACCACCTGCTTCACGCCCGCCCACCACGGGTCCCAGTTGTTGATTACGCGCTGAGAGGCGTTGCCGGCGTAGATGAACGCCGCCGCCGCGCCGCCGCTCAGGGTCTCCTGATTCCAGCTCGGGCGATAGGCGTAGTTGAAGGAACCATCGGCGGGCTTGGCGATCTCCGCCCACCACGGCAACCAGTCGGCAGAGCCGGAACCGCCGCCGCCCGTCTCGAAGCCGCCGTTGCGGAGCAGGTTGCCGGACTGGGCTACCGGCGCGGCAGCTGCTCGCGGCACAACGGGAATGAACATTGTCAGTGCCAGCACGGCGAATAAGAAAACGTTCACTCTTTTCATCGTTTGTCCTTTGTGAGTCTACTGCAAAAAGGATGTTTCACCGCTGAGATTGCAGAGCGCACGGAGAAATCATCAAGAAAGAACTCTGCGCTCCCGGCGTTCTCCGCGGTGCATTTCTTCAGTGACTCCACTGTAAAAACTACGATCTCATCGCGAAGAGCGAAAAGGATTCGTTTTGTCCTTTCTTAGCACCTTCTTAGCGTTCTTCGCGTCTTCGCGGTTCAAATGGACCTTTTTCAGTAGAGCCTTCAGTACCACTCGTTCCTGATTTTGACGGTAGTCTCGCGCAAAGGCGCAAAGAGATGGCCTTGGCTACTTGGCATCTTGGCGCGAGAAAATCTCTGCGCTACTTGCGGATCATCCCATCGAGGTCAGGAACACCTACGCTTTCAGAGCACTTAGTTTACCCCTGAGTGTCTGTGCCTTCAACATCACGAAAACACATAATGTGGGAGGGCCGTGGACACACCACGAGCAACGTGTCCACAGCCTCATCTCTCTGGATAAGCACTTACGGCCCGACAATCAACCGCTGGCCGACGTAAATCACATCACTCTTCAGATTGTTCCATAGCCTGAGCTGCGCGACCGTGACGCCGTAGCGACGGGCCAGCCGGGAGAGCGTATCGCCGCGCGCAACGACGTGGATGCGCGGTTCGCCGGACGGCGTGCCGGGCGTGCCGCCGCGAATCACCAGCACCTGCCCGACGAAGATGCGGTTGGCATCGCTGATGTTGTTGGCCGCCATGAGCGCCGCCGGCGAGAGGTTGTAGCGCCGGGCGATGCCGAGCAGCGTATCGCCGCGCTTGACCACGTAATACTCCGGCACGGTCGGCGTGAGGGTCGCCGGGATGGGGGTTTGGGTCGGCGTGAAGGTGGGCGGCAGCGTACCGGTGGGCGTGGGGGTCGGCGTGAGCGTGGCGCCGGGGACGGGCGTGTTGGTGCGCGTGGGAGTGCTCGTCGGGAGGGGCGTGCCGCTGGCGCTGAGCAGCGTGAGCGAGGCCTCGTCGAAGAACACGGCCATGAACTGGCGCGAGTAGCCGCGATAGTCGGCGCTGAGGATGAGCGTGACGCGGCCCGCCGCGCCGACGGTCGCATCCACCGACACCGGCTGCCAGGCGTCATGAGGCGAGATGCCATTCGACCAGACCACCGAGCCGGCGAACTGGTCGCCCGTGCCGTTCGGTTCAATCCCTACCTTCACCACTGCGCCCACTGACGTATCCGAAGGAGTCGGCCAGCCGCTGGACGCCGTCCACAGGCGGGCATAGACGGTCAGGCGGACGCGCGCATTGGCCGGCGCACTGATGGTCTGCTTGACGCCCGCCCACCACGGGTCCCAGTTGTTGATGATGCGCTGGGAGGCGTTGCCGGCATAGACCACTTCGCGCGCTGCGCCGGTGCTGAGGCGTTCGAGGTTCCAGCTGGGACGAAAAGCATAGTTGAAGGAGCCATCGTCGGGGCGCGGCGTCTCCTGCCACCAGGCTTGCCAGAAGTTGCCGGTGGCGCCGCCGGTGGGCGGGTCCTCGAAGCCACCGTTGGCGAGCAGGTTGCCCGACTGCGCTTCTGCCGGCGCAGGCACTCCCTGCGGCGAGGCCGAGAGCAGCAACGCGAGGATGACGATACCTGCAATCAAGATGCGAGTCTTCATGGTCTTTCTCTCCTGATCCAACCGCCAACGGATAGCAACGGATAAACGGATGGGAGCGGAGGGACCGTGCAGGGAAGGTTGTGTGCCCGCCGGCGCCTATCCGTTTTATCCGTTGATCCGTTTGAGTATCCGTTGACAAGCGCAGCCCGAATGAAACTCTCCTACCTTCCCGGCAGGCTCACTTCCAGCGAGTCCTCGCCCGTCTCCAGCAACAGGCGCTCGCCCGATGGAAATCGGTACACGCCGACGAACAGGCGCGCATCGGGAGGCAGGGGCCGGGACGCGCTCAGCTCGGCCGGCGCCAGCACCCAATCGCCCGCGCGCCAGCGGTTCACAGGATACAGCACTCCGCCCAGCGGCCCATCCGCCTGCGCCAGAATTGCCTCGCCCTGCCGCAAGTGAATGAAGGAGTGCAACTCCTCGGCCACCGCCTGCGTGGCAGACCAGACCAGCCGCACACGGAAGCCATCCGCAGTAGGCTCTACCTGCGCCTGCTCCAGCCGCACCGCTCCGCCGAAGACGGCCGGCGTCGCCGGGGCCGGCCGAGGCGCAGCGGCGAAGACGTTGTAGAGCGGATACGGGTCGCGCATCTCGAAGTCGTTTCGATAGAGCGCGCCGGGCCGGGCAGAAAGCATGGCGTTCACGGGCAGCGCGCTCAGCACACGCTCAATCGGGTCAGCAGCGTCCGCCAGCACCACGACGCGCGGCGTGTCGGCGGGCGGCAGCGCCTCGCCCAAGCCGTACAGGCGCAGGGCCGCCGCTTTGTCCTTCGGGAGCAAGAAACGCACCGCCGGGAACTTCGCCCACAGCCGGCTGTCCAGATACACCGTCGTCTCCGGCTGCGCCAGCGCGGTCTGCGCTTCCTCTGCCAGCGTCACGGCAGCGGCCTGAAAGAAGTAGCCTGTATCCGGGTCGCGGGCATACGGGCCGAAGTAGTCGCGCACGGCCAGCCCGGCGCTCAGGGCCAACGCGCCCAATACGGCGGCGCGCGTCCACCACCGATTGTGCCTCCAAAGGAACTCCAGCGCCAGCGCCGGGAAGGCGAAGAGCATGGGCAGCGCCCCGATGGCGCGCAGGAAGTGCGGGGCTTTGTCGGAGAAGAGGGTCGGCGCGAGCATCGTCCCCGTCCACAGCAGAGCCAGGGCACAGGCGGTATCGCGCGCGCGCCAGAGGCGATAGGCCGCCAGCCCAACGCCGGCCCAGAACGCCGCGCTCAGCAGCGGGTCGAAGACGGGCCGGCCCGGCAGGTTGTGGCGCGCGTTCAGGTCGCCCCGCCAGAGGAAGGCGCCGGTCACGGCCCCTACATTTTCGAGCAGGGCGCGCCAGCCCTCAGGCCGGTGGAAGATGGAGACCTGTTCGGCGCGGCCCAGATAGATGGCCGGCTCGCTCACGGCGTACAGCACCAGCGGCGCAACGACGAGCGCCGGCGGCAGGCCGAAGGCCAGCAGCTCTCGTGTCGGAAAGGCCGTCCGCCTGCCGTGCGCTACGTACCAGAACAGCCCGAGGGCGAGCAGCGGCAGCGGAATCAGGCGCGCGGCGAGATAGGTGTAGAAGCACAGGCCGCACAGGGCGCCGCTCAACGCCAGCAGCCAGGGGCGACGCCCGCGCCGGCCGGCGACGAGCGCGGCCAGCATGAAGCCGGCCAGCGGCGGCAGCGTGCTCGCGCGCAGACCGATGCGGCTGAGGGCAATGGCCCACAGGCTGCCGGCGGTCAGCGTGGCCATCCACAATCCCACGCGCCCCCCGAACAGCGCGCGCCCGAGCGCGTACGCGGCCAGCACGGTGAGCACGCCGAGCAGCGCCGCCGGCAGGCGCACCGCGTATGGCGTCTGCCCGAAGAGTTCAATGCTGAACGAGAGCAGGTAGATGAAGAGCGGCTCGCGTCCGTTGTTGGCAGGGAAGTAGATGGGCCGCGCGCCGGCCAGCACGTCCAAAGCATCGAGGGCGTACCAGGCTTCGTCGCTGTACAGGCCGGGCGGCAGCGCCTCCAGCCGGTAGAGCCGCGCCCACGCGCCGAAGAGCAGGATAACAAGCAAGGCCACCCATTCTGCTCGGGCTTTATATCGTTCGATGAACCGGTGCAGCATGAAGTCGGCAGCGATTATACTTGCCGCCGATGCGCGTCCTCATGCTCTCCAAGGCTGTGGTGGCCGGCGCGTACCAGCGCAAGCTGGAGGAGCTGGCGTTGCTGGGCGTGGAGCTGACGGTGGCCGCGCCGCCTGAATGGCGCGATGAGCGCGGGACGCAGACCCTTGAGCGAGCGCACACGCGCGGCTACGACTTGGTCGAGACGCCTATCGCCCTCAACGGCAATTTTCATCTGCACTTCTACCCGCGCTTCGGTGAGCTGCTGCGGCGCACCAAACCCGACCTTGTCCACATTGACGAGGAGCCTTACAACCTCGCCACGTGGCTGGCGTTACGGCAGGCGCAGCGCGCCGGGGCGAAGGCCCTGTTCTTCTCTTGGCAGAACATCCTGCGCCGCTACCCGCCGCCGTTCCGCTGGCTGGAGCGCGACGTGCTGGCGCGCGCCGATGGGGCCATCGCCGGCAACGCCGCCTGCGCCGAGGTCTGGCGGGCCAAAGGCTATCGCGGGCCGCTCTGGGTCATCCCGCAGTTCGGCGTGGATACGGAGCTGTTCAAGCCGCAGGACGAGGGACAGGGGATGGGGAACCGTTCCCCCCGCCCCTTCACCGTTGGCTACGCCGGTCGCCTTGTCCCCGAAAAGGGGCTGGACATCCTCTTGCTGGCGGCGGCGCAGGTCCCCGAAGTGTGCGTGCGTCTTGCCGGCGCAGGGCCGGAGAAACATCTGCTGGAGTATCTGGTGAAGCAACACGGCCTGAGAGAGCGCGTCTGCTTCGAGAAGCTGCGCCCCTCGACCGAGATGCCGCGGTTCTACCGGCAGCTCGATGCCTTCGTGCTGCCCTCGCGGACGCGGCCCAACTGGAAGGAGCAGTT
>JAVQXV010000161.1:0-7067 GCA_033577755.1 Anaerolineales bacterium
GCCAGCACGGTGCCCTCCATCACGCCGGTGCGGGTGATCAGGCCGGAGATGATGGACATGACGCACAGCCCGTGCGCGATGCGCTGACCGAAGGGCGTCGTCGCGGCGTAGACGGCGTCGGTGTGAATCTGATTGTAATCGCCGGACAGGCCGGCAAAAGCGACCACGTCCGCTTCGGTGACGGTACGTGGCGTGGAAACGACCTTCTGGCCGACTTCAAACTCTTCAAAATACATACCGCGTTGAGCGGGAGGGAGTGGCATGGGGTGCTCCTTGTGTGTGAATGGGCGGTTGTATTGCGTATTGCGTGTTGCCTATTGCGTGTTGCGTATTGCGGGTGGTGGTTCAAAGTTAAGTGATGAACACCTGACACATTGGTTTTTATACCGCCTTCACCACTTCAATTAGACTACTACCCATATTGCGTATTCTGACCTCGGTTCACGGAGCAGGCAATACGAAACATCAGCTACGCGGTCTCCTCCAAATCTAAAAATCGTTGCATCGCCGCCTCGCCCTGCGTCTCGCCGATGAGGGCCAGAGTGCGCTCGAATTCGAAGATGGTGCGCTGGCGGGCGGCTTCCAGCGCGTATGGGAACAGCGGGCCGGTTTCGGGGTTGTCCAGGTTCATCGCGGCGTGCGAGTCGGCAGGCAGCATGCGTTTGAGCCAGGGGCGAAGGGCCGGCAGGTAGTAGAGCAGCTCCAGCGGCAGGTATACGCGCGCGGCAAACAGGCGCGGATGCTGCAGCAGTTCGGGGTCGAGGCCATCAATGGACTCGGGCGGGGGTCTTTCACCGTCAAAGCGCGTGGCCCATAGCTGCACGTAGTTTGAGTGCGCGTAAAAGTCTTGTACGGCGTGGGTGAGGCGGCCGAACGCGGCCCAGGCCTCAGCGCAGTCTGTCGCGCGTGCGGCCTCGGCACGGCAGACCTCGATGTAAGCCAGAGCGCGGGGGATGTCCTCGTCGCAGTGATACTCCGGATGAAAGAGCAGGCCGTGCCAGCCGTCCTGCTCAATGTTGGCGCGGGTGATGGCCTCCAGGGCGCGCGCTGAGATGCGCTCACCAAGGGCACGTTGGAGCAAGGCGATGTGATAGGTGGATTCCATGGGGATTGGAGATTGAAGACCGATGACTAAGGCCCGACGGTGATCAGGTCTTTGATGCGTTCGAAGGTGGCGGGGCCGATGCCGCGGACGTTCTGGATGTCCTCGATGCGACGGAAAGGGCCATTGGCATTGCGGTAGTCAATGATGCGCTGGGCGAGGGCAGGGCCGATGCGCGGCAGCGTATCGAGTTCGGCCAGTGTCGCGGTGTTGATGTTGATCTTTGCGCCGGCGACGGGCAGGCTTGGTCCGCTGCGGCTTGGAACGGGCGCAGGCGTCTCGGTCGCGGCGGTAGTGGGCAGCGGCGTGGGCGAGGGCGTGCCCGGCCCTACCGTCACGGTCGGCGGGGGCGGCGTGGCGGTTGGCGGAATCTCCGGCACGTCCACGCGGTCGCCGTCCTGCAGCACCTGCGCCAGGTTCAGGCCGTGTAGATCGGCGTTGGGCAGCGCTCCGCCGGCGGCTTTGAGGGCGTCCTCCACGATGCTGCCGCGCGCCAGTGGGTACACGCCCGGCGTCCTCACCGCACCGAGCACGTACACACGTACCGGCGCAGGCGTGGGCGCTTCGGCCAGAATCACCGGTTGGCCCGCAGGGCGGCGCGCAGCCACCAGCAATACGCCGGTTACGGCCAGTGCCAGCCCGAGTCCGTACAGCAAGCCATAGACGAAGCGGCGATCAACTCCCATCGCCCTGCTCCTGAATCATAGGCCGGTGCCCAGTTGCGATTATAATGCACGGCCATGCCCGTTTTGTAGGAGACCGTCACCGTGCCTCAGCCACTGTAATCCTCAGGCGCTCATCGCCCGGTGACGGTCACTTTATTATGATCGGCCTTGGCACCCTCCTCAACGTCCTCACCGTCCTCATCGGCGGCCTGCTCGGCGCGCGCTTCGGCGAACGGTTGCCGCCCCGCGTGCGCGAGAGCGTCATCAACATGCTCGGCCTGTTCACCATCGCCTATGGCTTGGGTCAGTTCTTTGCTACCCAGAACTCGCTCATCACGCTGGGCAGTGTGCTCGTCGGCGGTCTGCTGGGCGAGTGGTGGCAGCTCGAGGCGCGGTTACAGAAGCTGGGCGCGTGGCTGGAGGCGCGCTTCGCCCGGAGCAGCTCTGGCGAGGCGACGGCGCGCTTCATTCGCGGCTTTGTCACCGCCAGCCTGATCTTCTGCGTCGGGCCAATGACCATCCTCGGCTCGTTCGAGGACGGGCTGACGGGCAACTTCCAGACGCTGGCGATCAAGTCGGTGCTGGACGGGTTTGCGGCGCTGGCCTTCGCTTCGTCGCTGGGCGTGGGTGTGGTGTTCTCGGTGCTGGTGATTTTTCTCTATCAGGGCGCACTGACGCTGCTGGCTGCGCAGGCGCAGGCGCTGCTCACACCGGCGATGATTGCGGAGATGACGGCGGCGGGTGGTCTGCTGATTATGGGCATCGGCTTCGGCGCGCTGCTGGAGCTGCGGCCTATCCGCGTGGCTAACTATCTGCCCGCGCTCATCATCGCGCCATTGATCGTGGTCATGCTCACGGCGCTGGGGATACCGCTGAGGCCGGGATAGCAGGAGTGTTTGTGAAAACGCAGAGCAAGCTCTTCTATCTCGTCATAAGCCCTCCGAATTTTTACTGATTGACGAGGGCAGGGGGATACGCACTGCAATGCACCCAGGCCATCGCGTAGGTTGCGATGTCTCCCAAACTCTCTACCCTGAGCCGCCGTGAGCAGTAGGTCTGTGTTTGTTGGCAGAAGGAAAGACCAACGCGGAAAATCATTTCATCAAAACTCAGTAGTGGCCCAATTGAAAGTGTAAAGTCGGTATGAAAACCGATGTGTCAGGTACTCGTCACTTAACCTTGAACCACTACCAGATAACTTAAGGAACTCTGCGCCCTTCGCGTTCTCTCTGCAGTGCGTTTTTTCAGTGCATTCTCAGGTGTGTAAGGGGAGTGGGTCATGGCTATAATTTCGTTATGACCGCCGCTCTTGTAGTCGCCCTCCTGAATTGGTATCAATCTCGACAGCGTCCTCTTCCCTGGCGCAGCTCGAATGACCCATATCATATCTGGGTATCCGAAGTCATGCTTCAGCAAACTCGGGCTGAGACTGTTCTGCCGTATTACACTCGCTGGCTGGAGCGCTTCCCCACGCTGGACTCTCTGGCTGCGGCTTCACAGCAGGAAGTGCTGGTAATGTGGGAGGGTTTGGGGTATTACTCACGTGCCCGCAACCTACACCGCGCTGCACAGAAAGTCATGAAAGAGTTCGGCGGGCGTATTCCGAGCACGGTGGCCGAGCTGCGTACGCTGCCAGGCATCGGCGCTTATACAGCAGCAGCGATTGCGTCCATCGCCTTCGGAGCGGACGTGGCTGTGCTCGACGGAAACGTCAAGCGCGTGCTGGCGCGCCTCTTCGATTACAGCGGCGATGTGAAATCGGCGCGCGGCGAGAATGAGCTGAGTATGCTGGCACAGCGCCTGTTGCCTCCCGGTCAGGCCGGCGACTATAACCAGGCGCTGATGGAGCTGGGCGCGACTATCTGCACGCCGCGCGCGCCCGCCTGCCCGCGCTGCCCGGTGCGCGACTGGTGCCGAGCGGAGCAGCTGGGACTGCAACACGCGCGTCCGGCGATGCGCAAACGCGCGCCCTCGCCGCACCGTGTGCTGGCAGTCGGTGTGATTCGCAAACGTGGGCGTGTGCTCCTCAGCCGGCGTGCCGACGATGGGTTGCTGGGCGGATTGTGGGGTTTCCCATCTGTGTCGTTGTCCGGGGCCGAAGACGGCGCACCATCAGGTGCTTCTTCCAACGCAGCGCGTGACCTGCAGCGCGGGTTGAGGCAGAGCCTGGGCGTCCGTGTCTCCGTTCAGGCGCCGCTCCAGACTTTGCACCACGCTTACACCCACTTTCGTGTGACGGCTCACGTTTTTATCTGCGACTGGTTGGCCGGGCAACCCAAAGGTCAGTTGCAGGTAAAATGGCTGCCGCTTTCCCGGCTTGGCCGGTATCCTATGGGTAAAATTGATCGCAGCATATCGCGTTATCTGACCCATATTCACGCCACATATGCCCCTCACCCCGGTTTCTGAGTCCGAATTGCTGGCCGCCGCCGGGACGCATCCCGGCGAGAGCGGCAAGAACAATGAAGATAGCTATGCCTTAGCCTTCTTTCGTGCACCCAATGGCGATCCGGTGACATTAGCCATCGTCGCCGACGGTGTCGGCGGCAACCGTGCCGGCGAGATTGCCTCGTCGTTGACCGTGCGGGCCGTTATGGAAGAAGTGGCTCAGAGCGAAGGCGCAGATTACGTTGCCGTGCTGACGCGGGCGATTCAGCAGGCCACGGCGGTGCTGGAGGAGCAGAGCAAGATTTTCGTCGAGTATATGGGTATGGGGACGACTTGCGCCGTGGCGCTGGTACGTGCACGCCGCCTCTACACGGCCTATGTCGGCGATAGTCGCCTGTATCTGCTGCGGCACGGCCGGTTCCGACAAATCAGCCTCGATCACACCTGGCTACAGGCAGCGGTGGATCATAAGCTCATCAGCGCCGAAGAAGCGGCCTCTCATCCCAATCAGCACGTGCTACTGCGCTACATCGGCGGGCGCGTTAATGCTAAGCCGGATTTCCGTCTCATCCTCGATAGCACCGAAACCGCCGAGCAATCGGAAGCTAATCAGGGCCTGCTCCTTGAGTCGGGCGACGCCGTGCTGGTCTGTTCCGACGGTCTGAGCGATCTGGTAACCAGTGATGAAATCGGCGCGGTGGTGAGAGAACACGAGCCGCAGGCGGCGGTGGAGCAGCTGATTACGCTGGCACGGCGACGCGGCGGTCACGACAACATCACCGTGATTGTGCTGCGCGTGCCGTGAACATCTCGCTGCACTCCGCCGGCGATGCGGCCCTCCTCATTGTTCTAGGTGATTCCCTCGACTGCGAGGTCAACGAACGCGTCCGCGCACTGGCGGCGCGCCTTCAGGGTCGGCCCGGCCTGCGTGAGAGCGTGCCCGCTTATGCTTCGCTCCTCGTTCACTACGACCCGGAGCAGATCGGCGAAACCGCCGTGCGCGAGCTGGTGCGTGAGCAGGTCGAACAGTTTGATCTTAACGCTGTGACCGAACACCGACGCATCGTCATCCCTGTGCGCTATGACGGGCCGGACCTCGACTTCGTTGCCGCGCACAGCGGCCTCTCTCGTGAAGCCGTCATCGAGCTGCACAGTGCCGTCGAGTATCGCGTGTATATGCTCGGCTTTACGCCGGGGTTCGCTTATTTGGGTGATGTGGATGAGCGAATTGCAACGCCGAGGCTGGAGACGCCGCGCCTCAAAGTGCCTGCCGGTTCCGTCGGTATCGCAGGCCGGCAGACGGGCATCTACCCAAGCGAGTCGCCGGGCGGCTGGCGCCTCCTCGGCCACACGCCGCTCAAGCCGTTCGACCTTCACCGGCCAGAGCCGTTTCTGCTGAAGCCGGGGGACAGGGTTAAGTTTGAGCCGATACCGGAATAGGGTTAATTCCGACGGGACAGCGGCTCAGCGTTCACCTGCGATTTCAGAATGTAGTTGCTCGAAGAAGTCGGCGAGATAGCGGTGGCGGTCGTGCGCCAGGGCGCGGGCTGTCGGCGTGTGCAGGCGATCCTTGATTTTAGAGAGCTTGCAAAGAAATTCGTGATAGGGAGTGTGCGGCTCGCCCGGCTCCTTTTCGCCGGTGGCGCGGAAGCGAGCGGAGGGTTCGCCGGTGAGCGGCTGGCCGGCCAGTGCGGCGTAGGCGAAAGCACGCGCCACACCGATTGCGCCGAGCACGTCCAGCTTGTCGCAATCGAACAGCACCTTCGCTTCCAGCGTCTGCGGTTCTTCCTCGCTGCGGTAGCGGTGTGCGCGGATGCAGTGCTGTACGGCGGCGATGCGGTCTTCGGGCCAGCCCTCAGCGGCGAGTACCCGGCGCGCAAACTCCGCCGAGTTTTCGTGATGGCGGTCACGGCCTGTGCTGTCGGCGGGAGTGGCGCCGCGCGCGTCGTGCAGCAGCACGGCAGCGCGGAGTATCTCCATGTCTGCGCCCTCCGCTGCGCCGATGCGCTCGGCCAGCGCCAGCACGCGCTCGATGTGGGCGAAGTCGTGTACAACATCTGCGTTTACGTACCAGACGCGCGCTTGTTCAAGAGTAGGCATTTTCTTTTTAGAGCGAATTCCTGATTGGTTTACGGTTCCGTAGACTGAAAACAGGTCGAATTTCGCATGCCTTGCCGTAATTCCAGCTGGAAACCGCTCTAGATCGGCAAAGGTGTGGTCGGAACAACCATATTATCCTACTCCTCTCTCGGCCAGTTATAGCTCGGCACATCGTTACTCTTGCAGGTTGTACAGGAACTGCTCACACAGCTCTTCATCGCTCCGGCCAAAGCCGGACGTGAGCGCTGCCAAGCCCACCAAGACATTCACCGGCGCATTCGGGCACGACGGTTCTTGCGAAAACAGAACGGCAAAGGCTTGTTCATCAATCCGGCAGAAGAATTCCCGGTAGAAGGTCGCGGCCCGGGATCGTTCCGGCCGCGCGCGTTGTTTTTCCGGCAGGTCATGGATGGCGCCGATCGGCGCCGGTTGGGTGTGTTGGGTGTTGAGTTTGAAGCGGTAGAAGTACGAGAGGAAATACGCAGCGGCGAAGCAGACGAAGACGAGGGCGGATGTGGTTTTCTTGCATCGAATTGCGCGAATTGCTCGAAGCGCTCGACTATGATTCGCCTTCATTCGCGCCATTCGATGCCCATATGCGCTGACAACAGTGGATGCTGCCGCACCGAATTGCGCGAATTGCTCGAAGCACTTGACTACGATTCGCCATCATTCGCGTAATTCGATGCCCATATACGCTGACAACAGTAGATGCTCCCGCACCGAACTGCGCGAATTGCTCGGAGCGCTCGACTACGATTCGCCTTCATTCGCGTCATTCGATGCCTTAACGAGGCTTTGGCAAATGGTTA
>JAVQXV010000162.1:0-7008 GCA_033577755.1 Anaerolineales bacterium
CTAGTGTCGACAGCGATTTTGCTGAGCTGGCCGTCCAGTCGCGGGGCGCGGGCGGTGTCGGGTGCGATGATGCGGGTCTCGGCCATATGTGATGCTCCAGGCAGTGCAAGCGGCGCAATGAGAGTAGCGCACTACGAGCGATCGCGCAACAGGCATTTTTCGGCGCGCATGCGTAGAAGAGCGAGCCCAATATCAAGCGCGCTTAGATCGCGGGTGATCGCAGCGTAAAACACGCATGCCACGAGATCAGAACGTGTTACCGCGAGAGCCTTACGCATGCAAGGGATGGCCATGGGCGGACGGTAGCACATGCAATGTGCCAGCGCAAGGCACGACGCCGGCACCGGCGGTCTGCATCTCCCTAGATGCCAACAACGGGCACCAGCGCGGCAGGGACGTGAGCGCACGGCACAGACGCATGCGCAGCACAAGGGAGCCCCCCACGGGGGGGCGGACGGGCAGCGCTAGGCCGGCGCGCAGCGTGCGCGCGAAGCGCCACAGCACGCGGCGTGACGGCCTAGCGCGGGCGGGCGGGGGCGTACAGCTTGCACTCATCGCGTCGGGCATAGCGCATGTAGGCTAGTCGGCATGACCAGCCTGGCACACCGGTATGAGTGATGCGCCAGACGCAGGTATCGCATACCCAGAGTATCGGCGGATACTCACACGACATGCACAAATTTTGCACAGGATATCCACAGGTCGGCATCGTGTAGGCTAGAATCTGCGCGGGGTGCACACGAATTGTGCAGGTTCTATCAATCTACCAGTGTATGATATACCAATGGACGGTAATCCCCCCGGCCCACCCGCGCACGCTATCACATAACCGGCCGTAGCACCAGCCACACATCTAGTGTGTGGGCAGGGGTGGCACCACTAGGCCTAGATGTGGGCACATGCATCGCGTGCGGGCGGCCAGGCCGCCAGATGCACCACACGATACCGCAGCGCATCGGCCAGGGCGCGGGACCTGTGGTCTGCCTCTGTGCGCGGTGCCATGCAGCGATCTCGCCGGTGCCTGACCGCGTATGTGCGCGCGTGTGGGGCATTCGCGCTCGCGAGCGCACGGCGCAGCGTGTGCAGGCGGCGATAAGAGATGCGATAGCGCGGGGGCAGTACGCGCTAGGGCGGCCTAACACGCGCGTGCAGTCGACGCGCGCACGCGCGCGCGACTGACGCGCGAGACGTTAGGCGGTCCGTTGCAACTAATGTCGCTGTCAATTCTCGCCATCGCTGATCATTAACTCACCTTACGCAGTTTTGCGTAAAATCAGCCCATGAAAAACAGCAAACTCTTTGACCTGTACAGTGATTATCTGATTAGCGCCTTCGGGCAGACGACGGCGACCGGCTTGTCTTCTCTGTTGGGCGGAGAAGTCAGCCACGACCAAATCCAACGGATGTTGGCGGGGCCGGAGCGGACCTCGGCGGATTTATGGCGGATAGCCAAGCCACATGTGCGCCAGATGGAGAGCGAAGATGGCGTCATAATTGTAGATGACAGTATTGCCGAGAAGCCGTACACAGCATTTGCTGGCACTATGACCATTCTAAACAGCGCAATGTCAAGGGCATCCACTTTGTGACTTGCTTATATCACAGCCGGGGCGTATCGCTGCCGGTTGGGTTCGAACTGGTGCGCAAAACCCAACGCTATACCGACCCGAAGGACGGGAAAGAGAAGCGCCGCTCCGAGAAGACGAAAAATGAAATGTACCGAGACCTTTTGCAACAAGCTGTGAAAAACCGGATTCCGTTCAAATATGCGCTCAATGATATCTGGTTTGCTTCGGCAGAGAACATGAATTTTGTCAAACTCACCCTCAAAAAGGAGTTTGTCATGCCGCTCAAAGGCAATCGCAAAGTGGCCTTGAGCGTGGAAGCCAAGAAGCAGGGCCGTTACCGGCGAGTGGACACACTGGAACTGGAACCGATGAAACCTGTCCTGGTGTATCTGGAAGGGGTGGAATTCCCCCTCCTGTTGGTCAAGCAGGTCTTCACAAACGAAGACGGTTCGACGGGTATCCAATATCTGGTGACCAGTGATACCACCTTGGAGGGTAACGGGATTGCCACAATCTATCAAAAACGATGGAACGTGGAACCCTATCATAAGTCGCTCAAACAGAACGCTTCGTTGGAAAAGTCACCCACCCAAACGGTGACGACACAAACCAACCACTTCTTTGCGGCTTTGTGCGGTTACATCAAGCTTGAACTGCTCAAAGGCGACACGAAACTCAATCACTTTGCTCTCAAGTCAAAGTTGTATCTGCGTGCCATCCAATCCGCTTTTGATGCCCTGCGAGAACTCAAACCCACTCCGCTGGCTGCGTAAGGTGAGTTAAACTTTTGCCCGTTTGAGGAGGGGGGAAAACCCTTTTTTCAGTGGAGTCACTTATGAGTGCCCTGTGCTCTGTTGCGATCATAATGTGGTACAACAAGCGGCATGACTAAATCGCCTATGTTCAATCGTTACGTTCGCTTTGCCCAATTGGCCTATCGCGCCGCCCAGGCCACTTTCCCGAAATTCCGGCACAAGAAAAGCAAGAAGACCTTCACCCAACCCCAGTTGATTGCCTGTGTCTTGCTGAAGATGTACTTGAACGTGGGCTATCGGGATGGCGAAGACCGGCTGCGCGCGACCGACCAAGTGCGCCAGGTGTTGGAGTTGCAGACCGTCCCGGATCACACCACGCTCCATCGCGCCTTTGGCCGCTTGACCGAAACCCGGGCGCGGCAGCTGTTGGAGAGCGTGCTGGCCGACCTGGACGTTCGGGAAGACGTCATCGCCGGCGACTCGACCGGCTTTACGTTGAGCAGCGCCGGCGCCTACTATCGGACACGCAGCGGTAAGGCCTATCGCGGCTGGGTCAAAGGCTCGTACGCTGTTGGCACCCAGAGCCGGTTGATCCCGGTCGCCCGCGCCGGTCGTGGGAACACCCCAAGTGATGCCCGGCTGTTGGAGCCCTTGCGCAACGGTGCCCAAGCCTATGCCCGTGGGCAAGACTGGGTCTTTCTGGCCGATGCCGGCTTGGATGGCCAAGCGGTCGGCGAACGCGACTTGATCCCGCCCATTCGTCGCGGGGGCAAACTGGTCGCGCCTGAACGGAAAGCCCGTGCCGACTTGGTGGCCCAGGCACGCCTGGACGGCTTGTTTGGTCAACGGTGGAAGACAGAAACGGTGCATTCGGTCATCAAGCGCAAGTTTGGTGGCGACATTCGCTCGCGGCTTTCGCAACGGCAGGACCGCGAACCGCTCATCAAGGCGGTGGTGTACAACCTCTACCGCTAAATTGCCGCTCGCCTCAGGCATGATCGCAACAGAGCAGCGTGGCACCACTAGGCCTAGAGCCTGTTATGGACTTATAGTAAATGAGCCATGACACGAGTAAAGCGGCCAAGCATCAGGATTGCAAAAGCCAGGAAATGCAGACCCGCCAAGGTCTCCGGCAAGCGTTCGTAGTCGCGAGCCAAGCGCCGGAAGCGCGTCGTCCAGGCGAAGCTGCGCTCCACCACCCAGCGTCGCGGCAAGAGCACGAAGCCTTTCTTGGCTTGCGGCAGCTTGACGACCACCGGTTGCAGGCCATGCGCCGCGGCAGCTTGACGACCACCGGTTGCAGGCCATGCGCCGCAGCAGCTTGGACGGCCGGCTCACCGGTGTAGCCTTGATCAACATACGCCACCTTGACCGCTTGACCGGTGACGTCTTGGACCTGACGGGCCAGTTCTGCCACTTGGGCGCGATCCTGCTCCTGGGCAGAGGTCACGTGCAGTGCCAGCAACTGCCCCAACGTGTCAACCGCCACATGGACTTTGCTGCCGCGTTTGCGTTTGGCGCCGTCGTAGCCGGCTCGGGCACCACTTTCCGGAGTGGACTGCACGGTGCGACTGTCCAAAATGGCCGCCGACGGCTGCGGCTTGCGGCCTGCCGCCACACGCCGCAGCTCCCGCAAGTCGTGCACCATGGCTTCGAACACGCCCGCTCTCAGCCAACGCTGGGTTTGTTCGTACACCACGTGCCAGGGCGGCAGGTCATTGGGCAGCATGCGCCGGGAAGCCCCGGCGCGCACCAGCCAGCGCAAGCCATTGAAGACTTCGCGCAGACTATACTCGCGTTGCGGCGCCGCTTCGCTCATCAGGGTCAGGTACGGGGCGACAAATGCCCACTCGTCGTCAGTGACATCACTCGGATATGCTTTTCGGTTCATACCCTAAGCATAGCACCATCATGACAATAAGTGCCTAACAGGCTCTAAAAGAAAGACCTTTGCGCCCTTCGCGCCTTCGCGGTTCACTAACCCATGTCCAGAGCACTCACCCTCATCCTGGGCGGCGCGCGCAGCGGCAAAACGAGCTATGCCCTCAAGCTGGCCGCTGAACGCGCTCACAATGTGCTCTACGTCGCCACCGCCGAAGCCGGTGACGCCGAGATGGCCACGCGCATTGCCGCACACCAACGCGAGCGGCCCGCTTACTGGCGCACCCTCGAAGCGCCGCGCAGCGTGGGCCAGGCCATCGCACAGCATCTCGCGCGCTGTGCAACGTCGGACTCGCCCCAGGTTATTGTGTTGGATTGTCTGACCCTGCTGGCCAGCAACGTCATCATTCCTCTGCCTGAGCCGGTGAGCGAAGCAGCAGCGCAGGCCGCCCTGAACGCCGAGCTAGACGAACTGCTCGACGCTCACGCCGCGAGCGACGCGCACTGGCTGGTGATTTCGAACGAAGTCGGCCTGGGGATTGTGCCCGCCTACCCGCTGGGGCGCATTTATCGCGACGTGCTGGGACGGGCCAATCAGCGGTTGGCATTGGCGGCGGACGAAGTACTGTTCATGGTCGCCGGGCTGCCGTTGCGTGTGAAGTAGCCGGTCTACCTAACCGGCGCGTCGCCTCCGCAGGTCAAAGCCTTGTTAGGTGGCGCATCTTTGGGGTTTTTTGTCTGGGTCTGATCGAAGTAGAACATTTGAGTGGTAAAATAAAGGGGAGATAGATCCAGGAGTGTTATATGCCAGGAAAAGGAACTGCTCCAAAAAGTGGCGATGAATTGAAACAACGAGTCGTTGCTCTTGCTCAACGTCTCGGGTTACGAACGCAAACTGAAGTAAGAGCAGCAAGAAGGTTATGGGGGCAACAACGATACATTGACGTGGTGATCACTGACGACAAAAGTGGAAAACGGTTAGGCGTTGAATGTAAATTCCAAGCCACTCCTGGTACAGCGGAAGAAAAGGTCCCCGCTACTATTCAAGACATAGGCCATTGGCCTATTCCGGGCATAGTAGTCATTGATGGCGAGGGTTTTTCCGCTAACATGCGGGGTTATTTGATGTCTACGGGCAAGGTCGTCTGGTTTGATGAACTGGAAGACTGGTTACGTCTCTATTTTGGGTTGTAAAATGGGTGACTTACCTGTTCCACGACCTTTTTTGAAATGGGCTGGAGGCAAGACCCAACTAACCGATGCGTTATTAGAACGCAGGCCGGTTCGCTTCAATACGTATCATGAGCCATTTGTTGGAAGTGGGGCGATCTTCTTTCGCCTCTATCGAGAAAATCAGGTACGGCGCGCAATTCTTTCGGATATCAATGCCGAACTCATAGATACTTATCTGGCTATCCGTGATCATGTCGCAGAAGTTATCCGAGTTTTGTCGGAATTTCCACACAGCAAAGAGTTTTACTACGAGATTCGGAGAAAAGACCCCAGGGAATTGATGCTGCCTGAACGGGCTGCTAGGATGATTTATCTGAACAAAACGGGATATAACGGTTTGTATCGTGTCAATCAACAAGGACAATTTAATGTGCCATTTGGCCGGTATAAATCGCCAAAGTATTTGGATCGAGAGAACCTGCTGGCAGTTTCTCAGGCATTACAAAATGTTGAAATCGTCTGTTCTTCATTCGATACTGTTGTAGATAGAGCAAAGCCAGGCGATTGGGTGTATTTCGATCCCCCCTACGTTCCCGTTTCCCAGACAGCCAATTTCACTTCTTACCATGCTAACGGCTTCGGCTTGCGCGACCAGGAACGATTGCGAGATGTTTGCATTACACTGAGTCAGAACAACGTTTACATCACAGTGTCCAATTCCGACACTGCCATTGTACGCTCCCTGTATAAGTCTTCATATTTCGCCATTGATGAAGTTCTGGCTAATCGTGCTATTAATTGCAATGGGGCAAAGCGCGGCAAGATCACAGAATTGGTGATCACAAATTATCCTGTCAACCGTGCTGTACAATTGCAACTGCTTGAGCAACGAGCACCTTATCTTGTCTTTCAAGAGCGCCACCTAACACGCGCTTGCACCTGACGGCTTCGCCGCTGGCGCGGCTCGCCGCAGGTGAAGCGCAGGCCGATAGTAGGCGCAGGAAGAGTCGTGACCCTTCAATCTTGCGCGCCTCATCTGCTGGGTTTGCACGCAAAACATCTCAGCCGCACCCTGCCCCCGCGGCTTCGCTCAGGAGAGCGCGCTCAGAGGAGCGACGAGCGTCCTTCGGCTACCGGCTTCGCTCGGAGTCCGCTCAGGATCGAAGGGGCGGCATGTTCCCTGACCACCTTTATGTGCACACTCTACTGGTCTGAGTGTATGGCTTGAAGGGCACTTAAGGTAAAGGTAAAATCCCATCTACAATTAGAGTACCCTGCAACTCGAGGCTATTCGAGGCCATGATGCGTATCGTCGTGGATGCGATGGGGAGCGACAACTTCCCGCGACCGGATGTGGAAGGTGCGGTCTTGGCCGCGCGCGAGTATAACATTGAAATCATTCTGACCGGCGATGAAGCCCGCATCAAGCCGCTGCTCGCCGAATTTCGGGCGCACGGCCTGCCTATTCACGTGCGCCACGCACCTGAGATGCTGACGATGAACGACAAGGGCATGGCCCTCGTCCTCAAAGCCAAGCGCAAGAACGCCCAGAACTCGATGGCCATCGGCTTGGATTTGGTGAAAAGCGGCGAAGCGGCGGCCTTTGTGACGATGGGCAACACCGGCGCGGC
>JAVQXV010000005.1:0-49355 GCA_033577755.1 Anaerolineales bacterium
TTCCCCACATCATGCAACAGCCCGGCCAGGGCGGCGTTCAAAACTTGTTCGTCCATCGAACCTCCTTTTGTAGGTCTGCGCCAGTTTACCCCGGCGCGGGGTCAATGTCATGCGGGATTTCCCGTATTTTTCGCCGGTGCGGGCCTCAGCGCGTAGTACAGGGCAAGCAGCCGCACCAGCTGCGTTCGGTTCACCTCTGCCAGCGCCCAGTGCGCCGCCGCCTTGCGGTAGGCCGAGCGCAGGTGCTGCTCCACCGTGCGCGGCGAGAGCGCCAGCCGCTCGGCCAGCTCGTGGTCGCTCAAACTCTCGCGCACCAGCAGCTCCACCACGCGCTGCTCCGCGCCGCTGAGGCTGCCCAGTACAAAGCTGCGCGCCTCGTCCAGCGTCTCCTGCAGGCGCAGCGCCCGCTGGCGCTCCACGGCCACAAACGGGTCCTCAATCCCGCTCAGGTCGGTGAGCACCGGCGAGACCGCGCGCCACAGCAGCACGGGGATTTCGATCAAATGACATTCGTCTCCGGGCGCGGCGTGCATCCGCTTCTCGGCCAGCAACGCGCCCTGCGAGACCAGATGCGAGAGCCGGTCATCGGCGTCGAACAGTAGCTGCGCCACCGCCATGCCGAAGACGGCCAACGTCTTGCGCCCGCCGGCGATAGAGAGATGCACCCGGCGCCCGGCCAGCTTCTCGGCACGTACCGCGCGGTACAGCGTGGTGAATGCCGCAGCGGCGTCGTCAGTGGAGTCCACATCGGTGAGCGGGCCGCGCGGCCCGACCAGCATCAGGGTTTGGATTTGAAACGAAGCGGGATAATAGGAAGAATGAAGCTCGGTAAGCAGGCGCGTCAGAGCGCCGCCGATCGGCTCCGAATCCGGCGCGGTGTGGATGATGACGATGCGCCGGATGGATTCGCCGCGCTGAAGCAGCGCGTCGAGAGTTAGAGTCACCACCTGGGCTTCGCTGCCCAGTGTGGCGAGCAGGGTCAGCTCACGCGTCAAACTCGCTTCTCCCCCTGCAAAACGCGGTTCGACCACTCCGGTATTGACGGCACACTAAAGTGCTCCTTCCGCAAACATGGGTATAGCATATACAAGAGGCATCTGGATGGTTAGTGATTCTTTGGGTTTGGTTAGGTGTCCATGCTCAGCACCTTGTTACCCAATTCCCCGCGTATCGGCATCATCCGCCGCATTTCGACAATCGGCCAAGCGCTTCGCCAGACGTAGTGTCAGCGCCTTAACGTTCGTTTCCTCCACGCCCACCGGCCCGACGCAGGCCGGGCAGCCGTCGCGGCACGGACAGGCCGCAATCAGGTCGCGCGCGCCGCGCAGCAATTCGGCGCGCAGCTCGTACAACCGCTCGGCCAGCCCCAGGCCCTCGGGCACGCGGTCGTAGAGGGTGATGGTGGGCGCGCGTGTCTCCTTCGAGCGCGGCTCGGCCTGCACGCCCAGGTCGCGCGGGTCGCACATCAGGAAGAGCGGCGCGACGTTGCCGAGGGCATGGGCAAGGCCGCCGAGCGCCGTCTGCGTGCCGCGCTGCGCCTCCACGCGCTGATGACAGGCGGCGCATAGGGTGATGAGGTTCTCCAGCGCGTTGGCCTGTTTGTAGTTCTCGTTGACGCCGGGGATGTAGCCGAAGGCGCGGAAGGGGACGATGTGATGAACGTCGTGCTGACGGCCACCCTCACCCCCGGCCCCTCTCCTCGTGAGAGATGGAAGTTCCGGCTTGCCGCAGTGGCGGCACGTGTAGCCGTCACGGGCGCGGGCGGCGTTGCGCTGCTGCTCCCAGTTCGGTCCGTAGTTGTTCGGGCCGAGGCTGAGGCCCTCCAGCTGCAACTGCTTCACCAGCTCGTCCGGAAACCAGAGCCAGTAGCCGGTGGTCTGGAACTCGCGCGGCGGCAACGTAATCTCGCCGTAGCCGAGCGTCTCGTGCGTATAGCGCCGCACTTGCCGGTAGAAGACGGCCTGCGCAGTGAGGAGCAATTCGCCCCAGGCGTGGGAGGGAGCGATGATTGATGATTGAAGATTGGAGATTTCAGATTCGCCGGCGTCCCTGACCGTAACGATTTGGATGTCCACTGCTTCGCCGGCCTCGGTGAAGAAGTCCACCTCGGTAGGCTGCGCGGTGGCCAGGTCGTTCTCCCAGTCAAGGTGCGTGATAAGGTACTGGCGGCCCTCGTGCAGATAGACCGCGCCTTCGTGCACGCGCACCGGCGCCGTAGCGCGGTCCACCTCGCCGATGACCTGCGGGCGGGCGTTCTCATCCGCCTGCGCCTGAATCACGATGCGGTCGCTACCGGCAGTGCGCAGCGAGACGGCCTCCGCCGGATAGGCCGCACCCACCCAGCGATACGTCCCGTTCTTCGCGTAGACTTCGCCCTCCTCGGCCAGCGCCTCCAGCAGCGCCGGCACATCCTCGAAGTTGCCGAACGACTCGCCGGGCGCGAACGGCAACTCGAAGACGGCGCAGCGCAGATGATCGGCGAGCAGTCCGAGGTTATCGGGGTTGATGAGGGCGTGTTCGGGCGAACGCTCGAACAGGTAGCGCGGGTGCGCGGCGATGAACTGATCGAGCGGGGCGGCGGAGGCGACGAGCACCACGGCGGAGGTTTCGCTGCGCCGGCCCGCGCGACCCGCCTGCTGCCAGGTGGAGGCGATGGTGCCCGGGTAACCGGCCATCACCACCGCGCCCAGCCGGCCGATGTCCACGCCTAGCTCGAGGGCGTTGGTGGCGACCACGCCGCGCACCGTGCCTTCGCGCAGGCCACGCTCGATCTCGCGCCGCTCCAGCGGCAGGTAGCCGCCGCGATAGCCGCGCACGGATTGCGGGTCGCGGCCCGCGCGCTGCTCGCCGTCACGCACGTAGCCGAGCAGAATCTCGGTAGCATTACGCGAGCGCGCGAAGACGGCGGTTTGCACATCGTCCCGTAGGAACTCCCCGGCGATGCGCTGCGCTTCGAGAAGAAAAGAGCGGCGCAGGCCCTGAGCCGGGTTGAGCATGGGCGGGTTGTAGATGATGAAGTGTTTCTCGGCGCGCGGCGCGCCATCGTCATCCACCAGCGTCACCGGCGCTTCGATGAGCTTCTCCGCCAGCTTCTTCGGATTAGCAATCGTGGCCGAGGTGCAGATGAACTGCGGTCGCGAACCGTAGAACGCGCACAGGCGCCGCAGCCGCCGCAGCACGTTCGCCAGGTGCGAGCCGAAGATGCCACGATAGACGTGGAGTTCATCGAGGATGACGTATTTGAGATTGGAGAAGAGAGATTCCCATTTGGTGTGGTGCGGCAGGATACCGGCGTGCAGCATGTCGGGGTTGGTCAACAGTACGCCCGACGCTTGGCGAATGGCCGCGCGTTGCGAAGTCGGAGTGTCGCCATCGTAGATCGAAACCTGCACCCGGTTAGCGCGGATAGCAGCTAGCTGAGTGCTCATTGCCGACAACTCATCCGCCTGATCCTGGGCGAGGGCCTTCGTCGGGAACAGGTAGAGCGCGCGCGCGTTCGGGTCGGCGAGCAGGGTGTGCAGGACGGGCAGGTTGTAGCACAGCGTCTTGCCGGAGGCGGTGCCGGTGACGACGACGACATTCTCTCCGCGCAGCGCGGCAGAGATGGCGAGGGACTGATGCGAATAGAGTTGAGAGATGCCTAGTGGGTAGAGAGTAGAAAGTAATGAGCGATCGAGCGCTTCGGGCCATGGGGCGTAGCGGGCCGGGCGCGCGGGCAGGCGTTCCCAGGCGGCCACGTTGTCCATGAAGGCGCGGTCGAGACGGAGGCGGTGCAGGGTCTGCATAGCAAGCAGCGATAGACCGAGACTACGACTTCGGCCTGCCGTCGTCAGACCGAAGTCTGTTCCTCGCGGTCGCGTTGTCGTCGCTCACGCGGTTTGATAGCACGTTTGACCCTCGATATAATGTCCGCCGGACGCACTTTCCGCACACTGGCCTGAGGCAATCCTACCACATCGTTGATCGGAGGTTTCTTCATGCCCGCTTCGACCGACGACAAGGTTGGGGATCACAGTAGTGTGCACGCAAAGGTTGATGGGGAACGCGCCGCCCCTTCGACTGCCGCTTCGGCTTCGCTCGGCGTCTGCTCAGGGTGTGGCTGATACGTTTTGCGTGCACACTCACAGTTGAAGGCCATTCCTGCCGACGAGGTTTGCGGTGTGCATGCAAAAAATGTTGGCTTTGCTCAACGGCCGCTCAGGATGCCCTGCGCGGCGGGTATCTTGAGCGTGGCGTCCGCTTCGCAAAGCCCGCCGAGGGGCAAAGGGGCGGCTCCTTCCCTAACGACCTTTGCAATGCCTATGGTTTGCGTGCACACCTTGCATCTTTTGTCTTCCAGAGTAGACTTTGGCGCACGAGGCAGTTGGCAAAGTGACTACTGACTCCATCCACCTCAGTGTCCAGAACGTCTCGCTGTCTTTTGGCGGCACCCAGGCCCTGAACGACGTGAGCTTCGACGTGCGCGTTGGGGAGATTTTGGCCCTCATCGGCCCCAACGGCGCGGGCAAGACCTCAATGCTGAACTGTCTGAATCATTTTTACAGGCCGGACAAGGGTCGCATCCTGTTCGAGGGTCACGACCTTACCCGGTTGCCGCCGCACCAAATTGCCCGGCTGGGCATCGCGCGCACTTTTCAGACCCCTGCTCTGTACACCGGCCTGAGCACGCTGGACAACCTGCTGGCCGCCCGTCACATCCACATGCGCGCTGGGTTTTTGGATTGCCTTCTCTACTGGGGCGCAGCCCAGCGCGAAGACATCGCCCACCGCGCGATTGTCGAGGAGATTATAGATTTTCTCGAAATCGAACACATCCGCAAAGTCACCGTCGGCGCGCTGCCCCATGGTCTGCGTAAGCGGGTGGAACTGGGTCGGGCGCTGGCACTGGAGCCACGCCTGCTGTTGCTCGATGAGCCGATGACCGGCATGAACCAAGAAGAAAAAGAAGATATGGCCCGCTTCATCCTGGATATTCACGAGCGCAAGAAGATGACCATCCTGCTGATCGAGCACGACATGGGACTGGTGATGGACATCGCCGAGCGCGTGGTAGTGCTGGACTTCGGGATGAAGATCGCCGAGGGGACGCCTGACGAGATCCGGCACAACCCGGCTGTAATAAAGGCTTATCTGGGAGAGACTCAATAGAATGACGGCTCCCGATACCCTTCCCAAATGCCTGATCGCCGCCTACCAGAAATACGGCCCCGGCAAAATCGCCATGCGCCAAAAGGATCGCGGCATCTGGCGCGCCTACACCTGGCAGCAATCTTATGAACAGGTGCGACGCCTGAGTCTGGGTCTGATTAAACTGGGCCTGCAGCGCGGCGAGAAGGTGTGCATTATCGGCGACAACGACCCGCAGTATTTTTGGGCGCAATTGGCCGTCCAGTCCGGCGGCGGTGTGGCAGTGGGCATCTTCACCGATAGCACTGCGTCCGAGGTTGAATACATTGTGCAGCACGCGGACGCCGTGTTCGTCTTTGCCAAAGATCAGGAGCAATGCGACAAACTACTTGCTATCCGGAGCCGCGTGCCCAACGTCCGCCGCGTCATCTACTGGGACGAGAAGGGCCTGTGGAACTACCACGACCCCTGGCTGATGAGTTTCGAGGCCGTACAGGCGCTGGGGCAAGCGCTGGACGACGAACAGCCGGATTTGTTTGAGCAAAGGGTAGCCCAGGGATGTGGTGATGATCTGGCCATCTTCTGCTACACCTCGGGCACCACCGGCCAGCCCAAAGGGGCGATGATTAGCCACCGTAATCTCATTGCCGGCTGTGATCAGACTGCGCAGGTAGACCCGCGCCGCGACACAGACGAATATGTGTCCTTTCTGCCTCCGGCCTGGATCACCGAGAATGTGCTAGGCCTCACATTTCACCTGCGCACGGGCATGATTGTCAACTTTCCCGAAGCGCCGGAGACCGTGCAGGAGAACCTCCGCGAGATCGCGCCGCACGCCTTACTCTTCAGTGCCCGGTTGTGGGAAAGCCTGGTGGCGCGGGTGCAGGTGCAGATGGCCGAAACTTCGTGGCTCAACCGCTGGCTGTACAATCTGTTTATGCCTATCGGCTATCGAGTCGCCAGCCTGCGGTTTGAACAGCGGCGGCCGGTGGGGCTGCTCTTGCGGCTGTTGCACACGCTGGGTGAGTTTGCCGTTTTCCAGCCGCTGCGTGACAAATTCGGCCTGACGCGCGTCACCTCGGCCTTTTCTTCCGGCGCGGCCCTCAACCCGGATGTCATCCGCTTCTTCCGCGCCATCGGCGTCAATATCAAGCAATTGTACGGCTCAACCGAGGCGCAGACGCACGTCTTGCATATCGGCGACGATGTGAAGTTCGAGACGGTAGGGGTGCCGCCGCCGGGCGTCAAAATAAAAATCACCGACGCCGGCGAGATCTGGGTCAGCAGTGCGGCGGTCTTCCAAGGCTACTACAAAAATCCGGAGGCCACTGCGGCGGCGATCGTCACCGACGAACAAGGGACGCGCTGGTTTCGCACCGGCGATGCCGGCACCTTCGATGCCGATGGGCATCTGATTTACCTCGACCGCCTGAAGGAAATGATTGCCCTGGCAAACGGCGAGAAATACTCGCCCCAGTATCTCGAAGGGCGACTCAAATTCAGCCCCTACATTCGCGACGTGATGACCATTGGTGGAGCCGATAAGGCGTTTGTGACTGCGCTGATCAACATTGACTTCGACAATGTAGGCCGCTGGGCCGAGAAGCGCGGCCTCGCATACACGACCTTTGTGGATTTGTCTCAGAAGCCCGAAGTTTACGCCTTGATCCAAAAGGAAGTGGAGGCGGTCAACCGCACCCTGCCGCCCCCGGCCCGCATTCGCAAGTTCGTGCTGCTGCACAAAGAGTTCGATGCCGACGAAGGCGAATTGACCCGCACGCGCAAACTGCGCCGCAATCTGTTGAGCGAGCGTTATCGGGACATGATCGCGGCTATGTACGGCGGCAGTGACTCGGTCGGGGTGCGCGCTGCGGTCAAATATCGAGACGGACGCGAAGGGATCGTCGAGACAAAGGTGCGCGTGGCGACACTGGAAACGGAGTTGAGTCAGGCATGAACTGGCAACTGCTGCCCCAATTTGCGCTCAGCGGGCTGCTGGCCGGCGGCCCGATTGCGCTCACAGCGCTTGGCCTGGTGTTGATCTTCAAGTCGTCATACATCTTTAACTTTGCACATGGTCAACTGCTGCTTTTAGGCGCGTTGATAACGTGGTGGTTGGCCGTGGAGCGTGGCCTCCCCATATGGCTATCCATTGTGCTGGCCATGGCGCTTTCGGCACTGCTGGGTCTGGCCATCGAGCGCCTCGCCCTGCGCCCGATGACAGGCCAACCCCTGCTCTCGATTATTCTGATGACGCTGGGACTGAGTCAGACGTTGCAGGGGCTGGCACTGCTGCTCTTCGGCGGCGCGCAGCGCAATTTCCCGCAACTATTTTCGGCCGCCGACCCGTATAAGATCGTCACGCCGCTGCTGTACAACGACAAGCCGATTATCCTCATCCTGAAACAGAATCTGGTCTGGTCATTTGTGGTGGCCATGATCGGAGTGATTTTGATCGGCGCGTTTTTCCGCTTCACCCGCACCGGTCTGGCCATGCGCGCCACGTCTGAAGATCATGAACTGGCGCAGAGCGTGGGGCTGCGCATCCATCGTATCTTCGGTCTGTCATGGGCCATGGCCGGCATGGTGGCGGCTACGGCCGGCGTTCTGCTGGCCACCTCCAGCGGCCTCGACCTGAGCCTGGCGGTAGTTGTGCTGGCCGCCTTCCCGGCGGTGCTGCTGGGCGGCCTGGAATCCATTCCGGGCGCCATCGTCGGCGGGCTGATCATCGGGCTGGCGCAGGGCGTGGTCGCCGCCTCCACCGTGCAGTGGATTCGGGATACTGCCGAGATTGTGCCTTATCTTTTACTGCTGACCGTGCTCCTCTTCCGACCCGAGGGAATCTTCGGGCAGAAACGCATTGAAAGGATTTGACCCACGATGATTTTGCGTCCGGCCGGCGAGTTTGACACCTCTTATGCCCGCGATATGGCGACCATCCGCCGAGGATGGCAATGGGCGCTGCTCTTCGGTTTTATCCTGGCGCTTTACACCCTACCCCTGTATGCCAGCCAGAGCATTGTTGCGCTGGTCAATCGTATTTGCATTTCCATTATCGCCGTGCAAGGATTGAATCTGCTCACCGGCCTCACCGGCCAGATTTCGCTGGGGCAGGCCGCCTTCATGACCACCGGTGGCTACATTTCAGCACTGCTGGTGGATCGGTTAGACTGGCCGTTCCTGGCCGCATTTCCGGTAGCGGCGCTGGGCGCGGGCGTAATCGGCTTGATTTTTGGCCTGCCCTCCCTGCGCGTCAAAGGATTCTATTTGGCGATGGCCACGCTGGCCGCACAATTTATCATCCCCTGGTTCACACGCAACGCTTTCCCGGAAGTGCTAAACGGCGCTCAGGGGATCAACGTCCCCCCGCCGCTGATCTTCGGCCTTGAACTGAATGAGCCGGGGGAATATCTGGGCCTGACGCTAAGTGTGTTGATCGTTTCCACGATTGTAGCGTACAACGTTTCCCGCTCCCGCTTGGGGCGGGCCTTCGTGTCAATCCGCGACAACGATCTGGCCGCCGAATTGTTGGGCATCAACCTCTTCAAATATAAACTGCAGGCCTTTTTCCTCGCAGCGGTGTACGCCGGAGCTGCCGGCGTGCTTTCAGCCCACAACCTACGGCATCTCAACTCAGAAACCTTCAACCTAACCGACTCGATCTTCCTGCTGGGGATGCTGGTCGTCGGCGGACTAGGGAAGAATCTGGGGGCGATCCTGGGGGCCATTGCGGTAGAATTGCTGACCGAGGGCGCCACCCTGTTTGGCCCATTCTTCATCCAACTCTTCCCGGCTACCGCCGCCAGCGCGGGGCAGGCGATGCGCCCCCTGTTTTTCGGCGTGACGCTCATGCTGTTCCTCATCTTCGAACCACGTGGGCTGGCCCACCGCTGGCAGCTCTTCAAAGCCGCATGGCGCCTGCGGCCGTTTGCTCACCTGTAGCGAATGACGTATGGCTTATCACTCCTCGTCAAAGGGCGAGCAGCTTATCGCTCGGTGCAAAAGGCGACATGCGATGCATGATCGGCAATGTGCGACACAAAGAAAGGAGGTGATCGCGTCCTCTCATTTAGATCCCTGATTGGATACTCTTTCACCATATTCGTCTTTCGGCAAAACACACTTTGGTCCTTGAGGAGGAGAATCTCTATGCGTAAACATCTTTCGCTCTTGCTGACGCTGCTGGTCACAGCCTCATTGCTGTTGGCCGGCTGTGCACCTGCGGCGACCCCCACCCCCACCGCAACCAGTCTTCCACCCACACCTACTAAAGCGCCCCCTACACCCGTCCCTCCCACGCCTACTACTGCGCCACCCACGCCCACCTCCGGCCCACCCGACCTGACCGGCAAGACCATCTTCTGGTATCACTTCGGTGACCTGTCCGGCCCACTGGCCGCCATCACCACACCGTTGATTCACGGCACAGAAGACGCTGCGAAGGCCATCAACGAGGCGGGCGGCATCTACGGCGCCAAGCTGGAAGTCAAGTTCGCCGATACCGGAGGGAAGGTGGAAGAGGCTGTCGCCGCCTATGACCGCTTTACCAGCGAGGACCCGAACATGCTCGTCTTCTTCACCTATGGCTCGGGCGACGCCGAAGCACTGGCCCAGCGGGTGACGGAAGACAAGATTCCCAACCTGGCGGCCGGCCTGAGCGCTAAAGCCTTCTACGGTGAAGGTTCTAGTTACACGTTCGGCATCGGTCCTATCTACCCGGATCAGTTCGGCCTCGTCATGAAGTTCCTGAAAGAGAACTGGAGCACCTACAAACCCAAGGGTGCGGGTGACGAGATCAAGTTGGCCTACATCAGTTGGCCAACAGCCTTCGGTCAGGGCGCCTTGACCGCGGAGAGCCGGGAATACCTCAAAGAGCTGGGCATCGAACTCGTCCTCGAAGAGAAGTACGACCCGACTCCGACGGCAGACACCACCACCGCCATCCTGAACGCGCAGGCGGCCGGCGCTAACGTCATCTGGACGAACACTCTGGCGTTCGGACCGGCGATCATCCTGAATGACCTGCATAGCCTGGGCCTGCGGGATCAGTTCGTGGTCGCCGCCGATAACTGGGCGATGGATCTCTCGCTGTATGCCTTTCTGGCCAACCCGGCCTACGGCGTAGGGCTGATCACCGCCTTCCCCTACCTGTGGTGGACAGACGCGGATAACCCCGGCGTCCAGACCATCGAGAAAATCTTCAAGGCGAACAACCGGCCACCCGCCGAACACAACGTCGGCTACATGCTGGCCGTGGCCAACACGTACCTGGCGGCGGATGCCATCCGGCTGGCGATTGACACCGTGGGCTATGACAACCTGACGGGCGAAGCCGTGCACGACGCTCTGATCGCCCTGGGGCCGCACGAGGTTTTGAACGGTGTGTTGCGAGTGGATTACTCCGGCGGCAATCGCGCACCGCGGCAAGCTCAAATCCGCATGATCCAGGGCGGCCCGGACAAGTTCGTCGTCATTCAGGATTGGACGGAGATGCCTGACCTACGCCCGAAGAAGTAATTGAGTAGTCAAAGAGTCTGGTGGTCGAGTGGTCACCGAACAGACTGCTCGACCACCAGATCATCAACCGCCTGCCCCGGATTACGCCATGCTCCGCCTAAACAACGTCGAGGTCGTCTACAGCGACGTGATTCTGGTGCTGCGCGGGGTATCTCTCGAAGCACCGCCGGGTAAAATTATCGCCCTGCTGGGCGCAAACGGGGCCGGAAAGTCCACCACCCTCAAGGCCATCTCCGGGCTACTGCGCACGCAGGAGGGGGAAGTGACGCGGGGCAGCATCGAGTTCGCCGGCCACCGTCTCGATCGGCTGGCGCCGGAGGATATTGTCCATCTGGGCATCGTTCAGGTGCTGGAGGGGCGGCGGCTGTTTCGGCACTTAAGCGTAGAAGAGAATCTGCTGATCGGCGGGCTGGCCCCCGGCGTAGCGACGCGGCGCGCCGCCACTCATCGCTCGAAGACGGTCTCTGACGATCTGGAGCAGGTCTATCACTACTTTCCCCGCCTCAAAGACTTGCGGCAGCGCACCAGCGGCTATCTCTCCGGCGGTGAACAGCAGATGCTCGTCATCGGACGCGCGCTTATGGCTCATCCGAAGGTAATGCTGCTCGACGAGCCCTCGCTCGGCTTAGCCCCGTTGCTGGTGGCCGAGATTTTTCGCGTCATCAAACAGATCGGCACCGAGGAAGGGATGACCATCGTGCTGGTTGAGCAAAATGCCCATATAGCCCTGAAGGTGGCCGACTACGCTTACGTGATGGAAAGTGGCCGCATCGTGCTCGACGGCCCGGCGGCGCAGCTGGCCAACAACGAAGACATCAAAGAATTCTATCTGGGCCTGACCCAGTTGGGTGAGCGCAAAAGTTACCGTGAGGTCAAGCACTACAAGCGCCGCAAGCGCTGGCTGGGGTGAGGAAGTTAAAGCCACCCCCTGCAAACGTTTATCCCCATCATTTCAGACTGCTATTTTGCGGCGCCGGTGTGCTACCCTCACCTCAATCCACACAATCATAACTTTGTGAGCGAGTGTGCACGCAAAACATGTCAGTCGCACCCCGAGCGGAGTCGAAGGGGCGGCGCGTTCCCTGACAACCTTTGTATGCATACGTGAGCGACACCAGCCTGCATAAATCTGCAAAGACTGCTTATGGGTCTGCGCGACATCAGTATCTATCATCTTCTGCAACACAACGCCCGGACGGCCGGGGCGGCGCCCGCCGCGTTTTTCGCCGGGCAGGCGCTCTCGCACCGGCAATTTCTCGACCGGGTGGATCGGCTGGCGGCCGGCCTCGTCGCACGGGGAATCGCCAAAGGCGACCGGGTCTGCATCCTCGCCCAAAACTCGCTTGAATATCTGGACCTCTACGGCGCGTGCGCCAAGACGGGCGCGATTGCCTGCCCCATCAACTGGCGGCTCTCGGCCTCCGAAGTGGGCGCGGTCGTCGCGCTTGCAGACCCGCAGATGCTGGTCGTGGGCGCGGGACACCTCCCCCAGCTCGAAGGTCTCGACCTGAGCCGCTTGCGCGTGCAGGCCATCATCGGCCCCGGTTCTGCGCCCGGCTTCGTCCCCCTCACCGAACTGTATCAGACTCCCGCGGCTCCGCGCGCCGAAGCGCAGGCGGGTGGCGATGATCCCTTTGTCATTATCCCAACGGCGGCAGTGTCCGGCCTGCCGCGCGGCGCAGTCATCACTCATCACAATTTGATCTGGGCCGGCTACCAGGCCATCGCCGCGCTTGGGCTGACGGCGCACGACCGGCATCTGGCCGCATTGCCGCTCTTTCACATCGCCGGACTGGGGCTATCGTTGAGCATCCTTCAGGCCGGGGGTGCGAACATCCTCCTCGAGGCCTTTGATCCGGTCCGCGCTGCTCAACTGATTGACGTACATCAGGCCACCCTGATGGCCGATTTTCCGCCCGTGCTGGCGATGCTGCTGGAGGCGCGTGGCAAAGTGAGCGCGCATTGGCAGAGCCTCAGGTATGTCGTCGGCCTCGACGCACCCGACACGATTAAGCGTCTATATGCCGAAACCGGCGCGAAATTCTGGACGGGCTTCGGGCAGTCGGAGACAACCGGGCTGGTGACTCTCGTGCGTGCCGACGAGAAGCCGGGGTCGGCGGGGCGCCCGGTAGCACTGGCACGCGTCCGCTGTGTGAACGAAGCGGGCGAGGAGGCGCCGGTGGGCGAGCCGGGCGAGATTGTGGTGCAGGGGCCGCTGGTTTTCGCCGGTTATTGGCGCGACCCGGACGCCACGGATTTCACATTCCGGCAGGGGTGGCATCACACGGGCGATATCGGCAAGTTCGACGCCGAGGGTTATCTGTATTACCTGGGCCGCAAGCCGGAGAAGGAGCTGATCAAGACCGGCGGCGAGAACGTCTATCCGGCGGAGGTGGAGCGCGTGATTCAGGAGATGCCGGAGGTGGCGGCGGCCTGCGTCATCGGCGTGCCGGACCCCAAGTGGGGCGAGGCCGTGAAAGCCGTGGTGGAATTAGTTCCCGGAAAAACTTTGACCGCCGAGCAGGTCGTCGCCGCCGTCGTCAGCCGGATCGCGGCCTATAAAAAGCCGCAGCGCGTGGACTTCGTGAGCAAACTTCCTCGGCAGCCCAACGGCGAGATTGACCGCGCGGCGGTGAAAGCGGCGCATGGATGGATCGCCCCTGACCCTCCCTCCTAATCCTGATGAGGCCGGCGCTGAATCCCAGGCGCTGATTAGCCAACTGCCGCCGGTGAAAGCCAAACTGGCCGCTGCGCTCCTGTGTTCAGCGGCGCGCGTCGTAGCGGGGTGAATGCGTTGTGGTGTTGGCGGCCGATGGGCGGGATAGTGATGGTCATCTACCGGGGACTACTACCGGCGCTTTTTACCTCGTTTAGAGCGAATTCCTGGTTGATTTACGGTTCCGTAGGCTGAAAACCGGTCGAATTTCGCATACCTTGCTGTAACTCAAGCTGGAAACCGCTCTAAAACCGTAGCTTGGACCGCGCTAGTGGAGACACTGCGCGTGTGATCCACTTCCGTAGCCGCGTTGGCCAGCGTTCGGCGGGGAGGGGTGCAGGGCGTGGGGCCAGTTTGACAACCGCTGCCGCCCACGTCAATCCCGCGCCGAAGGCCACAAAGGCCAGCGTATCCCCAACCCGTGCGCGTCCCTGCTCAACTGCCTCACACAAGGCAATTGGAATCGAGGCCGTCGAAGTGTTGCCGTAGCGGTGAATGTTGAGAAAAACTTTCTCCGGTGGCAAGCCGGCTTGCCGCGCCGCGCTCTCGATGATGCGCACATTGGCCTGATGCGGGATGAACAGGTCAATGTCGTCTGGCGTCAGCCCGGCCCGCGCAATGGCCTGCCGCAGAGCACGGCCCAGAATGCGCGTGGCGAACTTGAAAACCTCCTGCCCGTTCATGTGAAGATAATGCAGCCCCTGCGCCAGGGTCTCCGGGCTGGGCGGCAACGCCGCGCCCCCAGAGGGCACGATAAGGTGCTGCGCGCCCGACCCATCGGAGCCGAGTACGTATGAAAGCACACCACTCGGCCGGTCGCTGGCCTGCATCACCACCGCGCCCGCCCCGTCGCCGAACAGTACGCAGGTGGCCCGATCGTTCCAGTTCAGAAAACGGCTGATGAGTTCGACGCCGATTACCAGCACGTTGTCGCACGTGCCCGAAGCGATGAACTGCTGTGCGGTCACCAGCGCGTACACGAAACCGGGGCAGCCGACTACGAGCGTGAACGCGCCGACGTCCTTTGCGCCGAGCGCGTGCTGTACCTGACTGGAGACCGGTGGAGTCAGATAATCGGGGCTGGAGGTGGCGACGATGATGAGGTCAAGGTCGCGGGGCCGGACGCCGGCCATCGCCAGCGCGTCGCGCGCGGCGGCAACTGCCATGCTGGAAGTGGTCTCACCGGGGCCAACGACGCGCCGCTCGCGGATGCCGGTGCGCGCCGTGATCCACTCGTCGCTGGTGTCCAGCCGCTGCGCAAGTTCATCGTTGGTGATGACCCGCGTCGGTAGGTACTTCCCCCAGCCGACGATGTTCCCGTAACGTTGTGGCACTTCAATTACTCCTCTCATTCTCACGCTACTCTTTGGCAGCCGGTTTGACAAGCCGAGGATGAGCAGTGGAGGACACGAGGCAGACTGCTGCCCGCAATTAGGTCTATACTGATGGCCAGGCCGCAATCAATTATCTCATAAGCCCATTGAAAGAAACTACTTCTGGGATGCAAGTGTGTGCGCGCAGAAGCGGAGTCGAAGGGGCGGCACGTTCCCCGACAACCTTTGCGTGCACACGGTGCAAAAGTCACCATCCATGGCAACGGCGGTCTGCCTCCATCAGACGGGCGCGACTATCCACCACAAGCCGGCGGCCAGCGCCGTGCCCGCGATGGAGCTGAGGAAGTTCACCCAGTCGTTGTCCAGCCGGCGCAGGCCACGCAGGAAACGGGTCGGCTGGCCGCAGCTATGCAGCGGATGGCGTTCGGTCTCCTTGCCGCACCGCTCGCAGAAGTAGATGGCCTGCACGGTTGCGCCCAGGAGCGAGTCAACGAGGGAGCCGGCCAAGCCGGAAACGATGGCAATCAGGGAAAGAAGAAAAGAGGAGGAGAGGGATTGGCCGGCGACGAAGTCAAACAGCGCAGCGGTCAGCCCGATGAGCGCCGCGCCGGCCAGTGCCGCGCCCATGCCTGCCGGCGTCACGCCGCCCGATGTGCCCACCTCTACCGGCTGGCCTGTGATGATAAGCCGGGGCGCGGTCTTCGCCAGTACGCCCAGCTCCGTCGCCCAGGTGTCCGCGTTGACGGTGGCCAGCGCGCCGGCGTAGGCCGCCCACCACAGGGAACCGGGCCAGAGGGCGAAACCGAGGACGCACAGCGCCCCGACGCTACCGTTGGCGAGCACCTGCCAAATATCGCGCCGATGGCCTTTGCTGAACTTCTCTGCCAGCGCTGCTTTGCGTTGCTCTTTGTAATGCGAGAGCGCGCTGGAAGAGACGAAGAACACCACCAGCAACACACCCCAAGCCCAGCCCCCCATCCCGAAGATGACCGTGCCGATGAAGATGGCGCCAAGCGCGCCCGAGCGCGAGAGTGAGCCGCGCCGGTAGGCAACCCAGGCAATAGCACCGGCTAAGAGCAGGCCGATCAGGAATTGCGTCACGAAGAGTAGCCGCTCAGGCGAGAAGCTCCAGACGTTGATAAAGAAATCAAAGATGAAAAAAAACAAGGTGGGAGTTACGCAGTTGAACCCGCGTTGCTACTATAGCGGTCACACCCGTTAGGAGTTCGCCGGATATTGCGGCGCTCCCGCCAACTGCGTAAATCCCAGCTTATGCGAAGTTCAATAGCTGAGATAGTCGCGCAGAGCGCGGCTGCGCATGGGGTGACGCAGCTTGCGCAGAGCCTTGGCCTCGATCTGGCGGATGCGCTCGCGGGTGACATGGAAGTGCTGGCCGACTTCCTCCAGCGTGTGGTCTTGGCCGTCCTTCAGGCCAAAGCGCATCTCCAGCACTTCGCGCTCACGGTCGGTGAGGACGGAAAGCGCGTTGCGCACCTGCTCACGCAGCAGCTGCTGCGAGGCAACCTCTGCCGGTGCCGGCGCCGTCTCGTCCTCGATGAAATCGCCCAGCATGCTGGATTCTTCCGAACCGACCGGTGTCTCCAGGCTCATCGGCTCTTGAGCGGTGCGCAGGATTTTGCGAACCTTGGCCGCAGCGCGGCGCCACTGCCGGTCGAGCAACGGATCGAGCCGTTCGCCGGTCGCCAGTGCTTTGCGGATTCGCATCACCTCTTCAGGCGTGAGCAGGTCTAGCTCCAGCACAATCTCCTCCGAGGTCGGCTCGCGGCCCAGCTCCTGTTGCAACTGGCGCTGCACGCGCGTTATGCGATTAATGGTCTCCACCATGTGGACAGGAATGCGAATGGTGCGCGCCTGATCGGCGATGGCGCGGGTGATGGCCTGCCGGATCCACCAAGTGGCATAGGTGCTGAACTTATAGCCTTTGGTCGGGTCGAACTTTTCAACGGCGCGCAACAGGCCGATGTTGCCTTCCTGGATCAGATCGAGGAAGGAAATGCCGCGCCCGATGTAACGCTTGGCTACGCTGACGACCAAGCGCAGGTTGGAGCGGATAAGAGTCTTGCCGGCCTCTTCGTTGCGCTGAGCGATGAGCGAAAACTCGTTGCGCAGCGTTTTCTCGTCCGGCAACCAGCCGCGAAAGGTGCGCTTCTGCGGAAAACGGACGCGGCGGGCACGACCAACGTCCTTCTTCTTGTGCTCCAGCGCATGTAGTAGCTTGGTTTGCACCGTGCTGGGAAGAAGATAAAGTAGGACGAACAGATGAAAGGCCTCTTCGGCCAGCTTGTTCCAGGAATGGTCTTTGCCCCAGCGTCCGCCCTGACTGAGCCAGGTGCGCAGGGTCGCCGTCTCACCGACGTTCCAAGTTTCGCGCAAGCGCTGCGCCTCAGCCAGCAACGCGGTCAGCTCCAGCATCGGCAAGTGACGCTTATGCGCTTCCTCATATAGCCGCGCATAGGTGCGTTCCAGGTCGTCAAAGAGTTCAAGGCAGATAGCTTCGTCGGTGGGCAGGTGTTTGGCGCGCGGGTGAGGCTCCTGGTTGATCAGCGTCTGCAGGTGGCGCTCGGCCATCATCTGCGTTGCCAGCCAGATTTCCTGATCCGGCCCGAGCAGCGGCACCTGGCCGATCTCTTTGAGATACATGCGCACCGGGTCATCGGCCAACTCGGCCAGGGAGAGGCTGGAATCATCGAGGCCCTCTTCCTCGATCTCCTCGAGTTCTTCCTCACCCGGCTCGCCCTCTTCAGCGTCGAACGGCGTCTCCTCAACTTCCAGCTCATCGCGTCCCAGATCGAATTCCTCCTCGGGCGCGACCTCCATTTCGTCGAGACCCGACTCCTCCGTTTCGACAAAAAGTTCGTCACCGGCTTCTTCGTCGCTCAGGGGCAGCAGGCGCTTGTTACGAGGATTGCGTTTGGCCATCGCGTGGAAATTTCAGAAACGCAACGAGATAAATCTTACCACTACGCAACGGGCTTGGGAAAAACGTTCCGGCTCCGCGCTTGCGGCGAGAGAGCGCGGTCTACCTTGGCGCACTCACCCGCCAGCCGCACCAGCTCCGGCTGATAGGCTTCGGCCAGCGCATCGCCCTGCTCACGCGCATCCTCGGCCAGAAAGCGTAATTGGGTCAAGCGCTGCATCAGGGCGCGCCGGCGCAATCGCAGCGCAGCATGGAGTAAGTCTTCCTTGAGCTTTTGCTCATCAATCGAGGGCGCTTCGGAAGCCAGCAGAGCCTCCAGCCGGGCCTGCAGAACCGCATCGAGATTATGCCGTAAATGCTCGGAAGGTTCAACGTCAATTTGCTCAAGGGCGAGTTGCAGCGCCTGCAGGAGCAACTGCAGCTCGACATCCGTAAAATCGTCCGGCGAGAGCTTCTCCAGACCGAGCGACCGGAGGTCATGATCGAGTTGATACAACACTTCAGGCTGACGGAGGAGCAGGCCGAGGCAATACGTCTCCAACCTGGACGCTTCCACCTCCTTAGCGGGCTGAGCACGCCCGGGTGCAGCTTGCCTGAGAGCAGGCTGTCCGGGCATGGATGAGACCGGGCGTTTGCCGGGCTTCGGCTTTACCGCCCGCGAGGCCAGCACGGCCTCGTTCACTTTGAGCATGCGTGCCAGCTTTTGCCGGTACGCTTCGCGCTCAATCGGGTCGGCCACGTCGTCAATCAGCGGCAGCACGGCGTCGGCAACCTCGGTCTTCACTTTCGGGTCGTCCAGGTTTTTGCCGGCGGTCAGCACGCGGATAACGTATTCGACGACCGACTCGGCGGCCTCTACCAGTCGAGTCCACTCTTCGGGGCTACGGCGAATCACATCATCGGGGTCAAGGCCGGGCGGCAGCGTCATCACGCGGATGTCTGCACCGAGGCGGCCCTCCACACGCACCAGCCCGCGCGGGTCGAAGCTGATCTCTCCTGCGCGGTCGAAGGCGTCGCGCGCCACCATCAGCCCGCGCAGGGTGGCCGCGTCACCGGCCTCGTCGGCGTCCAGCGCCAGCAGGATGCGTTTGGCGTGTTTCTTGAGCAGGCGCAGCTGATGCTCGGTGAGCGCCGTGCCCTGTGAGGAGACGACGTTGGCGAAGCCGGCCTGATGTGCGGCAATCACATCCAGGTTGCCCTCGACCACCACGGCCACGCCCGAATCGCGGATGGCCTTGCGCGCCAGATGCAGGCCGAACAGCGTGCGGCCCTTATCGAACAGCGCCGTCTGCGGGCTGTTCATGAACTTGGGAACCACATCCGGTTGTAGGGCGCGCGCCTGAAAGCCCGTCATCCGCCCCTGTTCGTCGCGCACCGGGATCATCAGCCGGTCGCGGAAGCGGTCGAACTGGCGGCGGACGGCGGACGGCGGGTTGCCTTCGGCTTCTTTTTCTACAATCAGCCCGGCGGCCAGCAGGTCTTCGGTCGTGTAGCCTCTCGCCTTAAGATAATTGAGTGCCGCATCCCAGGCATCGAGGGCGTAGCCGAGCTGGAACATCTCGATAGCTTTATCGGTGAGGCCGCGCTGCGCGAGATGTTCGCGGGCGTGTCGGGCCTGTGGCGCATTTCTGAGCAGATGATGGTAATAGACGGCGGCGGCCTCGAGCAGCTGGCGCAGGTGGTTGAGTTGGTCGTCCTGCGCAACCTGCTCCGGTGTGCGCGGCTTAAGTTCCACTCCGGCCAGGCCGGCCAGTAGCTGTAGTGCGCCGGAGAAGTCCAGTCCGTCGCGCTTCATCACGAACTTGAAGATGTCGCCGCCCTCATTGCACTGCCCAAAGCAGCGCCAGGTGCCGGTATCCGGCCAGACGGCGAAGGAGGGGGTGTTGTTCTTGTGCGCGTGGAAGGGGCATAGCCCCATGTAGGCGCGGCCTGATTTGCGCAGCTTGACCGTTTGCGAAATCAGCTCGACTGTATCAATACGGGCCTTGATGTCGTCAATGACGGACATGGAGCTGATGTCTGCCGGCTGATTGAATTTCGCATAAGGAACGGAACGCGCCCATGTATAACTTGCCTTGTTTTTTGGGCTTTTCCGTTAGTCCACTGTAAAAAGGATGCTTCACTGCTGAGATCGCAAAGCACGCGGAGAAGTAATCCTTTCCGTATAAGTGTTGTGCCATTCTTTTTGCGAAGCTCAATAATTTCATGCTGTTAGCGGGGATTATAAACCCGCTGTCGGGAGGGACAAGGAACCGGTGTTTGTGAGTAAGGTAGAGAGTCGTAGACCTGTTAACGAAGAGCTTGCAGTGGTAATGGCAACATCTGTCAGCCGCACTCCGACCCTGAAGCCTCGCCAGGAAGTATGGATGTTTCTCGACTGTTGTGCGCTGCTATGTTGAGCGCTGCATAGTCGAAAAGGCGGCAAGATGTTCCTCGACATCTTTTACGTGCACACCCGGCGACTGTGTGCACGCAAAACATGTCAGCCGCACCCTGAGCGGACGCTGAGCGAAGCGAAGCGGTAGTCGAAGGGGCGGCACGTTCCCTGACAACCTTTGCGTGCATACCGGCGACCCGACTCCATTGTGAACTGAGGCACACCTCGCTATAATGCCATTGACACGCAGGGCATGATCGCTGCTCGCGCATCCACCCATTCTCGAGGGCCCCTGTGCGGCTCGAAAGGATAACCCCCCATGCCTCCCAAACTGAAGAACTCATTCGGCGCACGCGCCCGGCTGGGCGACTTCTACATCTACCGGCTCGAGGCGCTCGCCCGGGCCGGACTGGCGCTGGGCGGCGACCCGAAGACAATCAACCCGCTAGTCCCTGTGGACCTGGTGATTGACCACTCGGTGCAGGTGGATTACTTCGGCAGCGAGCTGGCGCTGCTGCGCAACGCGCAACTGGAGTTCGAGCGCAACCGCGAGCGCTACGAGTTTCTGCGCTGGGGGGCGCAGGCCTTCAACAACCTGCGCGTGGTGCCGCCGGCCACCGGCATCGTGCATCAGGTCAACCTTGAATACCTGGCGCAGGGCGTGCTCTCCAGGCCGGAGGACGACGGGCGCGTGCTCTTCCCCGATACGGTGGTTGGCACCGACTCGCACACCACGATGATCAACGGCCTGGGCGTGCTGGGCTGGGGCGTGGGCGGCATCGAGGCCGAGGCGGTGATGCTCGGCCAGCCGCTATACCTGGTCACGCCGCAGGTCATCGGCTTCAAACTGACCGGCGAGTTGCGCGAGGGCGTCACCGCCACCGACCTGGTGCTGACCATTACGCAGATGCTGCGCAAAAAGGGCGTGGTGGATAGATTCGTCGGCGACGGCAAGCCCAAGCCGGTGTCTTTCCCCGATCCTTTCCACATCAGTGTCCACTGCAAAAACTACTTTTCAGGCGCAAAAGCCACCATATATGGCGTCGAGATTACAACCCAAGCGGCATATGTGGCGGCCAAGCGTTCCAATCATGATCTTTTTTCAGTGCACTCACGTTAGCGTTCCTCAATTTGCCGCGTGACTTCTCCGAACAACTCGACATCAGCGTGCGCGCCGCGTACCCCCGCCTGTTGCAGACGATGCAGGACGCGCCGCGCGCGACACGTTGACCGGCCAGTACACCGGCGCCCGCAGCCAGCCAGCTGGCTGAATCAAAAACAAGTCGTCTCACAGATGCCGTTCGAACGCTGCAATCGTCTGGGCGATGCCATCGGCCAGCGGCGTGATGGGCACATCGCCAAAGCGCCGCTCGAACTCCGCGCCGTCGCAGCCCTCGGGGAAGGGTAGCGAGTTATCTGCGCACGTGATCCGCACGCCGGGCTTGAGCCGCATGATGAGCGCGGCGACCTCGCTGACGGCCACGGCTGGGCGACCGAGGTTGAAGGCGAACGCCCCGCCCAGCGGCCGCTCCGCCGCGGCGATGAATTGCAACGCCACATCCGAGGCGAAGTGCCACTGCATCCGCCCGCCGAAGCTGATGTGGAAATCCTCGCCCCGCGCCGCAGCCTGCATGGCTTTGGTCGGCTCACTCGTCAGGCCCTGATCACGCCCGAGGCCATAGATCGTGTACGGGCGCAACACCGTACTGCTCACTGCATGATCGTTCCAATACACTTGCGCCGTCAGTTCGTTGGCGACCTTGTATGCGCCATAGAGCGTGCGCGGACGAAACGGCGCATTGTGGGCAAGCAGCCCCGGCGGATAATCCTCCGGCGGGCCATACACGGCGATAGAGGATGCCAACGTGAGATGGCGCACACCGGCTGCCCGGGCCGCTTCGAAGACGTTGACCGTACCGGTGACGTTGACCTGTGCGCCGAGCGCCGGGTCTGCACGACAGAACGGCACCTGCAGCGCACCGAGGTGAATGACGTGGGTAATGGCGTGGGCCTCGAACGCGGCCCGCACCTGGGCCAGATCGGTGAGGTCGCCGGTGACGAAGGTGATGGCGGCCTGCTCGTCACGACTCATCAACAGGTCGAGCCGGCGGCGGTCAGTGCTCAAATCGAAGCACACGGCGCGTTTACCCTGTCGAAGCAGGTGATACAACGTCCATGCACCCACACAGCCCAGTCCACCGGTGACGAGATAGGTTGCCATCATGCGGTCTGATCTCCCAAACCATAGAAATGCAGCGCGTTGAGAAAATACAGCTGCATGCGTTCGGCCTCGGACAACGCCGCCGTCAGCTCAATAGTGGTTTCGAGCCAGCGCTCATAGGTTGCCGCCAGCGTGACTACCGGCCAGTCGCTGCCGAACATGACGCGCGCAACCCCGAATGTCGCCAGCACGTGCTCAACGTAGGGCCGCAGATCAACGGCCTGCCAGCGCGTCCAATCGGCCTCGGTAACCAGACCCGATAGTTTGCACATCACATTCGGCAATGTGGCCAATTCGGCAAGGTCGCGCCGCCACGGGTCGAGCGCGCCGTTTTTGATGTCCGGCTTGCCACAGTGATCGAGTACGAAGCGGACTTGGGGGCAGCGGCGCACCAGCTCAATGACCTCGCCCATTTGAAAATGCCGGATACACAGATCGCAGGTGAAGCCGTACTCTGCCAGCAGTTGCACGCCGGCCACAAAACCGGGCTGCAGGCTAAAGCCAGGCGGCTCAGATTGAATCAACCGCCGGACGCCTTTGACGAGTGGCTGCTGTTTCAGCTCTACCAGCCAGGGTCGAACCGCCGCGCCTAATTCGAGAGGCGCGAAGGCAACGATGCCTTTGAGGCGTGTCTTAGTTCGCGCCAGCGAGGCAATCCATGCTGTTTCCTGTAACCCCTGTTCCCTGGCGCAATCAGCCTGCACAAAAACCCACCCCGCCACCCACCAATCCGCCCCCTGCACCGGAAGGTGTTCAGGCAAAAAGGCGCGGTTCAACGTGGGCAGGTCGTCAAGCCAGAGATAGCGCAAACGAGCCGGCTCCCAAAAGTGCACGTGGCTGTCGAGGACGTGGAGCATGGGTCTGGGGCTACGCACTGTGGTGTCTTCGCTCACTCAATCCATGTGAAACAATTCTTCCATATCGGCCCACCACCCGCCGGCGTGGCTGCCGCTAGAGTGGCCCTCCACTGGCTGCTGACAGGGATCGGTGAGCGCCCACCACTCGCGCGTCTTCGGGTCAGCGGCGATGCGGGCCATATCGGCGGCGTAGTCGCTGCCGACATATTCATAGTACGCATAGAGCAGCCCGTTCTTGTGATAGATCGAATAGTTGCGGATGTTGGCTGCACGCAGCATCGCCAGTACTTCCGGCCACGGCTCGGCGTGCAGACGGCGATACTCGGCGTATTTCTCCGGCTTCAGACGGATGAGCTGTCCCACTCGGCGCGGAGCGCCGGTCTGCGAACGCCAGGCCGGACCATGGGGGAATTCATACTCGGCCAGGCTGGCCGGCTTGATCGTAATGCTGTATCCCGGCGCGCTGGGCGGCAGGTAACGCCCGTTGCGGATGACGACCGGGTGCTCGAAGTGCTCGTGCAGGTGATCCACGTACTCGATCACCCGGTCTTCCATCGAACCGCTAACGCAGAGGTAGTCAAAGATTTGTAAATGTTGGACGTATTCGCACAACCCGACCCCGCCGGCGTGCGGGCACACCGGTAGTCCAAACTTGGCTGCCAGCAGGTACACCGCCAACACCTCATTGACGCCGCCCAGCCGGCAGCTATCAATCTGGCAAAAGTGCAGGGCGTTCGCCTGCATCAGCTGCTTAAAGATCACCCGGTTCTGGCAGTGCTCGCCCGTCGCCACTCGAATCGGCGCGATGGCCCTGGCAATGGCGGCGTGGCCGAGCACGTCGTCAGGGCTGGTCGGCTCCTCCACCCACCACAGGTCGAATTGAGCCAGTTGGCGGATGTGCGCAATCGCCTGCGGCACATCCCAGGCTTGATTGGCATCCACCATCAATCGGTTGTGTGGCCCGATGGTTTCCCGCACGATGGCGCAGCGCCGCAGGTCGTCCTGCACGTCACGGCCCACCTTGATCTTGAAATGCGTCCAGCCCTCGGCCAGCGCCTGACGGCACAACTGGCGGATGTGCTCATCGCCGTAGCCTAGCCAGCCCGCCGAGGTAAGATAGGCCGGATAGCCGTCGCGCAGCACCTCGGCCTCGCGGGCCGCTTTACCCGGTGCCTGCTTGCGCAGCAGCGCAACGGCCTCCTCCGGAGTGAGGACGTCGCTCAGGTAACGGAAATCAATACAGCGCACCAACTCTTCGGGCGCCATATCGGCCAGCAGTTTCCACAGCGGCTTGCCCTCGACCTTAGCGTATAGGTCCCAGACCGCATTCACCAACGCCGCCGTGGCCAGATGGATGACGCCTTTCTCCGGACCCACCCAGCGCAACTGGCTGTGGTGGGTGAGGGAACGCCAAAACGCGCCCAAATCCCGCGTCAATGACTCAAGCGTGCGGCCGCGCACCAGCGGTGCCAGCGAGCCAATGGCAGCCACGCACAGTTCGTTGCCCCGACCAAGCGTAAACGTCAGGCCATGCCCTTCCAGCCCGGCCGGGTGATCCGTCCTTAGGATAACGTATGCGGCTGAATAATCGGGGTCGGTGTGCACCGAATCGGAGCCGGCTCCTGTGCGTGAAGTGGGAAAGCGAATGTCACGTGCGATTACATCAGTGATGGTGAGACTCATCTATCAGACTCCAAAAAGTTGAGACTTTGCGTCGGAGCCACCCGGCTCTTCCGTCCGTAACCAAGCTCAGCACCGGCGGTTACCAAATGATCCACGCCTGTAGTAAAGGTAGCCTCGGCGGCGATGAACAGGCACAGCTTGGCTACTTCCTCCGGTGTGCCCATGCGCCCGAGCAGTTGCGCCGCTTCTCCCTCAGCGCGTGTCTGTGCCGGATTGGGCGAGGCCTCAATCGCTTCCTGCCACAAAGGTGTGTAGATGTTGCCGGGCGAGACGCTGTTCACACGGACGCCATGCGCGGCCTCGTCAATGGCCAATGCCTTGGTGAAGGCGATCACGGCGCCCTTGGTGGCAACGTAGGTGGTAGCGTACAGCTGCCCTATGCTTCCGACTAGACTGCCGAGGTTGATAATGTTGCCGCGCGTGCGGCGCAAATGAGGGAGGGCGAGCTGACACAGGGCGAAGACGCTGACGAGGTTGAGCTCGAGCAGCGCACGGAATTCCTCGACAGTGAAATCATCAATCGGTTTGTGCGGTGGATGCCAGCCGGCGTTGTTGATGAGACAATCGAGCCGCCCAAAGCGGGCGACCGTTTCGTTCACCAGCTGCTGCCGCTCCTCGGCGCGGGTTACATCGCAGCGGATGAAGTGCGCCATGCCCGGTCCGGCGCTACTCGCTTCGGCTTCTACCTGTTGGCCCTCGGCTTCATTCGGCGAGCAGAACACCACCTTCGAGCCAGCCGAAACAAACACGCGCACGCAGCTCGCGCCGATGCCGCGCGAGCCGCCGGTCACCAGCGTTACTTTGTCGTCGTAGCGCATTCCGGCCTCCTGTCTGGATCAGTGCGGGTCAGTAGCGAGCCTCGCCATCGGCGGTCATCACACCCACGACCAGCAGCAGATTGGCGTACAGCCGCTGCTCGCCCGTCGCGATGACCAAAATTGTATCCGGCGATCTGACCTGCTGATAGTACGCAAAACGTTCCAGCAGCCGCAGGTCCACCGAGGCCGGAAGGATCTCCCGAAATTCAGCGACGATGGACGGCTCGCCTCCGTCCTCCCTCAACATCGCCATAGCAGCCTCGATGGGGATGGCGTCGAGCAGGACTTTGAGCACATCCGTGGCTGCGATCAGGCCTGGTGCCAGGTTGAGGTAGATATGCTCAGCCGCTGGCGGCGCGCCGGTGATGACCGGATAATTGGAGTCGGCAATCAGGATGCGACTGCCATGTCCGGCGCGGCCGAGTGCGCTGAGTAGCTGCGGATGAAGCAGACGATACTTAAGCATAGCAGTGACTCAGGGGAGAGGCATCGCCGTGGCGCGCGTCGGCAACAATCTGCCGGCTCGTTTGGCAGCCGGGTGCTGGTAGCGGCCTAGCCTTTGATGGCGCCGACGAGCAGGCCGCGTGCGATGTAACGTTCCAGGATAATGGCCATAGCGATGACGGGGAGGATCATGATCAGGATTAACACCGACATATACCACCACTGGGGGCCGCGCGTGGCATTCTGCGCCGCCACCGAGAGCGGCAGCGTCTGGGCGTTGGCGCTGGTCAAGAACAGGGCCAGCAGGTACTCGTTCCATGCTAGGACGAGCACGAACAAAAACGTCGCCACCAGGCCCGGCAGCACCAACGGTAACACGACCGACCAGAAGGTGCGGTAGTGTGAAGCGCCGTCAATCGCTGCACATTCCTCCAGTTCCTTGGGCACGGACGCAAAATAGTCACGCATCAGCCAGACGACAATGGGGATGTTGGCGGCGACGTAGCTGATGATGAGTGCCGCCCAGGTATCCAGCAGGTTCAGTTGCTGAAAGAGGACGTAGATCGGGATGACGACGGCGACCGGCGGCAACATGCGTTGCGAGATCAACCAGAAGGCGATATCGCCGTTGCCCAGCGTGCGTCCAAAACGCCGGCCAACGGTTTGCAGCAACAGCATGAAAATTGCTGCCCCCGATGCGACCGCTAATTGCCACGGCACACCCAGCGCCACGGCAATGATCGTTAGCACCACGCAGCCGATAAACGTGAGCACCGCGCCGATGCGCACCCGGTACACAAAGCGCGACAGCCCATAGGCTGCCGCCGACCCGATGATGAGCGCCAGCGTCGTGCTGATGAGCGACACTCCGATGGTGTTTCGATACACTCGGATGGTGTCATTGCTCAAAGCCCCAAACAGGATGTAGTCCCAGGCGTGGAGGGAAGGCTGAAAATCAACAAAGGGTAGATAGACCGGCCCTTGGGCGACGTGGATCGGCAATTTCAAGGAAGTAATCGCCAACCAGTAGAGTGGGAAGAGGATGATAAACGCCCACAGGCCGAGGGCGAAATACGAGAACAGCATTCCCAGGGGCGAGGGCGTGAAAATTGAACGATAGCGAGGTTTGCGTCTGAACATATGACCCTCCTGTCAGATGGGCTACACCTCGGCCAGACGCCGGCGTATAAAACCCGCATAGGTCATGGCGATAAACGTCACTACAAACAACAGGCAATAGGCAACGGCAGCCGATCCGCCGATGTCCAGCGTGCGCCAAATGGTGTAGGCGTGCAGGGTAAGCGACTCAGAAGCTGTGCCCGGCCCGCCGTTCGTTAGCACGTTGGGCAGGTCAACGATCTTGAACGCCTCAATCAACCGAATGAGTATGAGCGTACTGCTCACCGGCAAGATGGCCGGCCAGGTGATCTCACGGAAAATGTCCCAGCGGCTAGCTCCATCCACTACGGCAGCCTCAACCGGTTCGGTGGGCAGGCTTTCCAGCGCTGCCAGCAGAACGATGAACATGAACGGCGTCCACTGCCAGATATCACCGATAATTACTGCCACGCGGGCCCCCCACGGATTGGCCACCCAAGAAGTGTTCGCTAGGCCAAGAGCGTTCCAGAGCGGGTAGAGTGGCCCTTTGCTAGTATCGGTGATCATGCGAAACAGATAGGCCACGCCGACCGGGGTGATCATCATTGGGAGGAGAAAGACCACGCGAAAGAAGCGCCGCCCAGGGATATGTTGGGCGCAGAGCAGCGCCAAACCCAGCCCCAGCAGATATTGAAAGGCAATCCCAACAAAGACATAGATCAGTGTAACGACTAGGGTTCCCGGCCGCCCGGTCTCGCCAAGCACACTCACGACCAAGCCCATCCCTAAAACCACAATCCCACTACTCGCAATTCTCCCAATCAACCCGCCTGGGGTCGCCTCGCCACTACGCAGGTACTGAAGCAGCGACCGTCCCAGCCACCCGACGACCGCAGCCATCACCAGCCAGCCCCACCACGCAGGAAGGGAGAGCACACCGAGGAAATGCTCGCGATCCAACCCAACGAAGAGCTTGGCATAATTACTTAAGCCGACGAAGGTTAGCTCGAAACCGCCCGGCACGAACTTCAATCGCACCAGAGAGATATAGAGCGAAACAATGAGCGGAAAAATAGAAAGAAACAAAACGACAAGCACCGCTGGCAGCAAGAAGACGCTGCCTGCCATTTGATCCAGCCAGGCCTGAGACCGTATCAAGAGGTCGGGCGGCTTGAGTTTTGACTTCCGACGAAGGTAGGAATGTACGCTGGTAGTCCGGGACATACTCCCTCCTTCACACAGTCAGTGCGAAGGCCTGCCCGGCTCCCACCGCAACTGGCGGCGAGAGCCGGGCGAGGGACTTCAGTATGTCACTTATATTCTAACGCGTCACGCCGAGTGAGGCCTTGTAAGCAGCAAGCTGGCTATCGCGGCCTAGCTCGTCCGTCTTTGCGTTCCAGCCAGCGGCGATCTGCTGTGCAGCCTGTACGGCAGTAAGCTCGCCGGCCAGGAATTGCGCGAGCGCCGTGTCAAGCACGGTACCCTGATAGTAGGCGTTCTGCGGGATGCGGAGATCGAGCACCATGTTGGGACTGTTCAGGCTCGCTTCGATGGCGCCGAGATAGTTGCTGGCCGCCGCCGGGCTCATGCCGGCCTTCACCCATAGCTCGCGATTGAGGAACTGCGAGAGCCGATAGGGGTTAAAGCCGGTCTGGCCAATAGTCACATCCACGTTCGATTGTGCTGGTGCGGAGACATAAGCCAAATAAGCAAACGCTGCGTCCTTGACTTCCGGTTTGGCAGCGGCGTTAATGGCGCCCGACCAGCCGCCGAAGGCAGCATAGGGTGCATGGTTCACACCTTGCGCGTCGGCGTAAGGACAGATGGTCGGATTGCAACGCACCAGCCTGCCCGTCGCGCGGTCGAGCACCTGGTCGCTGCCGGGCAGGATGAAGGCGCCGACTTTGTCCTGCACTACCGAAGTGGCTGGATCAATCGCCAGCGTGCCGATGTCGCCCCAGTCAATCGAGAGAGCGCAACGGCCGGCGGTGAACAGGCCACGGGTGTCGCCGACGTCCAGATTCAACTGATCCGGCGGGCCGAGCGTGGAGAGTTGCTTGTAAACGTCCAGGGCCTTAAGCATGGCCTCATTGTTGCCATACAACGGCTCCATGGTATCCGTATCAAAGAAGGCGCCCTGACCGGTACCCTGGCTTTGCACATAGGCGGAGAGGATGGAACTGAACATCCAGTACGACTGTGCGCTACGCTTCATGGCAATACAGGTGCCGTAGTCGCCCTGGCCGTCGCCGTTGAGGTCTTTGCCCTGGAATTCCCTGGCCAAGGCAATATACTCCTCCCAGGTGTTTGGTGGGGTGGTGATGAAATCGCTGCGATAGTAGCCCATGTGGAAGTCGCCATCGAGCGGGATAGTGAACACTTTACCCTCGTAGGTAGCGCTGAAATCGCGGAAGAACGGGCCGATATCCTCCCAGGCCAGCTCGGCATTGGCCTGCACCTGCGCGGTCAGCTCTTCCAGATATCCGGCAGCGACGTAGTCACCCATCCATTGTGGGGCAAAGACGATGACATCGTAGCTATTGGTGCCGGTGGAGAAATCGGTCAGCGCTTTCTGATACAGGTCGCTGAACGGCACAGTGATGACATTGATAGTCGCGCCCGTAGCCGCGGAGAATTCCTTACCACGGCGCTGCAATGGCTCGGCGATTTGCGGCCCGGTGAAGGTGAGGACGTTGATGGTCACACCCTCATATTGCTTCTTTGCCACTTCGGGTGTAGAGGTGACGACGACAGTGATCTTCTCGGGTGTACCCGCTACAATGCGCGTCACTTCGACGATCTGTGGAGCCTGGGTCACAGCCGGGGTCACCGACGGGGCGCAGGCGGCCAGCACAAGAGACAAAACAGCCAAAGCGCTCAGTGCGGTGGCAAATGGTCGTTTCATTGTCTTCTCTCCTTGAGAATGCGGTGACAAAAGTAATTTGCTAGTCTTCTGGATATGAGTGGTTGTGTTTCAATCTACTTCTCAATCAATCAACTCCTTTCGCTAAACGGTATAGCGCTATGCACCACTGGAAGCCCGCACGATGAACTCCACCGGCAACCGCACCTGAGTCACCGGCCGGTCCGGCTCAGCGATACGCGCCAGCAGCATCTCCGCTGCGGTTTTACCCAGCTGATACGTGGGCTGGCGAATCGCAGTCAGGGGCGGATTCAGCAACTCACCCCACGGGATATCATCGAAGGCAACCAATGCGATATCGCGCGGGATGTGCAGACCGGCAGCCTGGATCGCCCTCAGCGTCCCCAAAGTAATGAGTGAATTTCCGGTGAACAGCGCGGTGGGGCGTTCCGGGAGATTGAGCAGTTCCAAGGCACAGCGGGTGCTATCGTCCGCCTGCCGGAGGTCGGCGCGCCGGATCAGGTTCGGGTCAACCGGCAGGCCGGCATGGCTCAGTGCTTGAACATAGCCCTCCAAACGCTCGATGCTACTGGTGATGGGCCGCTCGCCGAGGATGGCGCCGATGCGACGATGTCCACGCGATATGAGGTGCTCAACGGCCTGCCGGGCGCCGGCGATGTTGTCTACCAGCACGGTATCCACCGACACATCTGTCAGGACCCGATCGAGCGCCACAACAGGGATACTCGCCTGGATGAGTCTGGTGTCGTGCCCTCCTTCAGTGGCCGAGGCCAGAATTATGCCCGCGACGTTCTCCTCGTGCATCACTTCCAAGTATTTGCGCTCACGTTGTGGGTCTTCGTCGGTGTTGCATAACAACAGCGAATAGCCGTTGGCAGAAGCGACGTCCTCTACCCCGCGTGTTAGCGAGGTGTAGAATGAGTTTTGGATATCGGAGATTACTAGACCGATGACAAAAGTGCTGTTGGTGCGAAGGCGTCGGGCCACACGGCTGGGCCGATAGTCGAGGGCCTGAATAGCTGCCAAAACACGCTCCCGGATTTCCGGGGAAACCGTGCCCTGATTATTGATGATGCGCGAAACCGTCGCGATCGAGACGTTGGCATGGCGGGCCACATCCTTAACCGTTGCCATCCCGTCATCCTTTTAGTAGGTCATCAGCCCATGCAGGGAACACTAGCGAGCCGCAACAAGACTAAGGCCGCTTATCAAGTAATCGTTTACACGCCTAATGTAAACGATTTCTAAATCAGAGTCAATATGGAACATTTGAGCCGCAATAAAGGGGTCCCGCTTCCCTTTAATAATCTCAAATCCTAAGCTAGGAGTTACGCAGTTGAACTCGTTCCGCCGTATATGTGGCGGTCATGCCCGCAGAGAATCCGCCAGATATGGCGACAACCACTGCCAACTGCGTAAGTCCTATCCTAAGCATCTACCGCCGCGAGAAGTGAAGCAGACGGCCCTTGCTGGATGATGATCAATAAGCTCCGGCCACTCTGCTCAGACGCCATGCGGCAGGAAGTCCACTCACCGGCCATAGCTTCCCCAGCAACCCTGGCGGCCGTGCGCAGGCAATGGCAACATCTGTCAGCCACACTCCGACCCTGAAGTATCGCCAGGGAGTGACGGGATGTTTTTCGACTGTTGTGCGCTGCTATGTTGTGTGCTGCGCAGTCGAAGAGCGGCTCGCATAAAGCTTCTGACAACCTTTGCGTGCATACAGGCGACCCGACTCCATTGTGAACTGAGGCACACCTCGCTATAATGCCATTGACACGCAGGGCATGATCGCTGCTCGCGCATCCACCCATTCTCGAGGGCCCCTGTGCGGCTCGAAAGGATAACCCCCCATGCCTCCCAAACTGAAGAACTCATTCGGCGCACGCGCCCGGCTGGGCAACTTCTACATCTACCGGCTCGAGGCGCTCGCCCGGGCCGGACTGGCGCCGGGCCTCGACCGCCTGCCGTTCTCAATCAAGGTGCTGCTCGAATCCGTGCTGCGCAACTGCGACGGCTACCTGGTCACCGAAGACGACGTGAAGCGCCTGGCGCAGTGGAACGCCGCCAACCCGGAGCCGGTGGAGTTGCCCTTCCTCCCCGCCCGCGTGGTGATGCAGGACTTCACCGGCGTGCCCTGCATCGTGGACCTGGCCGCGATGCGCGACGCGGTCAAACGCCTCGGCGGCGACCCGAAGACAATCAACCCGCTGGTCCCTGTGGACCTGGTGATTGACCACTCGGTGCAGGTGGATTACTTCGGCAGCGAGCTGGCGCTGCTGCGCAACGCGCAACTGGAGTTCGAGCGCAACCGCGAGCGCTACGAGTTTCTGCGCTGGGGGGCGCAGGCCTTCAACAACCTGCGCGTGGTGCCGCCGGCCACCGGCATCGTGCATCAGGTCAACCTTGAATACCTGGCGCAGGGCGTGCTCTCCAGGCCGGAGGACGACGGGCGCGTGCTCTTCCCCGATACGGTGGTTGGCACCGACTCGCACACCACGATGATCAACGGCCTGGGCGTGCTGGGCTGGGGCGTGGGCGGCATCGAGGCCGAGGCGGTGATGCTCGGCCAGCCGCTATACCTGGTCACGCCGCAGGTCATCGGCTTCAAACTGACCGGCGAGTTGCGCGAGGGCGTCACCGCCACCGACCTGGTGCTGACCATTACGCAGATGCTGCGCAAAAAGGGCGTGGTGGATAAATTCGTGGAGTTCTACGGGCCGGGACTGTCCGCGATGTCCCTGGCCGACCGCGCCACCATCGGCAACATGGCGCCCGAATACGGTGCGACCTGCGGCTTTTTCCCGGTGGACGAGGAGACGCTGCGCTACCTGCGCCAGACGGGCCGCGGCGACTCGGCGGCGCTGCTGGAGCGCTATGCCAAGGAGCAGGGCCTCTTCCGCACCGACGCCACGCCCGACCCCGTCTTCACCGATACGCTCGAACTCGACCTGAGCACGGTGGAGCCTTCGCTGGCCGGGCCGAAGCGCCCGCAAGACCGCGTGCCGATGCGCGAACTCAAGGCTGCGTTCCGCAAAGCCCTGAGCGCGCCGGTGAAAGAGCGCGGGTTTGGCCTGCCTGAAAGTGAGTTGAATAAAACCATCGTCTTGGGCAACGGCCAAACCGCAACCCACAATCGAATAGAAATGAGCCATGGCGCTGTGGTTATCGCTGCCATCACCTCCTGCACCAACACCAGCAACCCGAGCGTGATGCTGGGCGCGGGCCTGCTGGCCAAGAAGGCGGTGGAGAAGGGGCTGACGGTCAAGCCGTATGTGAAGACCTCACTGGCCCCCGGCTCAAAGGTGGTGACGGAGTATCTGCGCCGGAGCGGGACGCTGCCCTACCTCGAACAGCTCGGCTTTCACGTAGCCGCCTACGGCTGCACCACCTGCATCGGCAACAGCGGGCCGTTGCCCGAGGCGGTGGCGAAGGCGGTGACCGAGGGCAACCTGGTCGCCAGCGCCGTCATCAGCGGCAACCGCAACTTCGAGGGCCGCGTGCATCCGCAGGTCAAGGCCAACTTCCTGGCCTCGCCGCCGCTCGTCGTCGCCTACGCGCTGGCCGGCACCACCGACATTGACCTGAGCAGCGAGCCGCTGGGCGTCGGCAAGGACGGCCGACCGGTGTACCTCCGCGACATCTGGCCGACGCAAAAGGAGATCGCCGAGGCTATCGCGACCTCGATTGACCAAGAGATGTTTACGCGTACCTACGCTAATGTCTTCGACGGCAACCCGGAGTGGAACGCCATCCCGGTAAGCGGTGGCGAGCTGTATGCGTGGGACGAAAACTCGACGTACATTCAAAAGCCGCCGTTCTTCGAGGATTTGAAATTGGAGCTTGAGCCGCTGAAGGAAATTCGCGGCGCGCGCGTGCTTGGCCTGTTCGGCGACTCCATCACCACCGACCATATCTCACCGGCAGGCAACATTCCTAAAGACTCACCGGCGGGCCGCTACCTCATCGAGCGCGGCGTGCAGCCTAAGGACTTCAACCAGTACGGCACGCGGCGCGGCAACGACCGGGTGATGACGCGCGGCACCTTCGCCAACATTCGCCTGAAGAACCTGTTGCTGGGCGGCGAGGAAGGCGGGAACACGCTGTATTTCGGGCCGCCGGCGGCCGGCAGCCCGCCGGAGAAGATGTCCATCTACGACGCGGCTATGAAGTACAAGGAGGCGGGCGTGCCGCTGATTGTGTTGGCGGGCAAGGAGTACGGCACCGGCTCCTCGCGCGATTGGGCGGCCAAGGGCACGCTGCTGCTGGGCGTGCGCGCCGTCATCGCCGAGAGCTTCGAGCGCATCCACCGCAGCAACCTGGTGGGCATGGGCGTGCTGCCGCTGGTGTTCAAGCCCGGCGAGAACGTCGAGTCGCTCGGCCTGAGCGGGCGCGAGACGTACGACATCCTCGGCATCAACGACAACCTCCAGCCCCGGCAGGAACTGACCGTGGTCGCCACTGCCGACGACGGGCGACGGACGGAGTTCAAAGTCATCGCCCGCCTGGATACGCCGGTGGAAGTGGACTATTACAGGAACGGCGGGATTTTGCAGATGGTGCTGAGAGGGCTGCTGAAGGCAGCATGAAACTCTTCACCCTCGGCCACAGCAATCATAGCCTGGAGAGGTTCCTCCGCCTGCTCGAGGATAACGGCGTGATGACGCTGGTGGATGTGCGCACCGCGCCCTTTAGCCGCTACAACCCACACTTCAACCGGGAGAGCCTGGAGCGCGAACTGCCCGCGCGCGGCATCCGGTACGCCTTCGCCGGCAAGCACCTCGGTGGGCGCCCCTCTGACCCGACCTGCTACAAGCGCCGCGCCCTGCCTGCCGAGGGCGCCGATTACCTACACGAGGTGGACTACCCCGAAGTGATGAAGCGCCCCTGGTTCGTGCAGGCCATCCGGCGCCTGTTGGAGATGGCCGACGAGCAGACGACGGCAATCATGTGCAGCGAGGAGGACCCCGCCCGGTGCCATCGTCACCACCTCATCGCCAAATATCTGTTGCGCGAACATCCCGAAGTCACCGTCCTGCACATTCGCGGCGACGGCCATGTGTTCAACGCCGCTTTGCTGCGCACCAGCGTGGATGAGCCGTCCGCCGAGCAACCGCCCCTCTTCTGATATGAAGCTTTTCACCATCGGTTTCACCCGCAAACGCGCCGAGACGTTTTTCTCGCTGCTGCGCGAGAACGGCGTGCGCCGGCTGCTGGACATCCGCCTCAGGCCCGACGGCCAGCTCGCCGGCTTCGCCCGGAAGGACGACCTGCCCTACTTCCTGCGCGAGCTGGCCGACGGCTGCGCCTACGTGCACCGGCCCGACCTCGCGCCGACAGCGGATATCCTAAAGGAGTATCGCGATAGCGGCGACTGGGCGCGCTACGTCGAGCGCTTCGAGCAATTGATGGATGTGCGCGGCATCCCCTTCGTGCTCGACCCTGCCGAGTTCGAGGCGATGCCCTCCTGCCTCTTGTGCAGCGAGGCGACGCCGGAGCAGTGCCATCGCCGGCTGGTCGCGGAGCGCCTAGCCCGCCACTGGCCGAACGTCGAAATCATTCACCTGTAACCTGTGGAGGGGGCCATGAAGCGGGAGATTGCGCTGACCGACCTGACCCGCATGCAACGAGGCCGCGTCTGCTTGGCCGGCTACGATCGCGAGGGCCGCTGCTATCGCCCCACCTTGCCGCCTCCTGGCATCGCGGAAGAATCGTTGTACCTGCCTGATGGGGCCGTTCTCGCTCCCGGCGTCGTCGCCGAGTTTGACCTGATCCGTCCTCGCCCGCAGCCGCCGCACACCGAAGATTACGACTATGACCCCGCCTCGGTGCGCGTGGTGAAAAAGTTGACCGATGAACAGAGACGCAAAGTGTTGGAGCTGTCCCTGTTTCCCAGCGTAGCCGCGCTATTCGAGCAGCCTATCCAGCATGGGCCGGGGCACTTCGTGCTGGATGGGCAAGGCCCGCGCTCCATCGGCACGCTGCGCCCGCGGGCCATCCACCAGGTCATCTATGAGTCGGGTGAGGACGGCGTGTGGGATTATCGGCTCGGCTTTTTCGATCAGGCGGATACCTACTACCGACTCAAGATCGTTGACCTCACCTGGCATTACTACTGCGACTCGTTGCGCGACGCCGCGCGCCAACCTGCTGACATCGCGGCGAGCCTCACACAACAGCTGAAAAAGAGCAGCGTCTATCTGCGAGTCGGCCTCTCACGCGGCTGGAAGAAGTTTCCCGGTCGCTGCTTCCTTCAGGTCACCGCCATCCACACCTTCCCGGATTATTTGCAGGGCAAGACCTTCGCCGACTTCCGGCGGTAGCTGCTCAGGCCATCATCGCCGATAGGCGGGAGAATCCACAGATGTCGCAGATTGTCACAGATTTTTTCTGCGAAAATCTGCGGAATCTGTGGATCAATCAGAAAGGCTGAGCAGTTACTTCCGGCCTAATAAATCGGCAGATACCGCTCCAGCTCCCACTGGCTAACGCTCAGGCGGTACTCATTCCACTCCTGGATGCGGCCTTCGAGGTAACGCTCGAAGAGATGGTCGCCGAAGGTGCGGCGCACCAGTTCGCTCTTCTTCAACTCTTCAATCGCCTCCCCCAACGAGCCGGGCATGGCCGTCAGCGACTTTTGACGCGCTTCGTCCAGATGGTAGAGGTCTTCTTCGTTGGGCGGGGGCGCGGGCAGCTTGTGCTGCACGCCGTCGAGGCCGGCCATCAGCATCACGGCAAAGGCCAGGTAGGGGTTGGCGCTCGGGTCGGGGCAGCGCAGCTCGATGCGCGTCGCCGTCGCCACGCGGCCCGGGCTGACTTTGGGGATGCGGATCAGGGCCGAGCGGTTGATGCGTGCCCAGCTGATGTACACCGGCGCCTCGTAGCCGGGAACCAGCCGCTTGTAGCTGTTGACCAGCGGCGCGATGACGGCGGAGATGGCGCGCGCGTGTTTGAGCTGCCCGGCGATGAAATGCTTGGCTATCGGACTCAGGCCATACTCGTCGTCACCGTCGGCGAAGGCGTTCTTGCCGTCCCGCCATAGGCTCTGGTGCGTGTGCATGCCGCTGCCGTTGATGCCGGCCACCGGCTTGGGCATGAAGGTGCAGTACAGGCCGTTCTTCTGGGCGATAGCCTTGAGCGTCAGGCGCAGCGTCACGGCGTTATCGGCGGTGCGCAGGGCGTTGTCGTACTTGAAGTCAATCTCATGCTGGCCGACGGCGACCTCGTGGTGCAGTGCCTCGACACGGATGCCAAACGAGCCGAGCGCGGTCACCATCTGTCGGCGCACCGAGTGTGCCAGGTCGGTGCTCACGTCGAAGTAACCGGCCTGGTCATGCGGAGTCAGCGGCATGAGCGAGCCGTCAGCGTGCGGCTTGAAGAGGAAGAACTCCAGCTCCGGGCCGGTGTAGTAATCGAAGCCCATCTTTTTGGCTTCGGCCAGCGCGCGCTTGAGCACCCGGCGCGGATCGCCCTCGAACGGTTCGCCGGTGGGCAGATAGGCGTCGCAGATGACGCGCGCCGTCGGCACATCGGTGTCCCACGGGATGACGGCAAAGGTGTCGAGGTCGGGGTGCAGCAGCATATCGCTCTCGGCGATGCGTGCGAAGCCCTGCACGGATGAGCCGTCGAACCACATGCCGTGGTCGAGCACGTCGGCCCACATCTCGGTGGGCAGGCCCACGCTCTTCACCACGCCCATGATGTCGGTGAATTGCAGATTGATGAACCGGATGCCGGCATCTTTGATGATCTTTTCAACGGCAGCGATTTTTTCGGCGGTGTGCATGTCGTTTTCTCCTGAGTAGGGTTGCCGGGAGTCTAGCGAAAACGGAGGCCATGTCAAAAAGAATTTTCGGCCTGTGTGTTCTATACTTTTCACAACGGTACAATATATAGCTACGAGACAAGCGTGGCTTTAGAGCGGTTTCCGGCTTGAATTACGGCAAGGCATGTAAAATTCGACCCGTTTTCAGTGAATTTTCTCTTACCGGAACCGTAAGTCAATCAGGAATTCGCTCTAAGTAATCCAACCCGAATTATGGCCATCTCTGATTACCCATACCCGGTCTCAAAATTGCTCCAGCTTGGCCGGCCGGCCAAGGAGCGCCTTGATTACCGCGCGCTGGGCCTCGATGAGTCCCACATCGCCGACCTGATGCGACTGGCAACCGACGAGTACCTCAACCGGGAAAGCGAAGTCGAAATCGAGACCTATGCGCCGGTGCATGCCTGGCTGGCACTCGGCCAGCTGCGCGCCGTGGAGGCAATTGACTCCCTGCTCTCCTGTCTGCGCTACATAGACGAGCATGACGATGACTGGGCCAGCGAGCTACTGCCGGAGGTGTTTGGGGAGATCGGGCCGGCGGCCATTATGCCCCTCCGGCGGTATCTCGAGGACGCCACGCATAGCCTGTGGGCGCGAGTCGCGGCAGCGAGCGGATTGGCCGCGATTGGTGAACGGCACCCTGCGGCGCGCGGCGAGTGTGTCGCTGCCCTGACCGCTCAATTGGAGAAATTCCACGAAAACGGCCCAGCGCTCAACGCCTTCGTGCTCTCCTATCTTCTGGACTTACAAGCCGTGGAAGCTGCGCCGGTGATGGAGAGCGCCTTCGCTGCACAGGCGATAGATATCTCCATAGCCGGCGATTGGGAAGACGTACAGATCAGCCTCGGCTTGAGGTCTCAGCGAGACACGCCCAGACCGAACTACGCGGCGCAATTCTTCAAGAGCATGGAACTTCGGGCCGCTTCGGACCCCGTCCGGCGATGGAATGCCGTGTTGGAAGCGAAGCGCGCGGCGAAAGAAGCGGCCAGGGCCGGGAAGAAATCTAGGAAGCGCAAGCGTCCGCGCAGATAGGCCCTTGGCAGGCCTATGACTTCCTCTCACTCTCCTTTTCATCCTTTGCTGCTCCGCAAACACATCGCCCTGCCGCAACAGCACGGCGCCTGGGTGATGTGGGGCGGGCCGCTGGTCGTCGGCGCGGCAATCGGCGGCAGGTTCGCGCCCGCGCTTCTCTGGTTGGTGCTGGCCTCGCTTGGCGCTTTCCTCGTACTTCAACCGCTGACCATCCTGGTGAAGGTGCTGGCGCGCCGCCGGCCTGCGGAGGAGCGCGCGCCTGCGCTGTTCTGGCTGGCCGCCTACGCCGCGCTGACTGCCGCCGGCGGCTTTGGCCTGTGGCTCACCGGCGCAGGCTGGGTGTTGCTGCTCGGCCTGCCGGCGCTGCCGGTGCTCCTTTGGCAGATGGTGTTGGTATTCCGCCGGGAAGAACGTGGGCAGATGGGCGTGGAGCTGGTGGGCGCGGGCGTGCTGGCGCTCAACGCCGGCGCTGCGCACGGAGTCGTAGTGGGCAGCTTTGACCTGACCAGTCTGATGTTGTGGGTGATATGCTGGCTGCAAGCCGCCGGGGCTATCGTTTACATTTTTGCGTGTCTGGAGTATCGCCGGATGAAAGCTGCGCCGGAGTTGGGCGAGCGACTGCGGCTGAGCCGGCGCTCGACGCTCTACAACGCAGCGAACGTCATGGTCGCTGCCGGGCTGGCCGGCTTGGGCTGGATCCCGGTGTGGGCCGTGCTGCCCTTCCTGCTGATGCTGGGCGAGGCGCTCTACGGCGGGCTGTGGCGACCACCGGTCGGCGTAAAGCCGATGGTCATCGGCCTGCGGCAGACGGCGGTCTCGGTCTTGTTCTACCTGCTGCTGATCGGCGTTTACGGGCTGGCGCGCGTTTGAGCCAGACCCCGGCTTTAGGCTACTCGCGATTCTGCATAAACGCCATATAGGATTTCTTATAGAGCGGGGATGCGGCGCTGTGATAAAATCCGCCCAATTCTCGGTTGGGTTCCGCACTACCGACAGGAGAGGCAGGCGCGGCACACGCTGTGATAAAATCCGCGCCACTTCCGGTCGAGTAAATTTCCCTTTCGCATTAGGAGAACGTCTTAGCTATGGCTGCGACAGCCACCCAAGCGACTGCCACGCCTCAAGCCCAAGCCGTCGTCTCGCCCATGACGCGGCGCGAGTTCCTGTATTACATCTGGTTTGCTTCAATGGCGCTGGTCGGCCTGCAAACGGGCGCGGCTTTGCTCTGGTTTGCCTACCCGCGCTTCAAGGCCGGCACGTTCGGCGGCATCTTTGAAATTGACATCTCCGAGCTGCCACCGGTGGACGCCGGGCCAAAGCCCTTTTCCGGCGGGCGTTTTTGGCTGGTGAACATCGGCGACGGCATACGCAACGACCCGCGCCAGCCCGCCGAGTGGCGCCCGGCGCCCGGCGTGCGTGCCCTCTACATGATCTGCGTCCACCTGGGCTGCTTGTATTCCTGGATTCCCACCAACAACCGATTTGAGTGCCCGTGTCACGGCTCCAAGTATTTGGCCAGCGGCACGGCCATCGCCGGCCCGGCCAACCGCAATCTTGACGTTTTTGCCGTTCAGGCAGTAGATGCAGACGGCAAGGTGATTGACGAGGTCAACCGGCAGACGCCGCTGGTCAACGGCGAGGCGCGGACGCTCAACATCCAGGGCGCGGCGAAGCTGCGCGTTGATACCGGCCAGCGCATCAACGGCGCCAGCAACCCCAACCCGCGCGAAGCCAATGCCTGAGCCCACGCCGATCACGGCGTGTCAAAGTGGTACCCGCATAAACCCGAGGAGACTCTGATTTATGGCCGTCTGGAAGTTTCACAGCCCGTTTCTCGACGACGTCAGAACCAAGGGCCTCGGCCCGGCGCTGCTCTATAAGATCAACGAAGTGGTAGAGCGCATCACCGCCGGAATGGACATCGAGGACATCCGCTCGATGCTGCGCGGCGACCCGGCGCCTAAGCCCAACCCGCGTGTCCGCCCGCACGCCGAGGGCTTTTGGCTGCACATGCGACCCACCTACTACCATGTACTGACGTCGGGCATTTATCCGTCCTTCCGCCTGGGCTGGCTGTCCACTTATTTCTTTGCCTTTGAGATCATCACCGGTCTGTTCTTGATGGTCTTCTATACCCCGTCGCCGCTGGTGGCTTATGAGAACATGCTCAATATCCTGAGCAATGTGCCGTTTGGCCGGCTGATGCGCGACCTGCATAAACTCGGCGCGGAGATGATGGTAATTGTGGTGGTGCTTCACATGTTCCGCACCTTCATCACCGGCAGCTACAAGAAGCCGCGCCAGTTCACCTGGTTCACCGGCGTTATCCTATTGCTGGTGACGCTGCTGCTCTCCTTCTCCGGCTACCTGCTGCCGTGGGACCAGCTGGCGCTGTGGGCGGTAACCATCGGCGCTTCGATGGTGGAGGCCATTCAGCCACAGGTCGTCGGTGACTTCATCAACCTGATTGTGCGCGGCGGCCCGCAGTTCAACGAGAACGGCCTGCTGCGCTGGTATCTGATCCACGTTCTGCTGCTGCCTCTCATCGGTATTATCTTCACCGGCGTGCATTACTACAAGGTGGTGCTGCATGGGCACGGCCTGCCGCCGGAGGTGGAGCCGGTAGGCGAGGACACGGCCAAGCGTGTGCCGATGGACCAGCGCGTGTACTTCATGCCCGACATCCTCACCCGTGAGCTGATGCTCTTCTGCCTGGTAACGGCGGGCATGACCATCGCCGCCGTCTTTTTCTACCACGCTCCGCTGGAGCCACACGCCGATCCGCTGGTGACTCCGCTGCACACCACCGCCCCCTGGTATTTCCTCTGGATTCAGGGCATGCTGAAAATCGGCGACAAGTTCATTTGGGGCATCATCATGCCCGGCGTCGCCTTCGGCATCCTGTTCGTGCTGCCATACCTTGAAGTCGGCCCGAGCCGCCGCTATGGCGACCGGCGCGTAGGCCTGAGCCTCGGCCTGTTGGCGGTGGCGGCGCTGGCCATCCTCTCCTTCATGGGCACGCCCAAGTACAAAGTGCAAAGCTCGATTGACCAGGAGATCGTGGCCGAGCTGATTCCGCAGACCCATCCTGGGCCGTTCCGCCAGGCTCCCTTCGATGATCTCCGCACGGCGGCAATCACGCCGGACAATCCTACCGGGCGGGTGATCTACGCGGCGGAGAACTGGGAGCGCGCGCCGACCGCTTCGCTGCGGAATATTCTGCACATGATGCAGGAAGAGCTTGAGCTGGCCGACAAAAAGGCCAAGCAGGGCCTGAGGCCTGAAGAGGGCGCGCTGCCCAACGGAAAGGGCTTTATTATCATCGAGAACTGGCAGACCGACCTTAAGCGCGTCACCTTCCGCATTATCTGGGCCGAAGGGCCGGGCGAGAACATCTGCGCGCCCGGCAGCCAGAACGAGTTCTGTCAGACGATTTACCTGCACCGCCACTCGAACTACCGGCAGGGGCCGTAGCGAAGTGCCGCAGACCTGACCGGATTTGCTCAGGAGTAAACAATGGTTTGGCGTGTTTTGCTTGGAACCTTCAGCTTAGTGGTGACGATGATCGTCCTCGGCTACGTGGCGGTCACGGAACAAGACCGCATGGCCAGCTTTGAACGGGCCTACACCTCACGACAGATCGAGACCGGTGCAGCTTTGTATGAATCCAACTGCGCCAGCTGCCACGGCACGCGCGGCGAGGGAGGCATCGGCCCGGCGCTTAGCACGATTGATCTCTTCAATGGCCAACGCCTCAAGGAGATCGGCTGGCAGGGCACGCTGGACGCCTACCTGCGCGGCGCGATCAACGCCGGGCGCCCGCGCGCTTCAGTAGCCTTCGCCAATTCGCCGCAGCGCATGCCGGCCTGGGGCCAGCAGTACGGCGGGCCGCTCCGCCCTGATCAGGTGGAGGCGCTAGTGCTCTTTATCCAGAACTGGGGCGAGCAGTATAAAGATGCTTCCGGGCGCATCCCGTCCGCCACGCCCACGCCCAACCCGAACGCGGCGGGCACAGATATCACCATCGAGCTGCCTCCCGGCGACGCTGCCCGCGGCGCAACGCTGGTGGCGGCGTGCCAGGCCTGCCACGTCGCCGGGGCCAACGTGCTCGGCCCGGCGTGGGAGTCCGCCAAGTCGGCCGATGGCAAGAGCGTCGCCCAGCATGCCGCCGAACGCATCAAAGACCCGGGCTACACCGGCAAGGCAACCACCGTCGAGCAATACCTGTTCGAGAGCATCGTCAACCCGAACGTCTATATCACCCCGCCCGGCCAAGGCGCAACCTGGCAGCCCGGCGGACCCTCTTCCATGCCCTTGAACTACGGCGAGACGCTGCTCAAGCAGGACATGGCCGACATCATCGCCTACCTGCTGACCATCCCGTAAGCGTCATTTGGCACGACATCAACCGCCGGAGCAGCAGGGCACGCTCCGGCGGTTTTGTTTGGCCGCGCACAGCGGCCGGCGGAACGGGGAGTAATGGCGGCTTTGATATACTTTCCGCATGGCCAAGCCGCCCCCCAACTCCGTGCATCCCAAGACCCGCGCCGAGTGGCGCGAATGGCTGGAGCGTAATCACGCGCGCGCCGAAGGCGTCTGGCTCATCAGCTACAAAAAGGGCACCGGTAAACCACGCTTCGAGTATGACGAAGCGGTGGAAGAGGCGCTGTGCTTCGGCTGGATTGACAGCAAGCCCAACAAGCTCGATGAGGAACGCTCGATGCTCTGGTTTGCGCCGCGCAAGCCCGGCACGGGCTGGTCGAGGGCGAACAAAGAGCGCGTCGAGAAGATGATCGCCGCCGGGAAGATGGCGCCGGCAGGTCTCGCCAAGGTCGAGGCGGCCAAGCGCGACGGTTCGTGGACGGCGCTCGACGCGATCGAGGCGCTGGAGATCCCGCCCGACCTGGAGAAAGCGCTGGCAGCCAACCCCAAGGCACAAGAGTACTTCGCTGCATTCCCGCGCTCTGCCAAACGCAGCATCCTCGAGTGGATCGCCAACGCTAAGACGCCGGAGACGCGCGCCAGGCGCGTGGCCGAGACGGCCCGGCTGGCGGCGAAAAACATCCGCGCCAACCAGTGGCGCAAATAACCCTTCCGCCTCAGCGCGCTCTGCGGTTCGTTTTTGCAATCAACTCACTTCATGAGCGCACTGAAAAAACGCATCGCGGAGAACGCGGAGCGCAGAGTTCTCCCTTGAATGTTTCTCCGCGCGCTCTGCGATCTCAGCGGCGAAACTTCCTTTTTGCAATAGACTTACTTCGTGTAATCGGCAATCAGGCGCTCGATGGTGGCCACCACGCCGGCGATGTCCAGGTCGGTGGTGTCCAGCAGATAGGCATCCGAAGCGCGGCGCAGCGGCGCGGTCTGGCGCGACGAGTCAATCCGGTCGCGCTCGCGCAGGTTGGCGAGGATTTCCTCGTAGCTGCGGTTCTCGCCGCGCGCCTGCGTCTCCTCGAAGCGGCGCCGGGCGCGCGCTTCCACCGAGGCCGTGAGGAAGATTTTGAAATCGGCTTCCGGCACGATGACGCTGCCTACATCGCGACCCACCATCACGATGCGCCCGCGTAGCCCTACCTGACGCATCCGGCTTGTCAGGATGCGGCGCACCTCGGGAATGGCGGCCACGCGCGAGACGTTGTCCTCCACCTCCTTCGAGCGCAGCTCCCAGGTGATGTCCTCGTCGCCCTCGGCCAGCACGGTGCAGTCGCGACCGTCGTCCACCGTCGGCGGACGTATGTCCACGTGCGTGCGCAGTGCGTACAGCGCCACGGCTTCGTCGTCATCCAGTGGCACGTGGTCGCGCAGCGCCAGATAGGTCACGGCGCGGTACATCAGCCCGGTGTCAAAGAACAGGTAGCCGAGGCGCTCGGCCAGCCGTCGCCCGATGGACGACTTGCCCGAGGCCACCGGGCCGTCAATGGCGATGATGGAGGGGAGAGGGGGCAAGGTGATTGAAGACTGATGACTGATGACTGAAGACTGATGACTACGGCGTTTGGACGGTTTGCAACTGCTGGATGTCCTGTCGCACCCAAAGGACGACGCGCTGGCTCTCGGTAGGCGCGTTGCGGTTGAGTAGCCAGCGCAGCTGCTCGCCCTCCAGCAGGTTTTCGGGCCGCCAAATCCGATACAACGTAAAGGCCTGGCCGACGTAGGCCGAGCCGAGGGTGGGGTCCTGCTCATCCGCACCCGTGATGACGACCGGCGCGTTCACCCGCGCATCCAGGCCGGAGACGAAGCGCACGTTCACGAAGTCGCGCAAGGCCCAGGCCAGCGCGCCGGTCTGCGCCTCGAACAGCGCCGCCTCCGCGCCCTCGCCCGGCTCATCCGGCTGCAAGTTGACCACAACTTCGATCTCGCGTTCCTGCCCCACGGCAAAGTTCGAAGTGGTCTTGAGACTCTCCACCAGCCGCTGCACGTCCAGCGCGGTCGGTCGCGTCCACCATAACTCTACCGGCTCGGCGGCGCGCGTCTGCGTCAGGCCCCAGCCGGCGCTGACGGTGGAAGCCAGCAACGCAAATGCGCCGACCAGCGTGGCCCCGAGCACCGCCGCCCGGCCCGACCAGCCGACGGCGAACAGGTACGTGACGAGCACGGCGGCCACGAGCGCAATCAGCACGAACACCAGGCCGATGACGCTGGCCAGCGGCACGCCCTCCGGCGCGTTGAGCAGGCCGGGGTTGAAGCGCAGTTGCAGGGCGAAGCGCGTCAAGTTGATTTGCGCGAAGCCCCACAGCGCCAGCAGCACGGCGGATAGTCCGGCGAGCAGCGGCCACTCCTCCGGCGCCCAACGCGCGGCGACGATTTCCACCAGCGCCTTCGCCGCGAGCGTGGCCAGCGGCACAATCAGCCAGACCACGTCCGATAGCGCGCGCCCGGAGTAGAACAGGCCGAACAACGCGGCGACGAAGAAGAATGTGACCAGAGTCTGCCCCATCACATCGGGCCGGCGCACCGCGCGCACCAGGCCGATGAGGCCAAAGACCAGAATGAGCGGCTCATAGGCGATGAGGAACACGGGCAATGCGAGGATGGAACGGCCCGGCGCAAGCGGAGAGAAGCCGGCCAGCCAATCGAGCCAGCTACCCGCCAGCGCGCCCAGCCCGGAACGATATATCAGCCCGACCGTGCTGACGATGAGCGCCGTCAGACCGAGCGCGGCCAGGAAGCGCCGGCGTTCGTTGGTTAGCGCCGCCCACGCCGCACGCCAGTCGAGCGCGCCGCGCAGGAAGGTGCGCGAGGCGATGACGAAGGTAAGAGCGGTCAGCAGCAGGCCGGTGAGGAACGGCCCGCCGCTCGCCAGACCCACGCCGAGGGCGACTGCGGTTGCAGTCACCCAGCCGGCATGACCGCCGACTGCGGACTTACGCCAGAGGGCGACACTCAGGCCCAGCGCAAAGAGCGCCGGCATCGTCGCGTCTAGGGTGCGCGAGGCCGCAATCATCCCGCTAGAGACGGCCAGCAGCGCGCCGGTGAGCAGCGCCGCGCCCCGGCCCAGCCAGTCGCGGAACAGCCACGGCAGCAGGACGATCAGCGAGCCGAACAGCGCGGCGGTCAGGCGCGCAGTGGCATTGCCGGACTGAAGAATAAAGAAAGAAAGGTAGGTAAAGAAGAAATAGGCGGGGCTATCGGGCAGCGCCAGCTCCGGCCGGCCGCGCAGGAAGTGCAGCACCGCTAGCGCGTTGCGCGCTTCGTCATCGTTGAGCGGCGCCGCGCCGAGCTGGTTGAAGCGCAGAAAAACGGCCAGCGCGAAGAGCGCCAGGTAGAGCGCATGCTCGACGGTGAAGAGGGGGCGAGGGGTAAACATGCAACTCAAGAGTAGTAAAGTAGAGAGTAGGAAGTTATGGGCCGCCGTTGAGGCGTTGATAGAGAGTAAGGTCGCCGGATTGGAAAACGGGGCGCATCAACTCGGTGAATTTGGCCTCGCCGCTGCGCCCATACTTCTGCCGTTCCAGGTCGCTCCATACCACGTACTCGATGCCGTAAGCGTCGAGCGTGCGCAGCGCGGCCTCGTCCCAGCTACGTGACTGATACAGATTGCGAATCTCGTTCTCACGCCCGGCGACGTTGCCGAAGTAGCGCCCGCGCCACTGGCTCTGATGGCCGGGCCAACCCAGCACGGTCGGCAATCCCGTCGCCATCGAGATGCGCGAGAAGCGGCCTTCGATCCAATACTGGCCGCCGATGCCTTCGGCCAGCGTGGGCGCATCCGGCACGTTCCGGTTGAGCCACTGGATCGCCGCCCAGTCGTTCGGGTAATTGCGCGCAAAGTAGGCCATGCCGTCTAGCGTCGGCGGGCCGGCGAAGCTGCGCGTGGCGCTGAAGATCGCCGGAATGGTGTACATCAAACTCGCGCCGATGGCCAGCGCCATCACCACCGCGCCGATCCGCCAGACCCACAGGCGCGCGTGTTGCGCCATCAGCCACAGCCCGAACGCGCCGGCCACTCCCCACAGCACCCAGGCCTGAAAGTAGAACTTGAAGATGGTGTTCATGCGCGTGCCGAAGAGGTCGCGCAGGTAGACGAACTCCGGGCCGAGCAGCAGCAGCGCGCCGGTGAGGAGGAGGACGAGGGACAGCAATACGGCAGGAGAACCCAGGATGGAAGATTGGAAATTGGAGCTTGAGAACCTGCCACGAACCGCGCCTGCGACCAGGCCGGCGCACAGGCCGATCATTAGGGCCGGGACGAGCGTGGTGAAGGAGTCAATCAGGCGACGCTGAACGGTGAGGGCTAGGGCCTCGCCCGGCGAGAGCGGTGCAATAAATTGCATGGCGAAGCCTGACAACTCAGGGCTTAGGGTGGCCGCCACGGAGAGTGTGACGGCGACCAGCAACAGCAGCGCCACAATCCCGCCGCCCGCCCAACGCGCCACGCGCCCATCGAGCTGCGCCCTCTCACGCACGGCCAACCAGAGCAAAAACAACAGCGCACCGATCAGCGTGTGCGCGAAGAACACCACCGTCTGCTGAAAGCGCGTCGGGTAGATGAGGTTGGGCAGGAGGCCGCCTGCCTGAGTCTGGAAGCCGACATAGAACGGCAGATACAGCGCCACGCCGGCCAGGAGCAGCGCCGGCGCAAACGCCGCTACGGTCAGCCACTGCGCACGTAGTCTCTGCCAGCCCCAAGTTTGCGCCGGCCCGAGCGTAAAGGCCGCCGTCACCACGAACAGGTAGATTGGAAAATCCCAGGTGTTGAGGAAGCCCAGCCCGCCCAGGGCCAGAGCGGTCAGAAGCAGCGGCGCTGCCTGCTCCTTCATCATCCATCTCCACTCTCCAATCTCGTTTCTCCGCGCCCACAACAGCCACTGCAACGCCAGCGCAATCGCCAGAAAGACGAACGGCAGGCCGAGCACATGCGGGTGCAGGTCGCCGAGGATGAAGGAGAAGGCCGGCATCTCGGTGATGGCCTCGGTCTCCTGGCCGAGCAGGTTGCGGTCGTGGGTGACGCGCGCGCCGTTGAACCACCACCAGAAGCCGGGGTCCCAGTTGAAGGTTGTGCCCGGCGAGGCCGGCGCGGGCGGCGTGTTCATGCCCTTCAGGTCGAGCCAGGTGTACAGATTGAAGAAGCCGAACTGCGCGCCGGGTGCGCCACCGCCCAGCTCGGGCGCACCGGTGTTGTAGATGAGCGCCGGGAGGTGCACGTCGGCCAGCAGGCCGTTGGCGTGCGCCAGCCGCAGCACACCGTAGAAATTGCCGGCGACGACGACCATCAGCGGGGCGAAAAGGGCGGGCCAGAAGGTAGAAAGTAGAAAGTGGGAAGTAGCAGGGCACTCTTCTTCCTTCTTCCTTCTCCCTTCTTCCCTTGCAAGCGCGATAAGGTTGAGAGTAACACCCAGCGCTCCGGTGACGGTAAGCGCGAAGAGCAGCGCCAGCGCCAGATTGAAGGCGACCGACGAGGCGACGCCGGTGACGTGGATGAGCGCGGCCACCAGCACGTAACCGAAGTAGTAGTAACTGATGGCATGGCCGGAAAGCCAGGCATCGTTGGGCGGGAAGGCCGGGCTGCGCAGGATGGCGTTGATGAACATGAACTCCATCGGCTTCTCGGTGCCGGCAATATCGGGGTTGTGCGCGCGCACCCAGGCCCAGGCGGCGAAGGCCAGCAGGAACAACGCTTCGACGGCAAGCACAAAGCCGCGCTGCGCGTTCAGCCAGTCGCGCAGTTCGGCCCAGCCCTCGCGCCGCAGCCAGAGCGCGCCCGCCAGCAGCACCAACAGCAACGCAATCCACACGCCCGCCGCGTCGTTGCGCACAAAGCCCAGCGAGCCGAGCAGCCAGAAAACGTAGCCGACGGTAAGCAGGCCGAGCGGCCGCGCCAGCGTGTAGCCCCGGTCCGGCAGCAGGGAGAACAGCCGGAAGGCCGGCGGCAGGGCAATCAGGCCGGCGACGGTGACGGCAAGGTACCAGGATAGGAAGGCCAGGAAGTCAGGCATTCTTCAGATGGTATTGGTAACACGAATGGCCACGAATGGTAGCGAATG
>JAVQXV010000163.1:0-6979 GCA_033577755.1 Anaerolineales bacterium
GGGGATTGGAGATTGGAGATTGGAGATTGGAGATTGGAGACTGGAGACTGAAGACTTAGGACTGAAGACTTTGCCGGTAACCCTCAACTCGTAACCGGTTGAATCGGCCAGGCCACCATGTCAATCGAGCGTGCGAAGTGCAGCAGAGGTGCTGTGTGCGGCAGTTCCAGTCCGGTGGGTGCCGCCATCGTGTTTAGCTCGATTTCCGCGTCGGCCAGCTGTAGCGGCCAGGGCGCATGGTGAATCTCCCCGCGGTATACCACCCCGTCTGAGACGGTGTACAGGCAATAGCGTTCGGTCAGCCAGTGGTCGAGCGCGCCGCGCACCGAGGTGTAGGCCTCGCCGGCGGGGCGGTAGCGGGCGCGGAAGTCTGCCGGCGGCGCGCCGCGATGCATGCGGCGGCTCTCGTAATGGATCCAGCCATCGGCGGTGGTCTTCATCCTCATCCGCGCGTTGAAGTACGGCAGCCGATACCAGCGCCGCGCCAGCGCCACCGCCAGTGGGTTGGCGGCGTCTAGGCTGAAGAAGTACACCCCCGGCCTGCCGCGCACCTTTACGTACGTCCGCACATTCAACTCTAAAAAATAAGACAGCCACGGCAAAGGGAAGGTGAAGCGCAGGTGCACGCGGCTCATCCCGAACGGCACCACGCCCAGCCACGCCTGCCCCTCGAACAGGTCTGGCTCCAGTTGCGGCGGCAGCACGCGGCGCATGGCGCCTGCCGGCACAGGCCAGTGGGCGAAGAGCAAGTTGTACCACGTCTGCCGCATCACCCACGGCGTTGTGGGCAGAGGGTAGGGGCGGTGGGAGAGTTGGGAGAGGAAGTCGGTCATTCAGAAACTCGTGGTGAGGATTTCGTATCACGTATTACGTATCACGTATTGCGTACTGCGTTCATCACATCGGCTTACAAGCTACGTACGCAATACGCAATAAGAAATACGCTCAAGGTTTACTCCTTGAATTCTATCTTGACCACCCGCTTCTCTAATTCCGCCTGCAGCGCCGCAATCTCCTCACGCACCCGCGCAACCAAGGCGTCAAGCGGCACGACGGTGCTGCTCTTCTCGGTGCGGCGCTTCAGCTCTGCGCCGCCGGCCTTGAGCGCGCGTTCGCTGACGGTGACCCGCAGCGGCAAGCCGATGATGTCCGCATCTTTGAACTTCACACCGGCACGCTCGTCGCGGTCGTCCCACAACACCTCTACGCCGGCTTTCGTAAGGTCTTGATACGCCTGCGCCGCCGCTGCCTCGCCGCCGGGCAGCGAGACCAGGTGGACGTGATAGGGCGCGACGGAGATCGGCCAGCACAGACCGTCTGCGTCATGATAATGCTCGGCCACGCAGGCCAGCAGGCGGCCCACGCCGATGCCGTATGAACCCATGAGGATGGGTTTACTCTGGCCGTCCTTATCGAGGAAGGTTGCGCCGAGGGCCTCGGTGTAGCGCGTGCCGAGCTTGAAGATGTTGCCGACTTCCACGCCGCGCGCTGCGCGCAAGGTCGCACCGCAATCGGCGCAGCCGTAACCCTCGTCGGCGGCGGCGATGTCGGCCACTACGTGCGCGGTGTAATCGCGCGGGTAGTTGGTGTTGAGCAGGTGATAGCCGTCCTCGTTCGCGCCCGCCACCAGGTTGGGCGAGTCGGGGATAGCGTCGTCAACCACGATGGTGATCCGGGAGGGGTCGAGGCCGATCGGGCTGGCATAGCCGGGCGAGGCGCCCACCGCGCGAATCTCGGCTTCGCGCGCGGGCCGTAGCTCCTTCGCCCGCACCGCATTTGCCAGCTTGGTCTCGTTTACTTCCATATCGCCGCGCACCACTGCGAAGATGAACTTCTCCACGTCCACATCGCCCTCCGTCACCGTCGCCATCAGAAACACGGCTTTGGCGGTCTTGGCGGTGGGCACGTTCAGAAATTGCGCCAGGCCCTGAATGGTGTTGACACCCGGCGTGGCGACCTTTTCCAGCGGCAGCGCAGCCTCCGCCGTAGCCGGCGGTTTGCGGAAGCGCGCCACCTGGCGGTTGGCCGTGTAGCCGCAGGCGTCGCACAGGATGAGCGTGTCCTCGCCGATGGGCGTCAGGTACATGAACTCGTGCGCGAGCTGGCCGCCCATCATGCCGGTGTCGCTCTTGACGGCGATGACAGGTAGGCCGGCGCGATGGAAGATGTTGAAGTAGGCCTGATAGTGCGCCCGATATTGCCGGTCGAGGCCCTCCCAGTCGGCGTCCAGGCTGTATGAGTCCTTCATGGTGAACTCGCGCACGCGGATCAGGCCGGCGCGCGGGCGCGGGTCATCACGCCACTTAGTCTGGATGTGATAGACCAGCTGCGGCAGCTGCCGGTATGACCTGATTTCGCGCCGCGCCAGGTCGGCCACCACCTCTTCGTGCGTCATCGCCAGCACCATGTCGCGGCCCGCGCGGTCCTTGAAGCGGCCCATCTCCGCGCCGATTTGAAAGTAGCGGCCCGTCTCCTTCCACAAGTCTGCCGGATGGATGACGGGTAGTAGCAGCTCCTGCCCGCCGATGGCGTTCATCTCGTCGCGAATGATTTGTTCGATCTTGGCGGCGGCGCGAAAGCCGAGCGGCAGCAGGCTGTAGAGGCCGGCCCCCAGCGGGCGGATGAAGCCGGCGCGCAGCAGCCAGCGATGGCTGGCCGTCTCGGCCTCGGCCGGCGCCTCCCGCAAGGTCTGGCCGAAGAGTTGCGTCATGCGCATGTTGGAACTTGTCCTTGAGAGAGATGGTGGCAATTCTAGCACCGGCTCAGGTTTGACACTTGGGTTATGCTTCGTATAATTCCGGCCAAGTGATATCCCAAACGCTGTGACCGGGACGAGTAACGGCCCAGCGGGCTTCAGGGAGCGTGCGCCCCAGACTGAAAGCGCTCGCAGCTTCGCCGCCGTGAAAACCACCCGCGAGCGTTCGCCGGAACCGCAGCGCGTCTTCTCAGGCGCCCTGCCCAGTATGGCCAACGGGCCGGCCCGTTATCGCCGAAAGAGAGGCTCGCTTTGGTCAAGTGGTCGTGTAGTCGGGTAGTCGAGCGATTGGAAGATGCATAGCCCGATGACCCAATACTTCAATGAGTCAATGAACCGATGACCAGGCGAGTAACTTGGGTGGAACCGCGTAGTCTGGAGACTCCCGCCCCAAGATGGGTTGGGAGTTTTTGTTTGAAGGAGCTGATTTCGCGCTTTGCGCCGTTCGTTGAGGCCCGGCCATGCCCGAGATTTACGTGAGCACCGACGTGGAGACCGACGGCCCGATCCCCGGCCCGCACTCGTTGTTGAGCTTCGCTTCTGCCGCGTACCGTGCCGATAAGACCCTGGTCGCCACGTTTGAGGCCAACCTGGAGACGCTGCCGGGCGCATCCGGCCATCCGGCGACTATGCGCTGGTGGCGGTCGCATCCCGAGGCTTGGGCTGCCTGCCGCCAGAACCTGCAACCGCCGGCGCAGGCGATGCGCGCCTATCTGACCTGGGTCAAGGCTTTGCCGGGCAAGCCGGTCTTCGTGGCCTACCCGGCGGCCTTTGATTTCATGTGGGTTCACTGGTACCTGGTGAACTTCACCGGTCAGCAGCCGTTTTCGCATTCGGCGCTGGACATCAAGACGTATGCCATGGCGGTCTTGAAGCTCGATTATCGAAAGACGGTGAAACGTGTAATGCCCAGGCAGTGGTTTGAAAATCTGCCGCACACCCATCGCCCGCTGGACGATGCGAAGGAGCAGGGTATGTTGTTTCTCAACATGCTGCAGGCGCAGACGGGCGGCGAGTATGGTGACCGATGACAAAGCTGCATTGCAGCGGCCGCATCACTTCGCACAGTGAAAGAGAACGACCATGTCCGAAAGATACGAGGACTCTGAACTGTATCGAATCCGCCACTCGATGGCGCACGTGATGGCACAGGCGGTGATGGAGATGTTCCCCGGCCAGGCCAAAATCGCCATCGGCCCGCCGATCGAGGACGGCTTCTACTACGACTTCGACCTGCCGCGCCCGCTGTCGGTCGAGGACTTCCCGGCCATCGAAAAGCGCATGCGCCAGATTATTGCCGGCAGATTTCCGTTCGTGCGCCGCGAGGTCTCGGCGGAGGAAGCTCGCCGCTATTTCAAGGACCAGCCCTACAAGCTGGAGCTGATTGACGGCCTGGATAAGGGCGGCGCCGATGAGTACGGCAACCCGACCGGCGAGAAGCCCGTCATCTCGTTCTACACCCACGACACCTTCACCGACCTCTGTCGTGGCCCGCACGTGGAGCACACCGGCCAGCTTAACCCTTCGGCCTTCAAGCTGATGAGCGTGGCCGGCGCTTACTGGCGCGGCGACTCCAATCGCCCGATGCTGCAGCGCATCTACGGCACGGCCTGGAAGACGAAGGAAGAGTTGGAGCAGTACCTATGGCGGCTGGAAGAGGCTAAAAAGCGCGACCATCGCAAGCTGGGCAAGGAGCTTGACCTGTTCAGCATCTCCGATGAGGTGGGGCCGGGCCTGATCCTGTGGCACCCGAAGGGCGCGCGCATCCGCGTACTGGTAGAGGACTTCAGCCGGCAGGCCCATCTGGAGAACGGCTATGAGTGGGTCTTCTCGCCGCACATCGGCCGCGCGCATCTGTGGGAGACGTCCGGGCACCTCAGCTTCTACAAAGAGAACATGTACGCGCCGATGGACATCGAGGGGGAGGCCTATTACGCCAAGCCGATGAACTGCCCGTTCCACATCCAGATTTACAAGAGCCACATCCGCTCGTACCGCGATCTGCCCAAGCGCTACGCCGAGTACGGCACGGTTTATCGCTACGAACGCAGCGGCGTGCTGCACGGCCTGACGCGCGTGCGCGGCTTTACGCAGGACGATGCCCACATCTTCTGCCGCCCAGACCAGGTGGAGGATGAGATTCTGCGCGCGCTGGAGTTCTCCCTCTTCATCCTGCGCAAGATGGGACTGACGGAATTCAAGGCCTATCTGGCGACGCGGCCCGAAAAGTACGTCGGTGAGGTGGCGGAATGGGAGAAGGCCACCGAGGCGCTGCGGCGGGCGGTGGAGAAGGAGGGCCTGCCGTACGAAGTGGACGAGGGCGGTGGCGCGTTCTACGGCCCGAAGATTGACCTGAAGGTGAACGACGCGCTCGGCCGCGAGTGGCAGCTCAGCACCATCCAGTTCGACTTCAACCTCCCGGTGCGCTTCGGCCTGGAGTACATCGCCGAGGACGGCCAGCCGCGCCGGCCCTACATGGTGCACCGCGCCCTGCTCGGCAGCATGGAGCGCTTCTTCGGCGTGCTCATCGAGCACTTCGCCGGCGCGTTCCCGCTCTGGCTGGCGCCCGTACAAATTCAGCTCATCCCCGTGGCCGACCGCCATATCCCCTACGCCAATGAAGTCGCGCGACAACTACGCGCACACGGCTTCCGCGTGGAGGTGGACGAGCGCGGCGAGCGGATGCAGGCCAAAATCCGCGACGCGCAGTTGCAGAAAATCCCCTACATGCTCATCGTCGGCGATAAAGACCAGGCCGCCGGCACAGTCTCCGTCCGCAAACGCTCCGGCGAGGACCTTGGCCCCAAGCCGCTGGCCGAGTTCATCGCGCTGGCGAAGGCCGAGTTGTGAGGAAAAGGCTTACGTGGATCCGGCTACGCCTCCACCCGCCTGATTTTCGCGCCCAACGCCCGCAGCTTCTCGTCAATGCGCTCGTAGCCGCGCTCGATCTGTCCAATGTTGCGGATGACCGACGTGCCGCGCGCGCACAGGGCGGCGATGACCAGCGCCATGCCGGCGCGGATGTCCGGCGATTCGAGCATTTCACCCTGCAACACATTCGGCCCCTGCACCAGCACGCGATGCGGGTCACACAGGATGATGCGCGCGCCCATCTGCACCAACTTGTCGGTGAAGTACATCCGGCCCGGATACATCCAGTCGTGAAAGAGCACCGAGCCGGTGGCTTGCGTTGCCAGCGTGATGGCGATGCTGGTCAGGTCGGTGGGGAAGGCCGGCCAGACGTTGGTCTTGATGGCCGGGATCGCGCCGCCCACGTCCGGCTGAATGGTCAGCGACTGGTCGGCGGGCACGAACAGGTCGTTCCCTTCCACCTCCCAGCGCACGCCCAGCCGCCGGAAGGCCAGTTGAATCATGTCCAGGTGCTGCACATCGGCGTTGCGGATGTGCACCGCGCCACCGGTGACCGCTGCCGCACCGATAAAGCTGACCACTTCGAGGTAATCTGCGCCGATGGTGTGCTCGCCGCCGTGCAATTGGCTGACGCCGTGAACGATGAGCGTGTTCGAGCCGATGCCCTCGATGCGTCCGCCGAGCTTATTGAGGAAGTGACACAGCTCCTGAACATGCGGTTCGGAGGCGGCGTTGCGGATGACGGTTTTGCCACGCGCCAGCACGGCGGCCATCAGCGCGTTCTCCGTGGCGGTGACGCTGGCTTCATCAAGCAAGATGGGTGCACCGCGCAGTTCACGCGCCCGCATTACAAACTCGTGCTCCATGTAGGTAATGTTTGCGCCGAGCGCCTCTAGCGCCAGAAAGTGCGTGTCCACACGGCGGCGACCGATCACATCGCCGCCGGGCGGCGGCAGCTCGATCTCGCCACTACGGGCCAACATCGGGCCGGCCAGCAGCAGCGAGGCGCGAATGCGACGACACAGCTCCGGGTCGAGCGCGCGCTTGCGCACGTTCAGCGCTTGCACGCGCCAGACACTCGGCGTTAGTTCCTCGACCTTCACCCCCAAGTCGCAGATGAGCTGGCGCATCGTCTCCACGTCGCGGATGCGTGGCACGTTGTGCAGAATAACCGGTTCAGAGGTCAGCAGACAGGCAGCCAACAGGGGCAGGGCGGCGTTCTTGTTGCCGGAGGGCGTTACCGTCCCGTTCAACGGAGCGCCGCCTTCGATGATGAATTGTTCCATATGTTCTGTCTCTCGTGAGTGATGCGTTGCCCCCTGCGCGCCGCCGATTGTAGCGAGGTGCGCGACC
>JAVQXV010000164.1:0-6937 GCA_033577755.1 Anaerolineales bacterium
TAAGCAGGAAGGCGACGCCCGGCGCGAGGGCGCGGCGGCTAAACCACCACGTGCCTAACGTCAACAACGCAGCGATGAGTACGTATGCCTGTGTTGGGTGACGGTAGTCGTCCCACAGATAGATGCTCCACGGCAGACGGGCCGGCGCGCCAAAAGCATCGCCGCTGGCGAGATTGGCAAGCGCCAGCGCTGCCGCCAACACAGCCAGCGCAGGCGCAAACGCATCGAGGGTCAGGCGCAGCGGCAGCGCGCGCCACGCGCCGTAAGCGACCATCGCCAACAGCCCAATCATCACGCCTTCAGTTGCAGACAGGGTAATCGGGTTGGGCGAGAGCGCGCTGAGCGGGTCGGCGGCGTACACTGCCGGAAAGCGAGCGACGTATGCCAGCCGCGCACCGATGACGCCGGCTATCAAACCAACGAGAGCCAGCGTGTTGAGTCGCTCCACGTCGAGGCCCAACCGCAGCGCCTCTTTCTCTGCCACCCACAGCGCCACCCACACACCGGCCAGCAACGTCAGCGGTGCGACGGGGAAAGCCAGCGGGCCGAGTTGGAGGATCGGAAACATCGTCGGGTGGTCAGGTAGTCGAGTAGTCGGGTAGTCGAGTGGTTAAGTGGGTGAATGTAGCAGGGCCTCAATGAATGGAGAAAAACTCACTCTTTCCGTTCAATCCGCTCCATCCGTTACCCTATCCGCTGTCCCATCTTCCGCCAGCAGCGGTTCCACCTGGGTCTGCAACACCGCTGCGCTCACCGGCCCGCCGATCATCATGCTGCGAATGATGCCCTGCCGGTCCACGAAGAAGGTCGTGGGCAGGGCACGCACAAGGTATCGCTGTGTTGCTGCGCCGTCGCGGTCGATCAGGACGGGCAGGTTGAGGTTCATCTTTTGCAAAAAAGCCGTCGCCGCCGGGACGCTATCCTGCACGGTGCTGTTGATAGCCAGCACCACCAGACCGCGCTCACGCTGGGCCTCCCACAATGCCTGCAGCGCCGGCATCTCGGCGCGGCATGGCCCGCACCAGCTCGCCCAAAAGTTGAGGATGATGACGCGCCCGCGATAATCGGCCAGAGAAGCCGTGTCGCCGTCCAGCGTTTCCAAAGTGAAGTCGGGGGCGGGGAAGCCGGCGCGCGGGCTGGGCAACCGCTCACTACCGCTAACCGCCTCCGGCACACGTGATGCCCAGGTCCACATCAGGCCCAGCGCCAGCACACCGGCGCTAAACACCCACCAGCGACGCAGGTCGGCCAGCAGCCACGACATCGCCGAATCCACTAAAGGCATCTACATCACCCCTCAGAATCCTGTTATCCGTTCAATCCATCCCATCCCATCCGCTCCATCCGTTCAATCCGTTGCCCCCTTCTGCCGCAGCAGACGCGAGGAGTTGGCGAGGATGCCCAGGTCGGGCAGGGATTGTGCGGCGGCGGCCAGTACCGGCGGGAGGTATCCAAGCGCGGCCAGCGTCAGCCCAATCACGTTGTAGACTGCGGTGAAGATGAGGTTGCCCTTGACCACGCCCATCGTCCGGCGCGCGATGCGCACCGCCTCCGGCACGAGCGCCCAGTCCTCGCGCATCAGGGCCAGGTGCGCGGCCTCCAGCGCCACGCCGCTGCCCGCCGCTCCGAGCGCCACGCCCACATCGGCCTGCGCCAACGCCGGCGCGTCGTTCACGCCGTCGCCCACCATCACCACCGTGCGGCCTTGCGCCTGATACGCCTTGACCACCGCAATCTTGTCTTCCGGCAGAAGGTTAGCGCGGTAGCGCACGCCGAGCGCGGCGGCGAGGGCTGACGCCGTCCGCTCGTTGTCGCCGGTAAGCAGCTCGATGTGCCGGAAGCCGAGCGCACGCAGGGATTCGAGCGCGGCGGGGACTTCGGGCCGGAGCGTATCGGCGGCGGCGAGCACGCCGACCGGCTCGCCCTCGCGCGCGACGAACAACAGCGTCTTGCCTTCGGCCTCGAGCGAAGCGGCGACGGGTATAACGGGGCTTTCTGCCAGCAGGCGGCGGCTTCCGACCGTTACCGCGCTGCCGTTGACGACGGCGCGCACGCCCAGGCCGGGCACGGCCTCGAACTGCTCCGGCTCGGCCAGAAGCAGGCCGCGCGCCCTTGCCTCGGCGCGCACCGCCTCGGCCAGCGGGTGCTCGGAGTAGCGTTCGGCGGAGGCGGCCAACCGGAGCACGTCGTCCGCGGGCAGGCCGTTCAGCGGGACGATGTCGGTGAGGCGCGGCCTGCCGAGGGTCAGCGTGCCGGTCTTATCGAGCAGCAGCACGTCGGCGCGGGCCAGCGCCTCCAGGTACTTGCCGCCCTTGATCAGCAGGCCGCGCCGGGCCGCCGCGCCGATGGAGGCCAGTATCGCAATCGGCGTCGCCAACGCGATGGAGCACGAGCAGGCAACGACGAGCACGGCGGCGGTCGCCAGCGGGTCCTGCCGGAACACAAAAGTGAGCGTGGCAATGGCGGCGACCAGCGGCAGATACCAGGCGCTGAACCGGTCGGCAAAGCGTTGCACGTCGGCGCGGTGGGCCTCGGCCTGCTCCACCAGTTGGATGACTCGCCCGAAGGTCGAGTCCGGGCCGATGTGCGTGGCGCGCACGCGCAGGCTGCCGAGTCGCGCGAAGGTGGCGGCGAAGACGCGCGCGCCCGGCCCGACCTCTACCGGCATCGCTTCGCCGGTGATGGCGGCCTGCTCCACCGTGGCCTGCCCGGCGATGACCTCGCCGTCCACCGGAATCTGGTCGCCGGGCCGCACGATGACGACCTCACCGACCTGTACCTCGGATAGCGGCACGAGCTGCTCGACGCCGTCGCGCTCCACGCGCGCGGTCTGCGGCGCAAGGGCGGTCAGGTCTTTTACGGCGCGGCGCGCGCGCTCGGCGGTGAACGACTCGACGTAGTCGCCCACACGCATGAAGAAGACGACGACGGCGGCAGTAGCCCACTCGCCGACGGTCAGCGCGGCCAGCACGCCCACGCTCATCAGCGTGTGCGAGGTGACCTGACGCTTGAGCGCCGCGCGCAGCACGTTGCGAAAGACCGGCCAGCCGCCCAAAAGCACTGCCAGCCAGCCGAGCGGCCACGGCACGCGTTCGGTGATTTGCTCGAACAGCCCCAGCCACTCGCCGAGGACGACGACGAACAGCACCGCGCCGAAGACGACGGCCAGCAGCGTGAGAACCTGGCGTGTGAAAGTGTTAGCGTTGAATTGAACGCCGGTCGGGGGAGGAGCCGGTGAGGCCGTTTGCGGAACGGAGTAGCCGGCTGCCTCCACCGCCGCACGAACGGCGGCTATATCAAGCTGCGCCACTTCAGCCTGGATGATGGCCTTTTCGGCGGCCGGCAACACTTCCACCGACTGCACGCCGGGCACGGCGGCAATCGCTCGCCGGACGTGAGCTGCGCACTCGGCACAGTCCATACCGGCGATGGGGAGTTCGAGTCGGTCAGAACGAGGTGGATTAGAAGCCGTCATGCTAATAACGTTATTATAGCGAACGAGAATGGGTTGCCGGTGTGCGCGCGGAACATGTCAGTGTGCACGCAAAACATGTCAGCCGCACCCTGAGCGGACGCTGAGCGAAGCCGAAGCGGGCAGTCGAAGAGGCGACACCTTCCCTGACAACCTTTGCGTGCCCACACATGAGTGCACTGAAAAAACTACCTTTCAAGCGCAAAGGCCACCATATATATAGCGTCGAGATTGAGCTGCGCGCCCAATTCACTCACCGCCAATTGTCCTGCTATACGGGAGCGCGTCCCCTACCCAGTGCATCCCTAGACGTGAGAGTATCGCAGCGTAATACCTACCACATTCATCCCGGCCAGTGAGAGCCAAAGCTTCTCGACAAAGGTCAGGGCGACCGTGTTGCCGTCGCCCTGACCTTGCTTCCGAGAGAACGGCTCAGAACAGCCCCCTCACCTTCCCCGTCTCCAAATCCAGGTCTATATCGAAGAACGCCGGGCGCGTGCTCAGGCCGGGCATCGTGCGGATCGTGCCCACCAGCGGATAGAGAAAGCCCGCCCCTACGCTGGCGCGAATATCGCGGATGGGAATACGGAACCCGGTCGGCGCGCCCTTGATCTCAGGGTTGGCGGTGAAGCTCAGGTGAGTCTTGGCCATACAGATCGGCAGCCGGTCGAAGCCGAGTTGAGTGAAGCGCTCGATCTTTGCCTCGGCCTCCGGCTCGTAATCTACGCCGTCCGCACCGTAAAACCTGGCAATCGCTTCGATCTTCTCCTTGATGCTGGCCTCCAGCGGGTAAAGGAACCGGAATTCCTTAGGCTTCTCGACCGCGCGCACCACGGCCTCGGCCAGTGCCTTGGCGCCCTTGCCGCCGTGTGCCCAGTGTGTGCACTTCACCGCGTCTTCCGCCCCGGCCTCGATGGCCGCGCGCCGGATCAGTTCAATCTCTGCGTCGGTGTCGGTGGCAAAGGAGTTGACGGCCACGACTACCGGCACGCCGAAGCTCTTCGCATTCTTGATATGGCGTATCAGGTTAGGCAGGCCGGCTTCCAACAGCGTCAGATTCTCGTCGGTGTAGGCCGGGTCTAGCGGGCGGCCTGGCACCACCTTCGGCCCGCCGCCGTGCATCTTCAGCGCGCGCACCGTCGCCACCAGCACCACGCAGTCCGGCTTGAGGCCGGAGTAGCGGCACTTGATGTCCATGAACTTTTCCATACCGATGTCCGCGCCGAAGCCGGACTCGGTAACGACGAAACCACCCTTGCCGACGAGTTTGAGGGCGATCTGGTCGGCCAAGATAGAGGAATTGCCATGAGCGATGTTGGCAAACGGCCCGGCGTGGACGAAGGCCGGCGTGCCCTCTAGCGTTTGCATCAGATTAGGCATGATGGCATCCTTCATCAGGACGGTGATAGCACCGGCCACACCCAGGTCGTCGGCAGTCAGCGGCTCGCCGCTCCGGCTGGTGGCGAACACCATCCGCCCGATGCGTTCACGCATGTCTTCGAGAGAAGTGGTCAGCGCCAGGATGGCCATGATCTCGCTGGCCACGGTGATGTCGAATCCGGTGACGCGCGTGAAGCCCTTCTCCTCCGGTCCTTGGCCGATGGTGACCTGCCGCAGCATCCGGTCGTTGATGTCCACCACCCGGTTCCACTGGATGGTGGCCGGGTCAATATCCAGCCGAAACAATTTGCGCTTTTGCTCCGGCGTCAGCTGGTCGGGGTCATCCACCCAGAAGCCGAGCTTCTTCATGCGTCGCAGGTGGCACTCGGCGAAGCGGCGCCGGCCCTGCTTATCCTTGGGACAGAAGGCGTTGAACAGCTTCTCGTCGTCAGGCTGCTCATGCTCGTGGAACATGCGCGCGTCAATTGCCGCCGCCATCAGGTTGTGCGCAGCGCCGATGGCGTGGATATCGCCGGTGAGGTGGAGGTTGAATTCCTCCATCGGGATGATCTGCGAGTAGCCGCCGCCTGCCGCCCCGCCCTTGATGCCGAAGGTCGGCCCCATGCTCGGCTGGCGGATACAGGTAAACACGCGCTTGCCGAGATGTGCGCCGAGCGCCTGCGAGAGGCCGATCGTCGTCGTGGTCTTGCCCTCGCCCAGCGGTGTCGGCGTGATGGCGGTCACGTCAATGTAGTAGCCGTTCGGTCGTTTGGCGAGGCGCTTGAGCACATCGAGCCGCACCTTGGCCTTGTAGTCGCCGTACAGGATCAGCTCGCTCGGCTTCAGGCCGGCTTCCGCTGCCACCTGGGTGATCGGCTTTAGCTTGGCGGCCTGCGCGATCTCGATGTCGCTGGGCACCGGTGTGAGCAGCTTGAGCCTCGTCGGCTTAAAGCCATTGGTGGTAGCGGATGGTGCCGTCTTACGTCTAAGTGCGGTCTTGAGATTAGATTTGGCCTTTACAGTTTTTCGAGTAGGCATAAATTGACTCCAATTCGGCTGATTATAGAGAAGGCCGATTGTCTCCTCTTCTCCGCGGTATGAGAGGGTGCTAGCCGGAAGCGCCCCGGCGCGCGGCGCGGCGGGCTTCACGGGCGGCGCGCTCGGCGGCAGGATCACGGGTCTCCGGGCCGGCACTGTTCGAGGGCACGACGGGCGCCACCGCCTTCGCTTCGGCCTGCGGCAGCGACCGTACGAACTTCAGCCATTCGGCGCAGTTTTCGTCGTGGCCCATCATCACGTTGGCAGCCAGGATAGCCTGTTTGATCTCCGGCTCGATGGGGTTGGTGATGGCGCAGGTCATCCCTGCCGCAATCGCCATTGCCAGGAAAACGCCGTTGAGCACCGGGCGGCCCGGCAGTCCAAAGCTGATGTTGCTCGCCCCGCAGCAGGTGTTCACGCCCAGCTCCTCACGGCAACGGCGCACGATGGTGAACAACGATTTCGCTGCCGACCGCATCGCACCGATGGGCATGGCCAGCGGGTCAATTATCACATCTTCGCGCGGAATACCATAGGACTCGGCGCGCTCTACGATTTTCTTCGCCACGGCGAAGCGCACATTTGGGTCTTCGCTGATGCCGGTCTCATCGTTAGAGATGCCGATGACGGCGCATTTATATTGGGCAACCAGCGGCAGCACCGCTTCCAGCCGCTCCTCTTCGCCGGTGACGGAGTTGAGCAACGGCTTGCCTTTGTAGGCCGCCAGCCCAGCCTCAAGCGCCTTGACGACGGAAGAGTCAATACACAGCGGCACATCGGTGACCGACTGCACCACGCGGATGGCTTCGGCCAAAATGGCCGGCTCATCGGCCAGCGGGATGCCGGCGTTGACGTCAAGCATGTGCGCGCCGGCCTCTACCTGCGCCAGTGCATCCTTGCGCACGCGCTCGAAGTTCCAGGCCGCCATCTCAGCGGCCAGCAGCTTGCGCCCCGTCGGGTTGATGCGTTCGCCGATGATGACGAACGGTAAGTTGGGGCCAATGCGAACAGTTTTGGTGGGGGAGGTGATGACGGTTTCCATATGGG
>JAVQXV010000165.1:0-6927 GCA_033577755.1 Anaerolineales bacterium
CAATGACTGCAGAATGGTCGGCAAACGCAACGCCCAACCTTGGCCTCGCCGGCCTGGGCCTGATTTTATCGGCCATCGCGACGCCGGCTGCGCTCATCGTCTGGATTGCGCCGGAGGAGCGCGCGTTTGGCGCGGGCATCAAGTGGAGGTACGTTCACATGGCGCTGACGTGGACGGGCATGACCGGCGTCGTCGTCGCCGGCATGCTCGGCGTGCTGGCGGCGACGGGCTATGGGCGTCGGTTTGGCCGGAAGCGGCGGGTGCATTTTCTATTTTTTGGCCGGGCTGCAACCTGAGCAGAGGCCCGCTGCTTTTGCGGGTCGTAGTTGAAGGGGCGGCTAATAACCTGAAATACACTCAAGGCGACGATGGTCACCATTCAACCCGTCACATAAATCGGATTGCTCAGAATCCAATAGCGCATACGGCCTTTGAATTCCAGATGTGCTTCAGCACGATACGCACCCGTTTCACCCGGCGGCAGCACATGGGTGATGTTCTGTGCCCGTCGCTTGAGCACCTCACACCCGTTGCGCAGTAGACGCAGCGTGGCCGTCTGCGGCGCGCTGATGATCAGCGTCAGGCCGGCCCGGTTCACAACTTCATCGCCCATGAGCACCGCGCCCCGTGCCGTATTTGCGCTGAAGCGAAAGCCCTTCGTCGGCGCCAGCCCATCATAGCCGATGAAGGCATTGCCGCGCGCCAGTGCGGTCATCAATAGGTCGCGGTCGTGAGCATAGTCGCCGGTCAACGGCTCGCGCGTTAGCACGTGGGTGTTAACCTGCCGGAAGAGGAACTCATAGGGGAAGATGACGCGCGTGTAGCCCCACCGGCTGAAGGTTGCGCCGTGCGCGTCCGCGTTACCGATGCCCACCACCCGCCGGCCGGTGGCGGTCAGCTCATCCCATTTCGCCAGCGTCTTCGGTTTAGGCCCGGTCACACCTAGCTCCGGATTGAGCGTGTAGCGAATTACGGCAGCGCGGCTGGTGAGTAAGCTAGCCCAGTCCGCCATGTAGTTCCAAATCTCTAGACCGGTGTAGCCGCTCACTTCCCAGTTGACCCAGGAGATGTCTTCATGGTTGAAGAGTTGCAGTGAGTTATCGAACGGGTGCGCCAGAAACGCTAGGCCGCCGCTCTCGCAAACCGCGTTGATGAGCTTTTGCGGGTCGGGGGCCAGCCGCGCCAGCTCGCAGTTGTGGTTGTAGGCCAACAGATGGTTTTTCTGTGGCTGCCGGGCCTGGTCGTGGATTTCCTCGCCGACGAGCAACAGCACGCGCCTGCCGTCCTTCTCGTAGTAGCGCTCCGGCCCCTCCACCCAGACGTTGTGGTCGGTGACACAGATCATGTCCAGTCCTGCCGCCATGGCCGCCTCGGCGACCTGTGCGTGATACCATGCGCCGTCCGAGTAGGGTGTGTGGGCATGCAAGTTGACGATGGCCTCAAACAAGGTCATAGTGCCTTCAGTTTCCTGATTTGAGAGCCAATATTGGGACTATTGTATTCGGCTCGCCCAGAGTCCTCAGAAAGGTCGGCTCAACAATCCTTAATCATCAGTTAAGTAAGAGAGCTGTTCGCTAAGGCCGCTGTCCTGAGTTCAACGAGAATCTTTCGGTAAAAACGCAAAGACACCAAGGCGCAAGGGCGCAAGGATGCCAAAACGCGAGGCGGCCCGGCGCATGGAGCGGCCGGAGGCGCCGGCACACGAGCTTAGCGTGGCGGCCCTGCCCATCGCCGCCGACCTCACTCAGTGCGCAGACCGTGAGCGCCTGCCGGCCGAGACGCTGGCGCGCTTCGGACGGATTGACGTGTTGGTGAACAACACCGGCCTCGGGCGGCTAGGCCGGCTGGAGACGCTTGCGGCAGATGAAGTAGATGATCGGTGAGCGCGCCGACCTTTAGCAACGGACATGGTTGTAGCAACGGACACGGTTGACTACGCCGCGCCGGCTAGGGCCAACGGCGGAGGACGTGGCGCGCGCGGTGGTGGAGGTGGTGCACCAACCGCGCCGCGAAGTCATCCTTCCCCGGCTGTTGCGCGTGGCGGTGTGGCTCAATCGCGCCTTCCCTTCGCTGACAGATTGGGTCGTGGCCGAGACGTTTACGAAGCGGGAACGGAGGGGAGTCAGAGGATGAGTTTGAGTTCGCGGAGAGTCCCTAAAACATCATGCCGGCATCACAAGATGTCACTGGACTCTCACAATCAGGCAGCAGGGGTTGAAGTCGCCAACTCCTTGCTCTCCGCCAGCTTGTTCAGCAGCTCCATCAACGCCTTGCGCCAGGCCGCCTCGGGGAGGCGCGGCAGCCAGATACGGTTCTTGCTCACGCGCGCGCCGTCCACCACGTTGTAGGTGAAATACGCCTGGTCTACCTCGTCCAGCATCTTTGGCAGGGTGATGACGATTTGCCCGTTCTCGCTGCCCACGGCAAGCACGCCGGCGCGGCCCGCCATCAGCTTGATGCGTAACTGGTACAACAGGTTTTCCAGCGGGGCCGGTATCGGGCCGAAGCGATCGGCCAGCTCCACGGCCAGTGCATCCAGGTCGCGTTCCTCGGTGAGGTTGGCCAGGCGCTGGTACAGCTGCAGGCGCAGCTTGCGGTCTTCAACGTAGTCGGAGGGGATGGAGAGGGCAAGTGGCAAATCTACCACCGCGCTCGCGCCCGGATCGGGCAGAGGGGGCGTTGTGGAGGCGCCGGCTTTCTGTGCTTTGAGCCGCTTCACTGCCTGCGCCAGCAGCCGCGTGTATAGGTGGAAACCGACCGCCGCAATCTGGCCGCTTTGCTTGGGGCCGAGGATGTCGCCCGCGCCGCGCATCTCCAGATCGCGCATAGCGATTGAGTAACCGGCGCCAAGGTCGGTCTGCTCGGCCAATATTTCTAACCGCTCACGCGCTTCGGGGGTGGGGCGGTGGCGCTTATCGGTGAAGAAGTAGGCGTAAGCCTGTACAGCACTGCGGCCCACGCGCCCACGCAGCTGGTAGAGCTGCGCCAGCCCGAACGTATCGGCGCGGTCCACGATGAGCGTGTTGGCGTTGGGGATGTCCAGGCCGGACTCGATGATGGAAGTGCAGAGCAGCAGGTCAATCTTCCCGTCGCTGAAGTCGTCCATCACGCGCGATAGCTCGGCCTCGTCCATCTGCCCGTGCGCTACGCCGAGGCGCGCCTCCGGCACCAACCGCTCCAGCTTCTCGCGCAGCAGGCCGATGGTCTGCACCCGGTTGTGGACGAAGAAGACTTGCCCGCCGCGATCCAGCTCGCGCAGGATGGCCTGGCGCACCAGCTTCTCGTTGTATGGGCCGACGTGGGTGATGACGGGCAGACGCTCCTCCGGCGGCGTGTTGATGGTGCTGATGTCGCGGATGCCGGTCAGGGCCATGTACAGGGTGCGCGGGATGGGCGTCGCCGTGAGCGTCAGCACGTCCACCTCAGTGCGCAGGCGCTTTAGCTGCTCCTTGTGCGTCACGCCGAAGCGCTGCTCTTCGTCCACGATCAGCAGACCCAGGTTCTTGAATTGCACATCCTTTTGTAGCAGCCGGTGCGTGCCGATGATTACATCTACCCGGCCCTCGGCAAGTTTTTGCAGGATGGTTTTGATTTGCGCCGGCGTGCGGAAACGCGAAAGCATCTCCACATTGATGGGGTAGGGCGCCAGCCGCGATTGGAAGGTGTGATAATGCTGTTGCGCCAGCACCGTCGTCGGCACCAGGATGGCGACCTGCGCGCCGTCGGTGACGGCCTTGAACGCGGCCCGCAGCGCGACCTCCGTCTTGCCAAACCCGACATCGCCGCAAATCAGCCGGTCCATCGGGCGCGGCTTCTCCATGTCCGCTTTTACTTCTTGGATGGCACGGGCCTGGTCTTCGGTCTCGATGAACGGGAAAGACCCTTCCAGCTCGGCCTGCCAGGGAGAATCCGGGCCGAAGGGGCGTTTGACGGCCAGCTCACGTTTGGCGTACAGCTCCAGCAGTTCGCGCGCCATTTCTTCCACCGCTTGCCGCGCCCGGCTTCTGGTCGTGTGCCACTCGGTGGAACCGAGCCGCGAGAGAGTCGGGGGCCGGTCATCTGTGCCGACGTACCGGGTCAGCCGGTCGGCCTGATAGACCGGAACATACAATTCGTCGCCCTCGGCATATTCCAGCACCAAATACTCGCGCTCCATCCCGTCCACGATACGTTTGCCCAACTCGCGGAAGCGGCCTACGCCGAAGTCTTCGTGGACGATGAAGTCGCCGGGCAGAAAACTGGCATAGCCTGCCTCGGGCGCAACCGCTGCGCTGCGTCGCTCGCGCCGGCGGATTTGTGCCCGCTCCAGTCCGAAAATCTCGGCGTCGGTCAGAAGGTGTAACGTCGAACCATCCGGCGCTTCGAGTCGCCAGCCTTCGCTGATTGCGCCCGGAACGAAGGTCACCGTGCCCGGCAAGGGCGCAGAAGTGAGCGACTCGGTGAGCGTGCCGGGCGTGTGTTGCGCGCCCCACAGCTCGGCCAAGCGCGGTGCCTGCCGCGAGACGACGACCACGGCCTCGCCGCTTAGGGTGTAGTCGGCGAGCCGGTCGAGCAGCGGCTTCACCTGGCCGCCGAAGCGCGCAACGGGGTGAAAGTGCTCGCCGATGTGGATGGTCGCTAGGGCTTCGTCGTCTGGGCGCGCTGCCAGGGTCACCGGCGCGCGTTCGCTTAGCTCATCTTCCAGCTCGGCCCACGTCAGATAGGGCAGTGGGTAATCATCACTGAGTGTGCCGGCGTCGCGTTGCAGGTTGCGTTGTTCCAGCGCGTGTTCTTCCAGCTCCGCTACCGTGTCGGCCAGCTCCTGCCGGTCTTCGATGAGGATGAGAGCCTGCGATGGCAGGTGCTCGATTAGGCTGGCGGGCGGATACATCCGCGGCAGTTCGTAATCGAGGAGGGCGGGGGTGGGTTGTTCCTGCTCATCGGCGACAGCGGTCTGCACGCCGGCGTATTTCGGCAGGGCTTCACGCGCCGGGGTGATGGTGACGCTGTCTATCTTTTCGCCCGAGCGCTGGGTCGCCGGGTCGAACCGGCGTAGCGTCTCAATCTCGTCGCCGAAAAGTTCAAGGCGCACCGGCAGTTCGTCGGCCATCGGGTACACGTCCACGATTCCGCCCCGGCGTGAGAAGTGGCCCGGTTCCACGACGACGGTCTGGGCTTCGTAGCCGATGTCTAGCCAGAACTCGAGCAGCTTTTCCAGGCGAATGCGCTGGCCGGTGTGCAGAGTGCGTGTATGTGCGAGGAACTCACGGCGGGGCAGGGTGCGCGTCATCAATGCGCGCGCCGAGGCGACGATGATGGGTGGCGGTGCCGAGGGGGGCGTCAAGCTGTGGTAAGGCGCCAGCGCAGCCAGAGCAGCGATACGGGCGCGGATGGCACGCGCGCCCCACGGCGCCGGCTCGTAAAAGAGAGCGTTCGGCTCCAAAAAGTGGAACAGACGTAACGTGGGCGCCCAGGTCGCCAGCTCAGCTGCCAATGCCAGCGCCCGGTCGGGACGAGCGGTGACCAGCAGCATCGGGCGAGCGTTGTCTTCGGCGAGGGCGGCGGCCAACGGCGGACGCGCGGCGCGCGGTGTGGCCAACACCAGGTGCTGTGGTGTTGAGTCACGCAGGCGCTCTACCGCTTTCGCATAAGCCGGCAGACGACGAAGCACCAAGAGCAAGCCGGATAGGTTCATGGCCGAACAAAAAGCGGATGGGCGTTCCCATCCGCTGAAGGTTGCCCGCAACTTGGGAGTCGGCCACTCCGGGCGGTGGTTAGCCTGCCCGGTCGGCGGGGCCGTTGTATCGGCTCATGGTCAGCTGTGGTCCGTCTTTGATGAACGAGTCTACCACGTCCACGGCGCGCCGCAGGATGATATCCACCTCGTCCATGTCGCTCTCTTTGAAGTTTTGCAGTACGTAGGCAGAGGGCGACATGTGGCTGGGAGGCCGGCCGATGCCCAGGCGCAATCGTGGAAACCGATCGCTGCCCAGCTCATCAATGATGGATTGCAAGCCGCGCTGTCCACCGGCGGTGCCGCGCGGGCGTAGCCGCAGCGTGCCGAACGGGATGGAGAGATCGTCCACAATGACCAGCAGCTTGTCCAGGCTAATATTGTAAAGGCGCACCAGCGCGGCCACCGCCTCGCCCGATTGGTTCATGTAAGTTTGCGGCTTGACAAGCATTACGGGTTGCCCGTGGATGTAGCCGGTGGTGTACAAGGCGCGGCCTTGCTTGCGCGTAAATCCTGCCATGTCGTGCCGCTCGGCAATTTCATCCAGGGCCAAAAAGCCCAGGTTGTGCCGATTCAGGTGGTATTCGCGTCCCGGATTTCCGAGACCGACAATCAAATACTTAGGCGTTACCTCTGACACGGTTTTCCTCTCTAGGCTTAGCAGTCCCCTCTGCTGAGACTCAACGGTGGGTGCGTCGGCGTCGTTTATTCCGAGTTTCCTGGATGAAAACATACAAGCCAAGTATACCGAAAATCGTCAGCGAGAGGCGGGCGCCTGCCCAAAAAGCAGCTTCGATTTGCGAACGGTTGCTCATCAGAGCAGACAACAGTTCATCCTCCTTGGCTGGGACGCCCACGCCGGCGCTCGGCATGGGAGCGGCGGTTAACAGGAGGATGGCAGTAGGTGTAAGGGTCGGCGTCGGCGTTGGGGTCGGCATAGTGACAGCAACGGGCGTTGCGGTCGGAGTAGCCATAGGCATGACAACGGGAGCGGTGTTGTTCAGTTGCAATCCACGCACAATCGTCTCGAGAAAGCCCCGTTCGGAGAAGTACACCCGTAACCGCAGGGCGTATATACCGTCGCTGATCCCGGTTGTGTTCCAGCGCCCTAGCTCGCCTTCCACCACCGGGGTGGCTCCCTGCCAAAACGTGAACCATGTGTCGGTTGGGTCAGGGTCATAAGCGAAGGCCAGTTCGTAGCGCACAAAAGTTGG
>JAVQXV010000166.1:0-6819 GCA_033577755.1 Anaerolineales bacterium
CAGGCCGTCCCAATTTTGAAGGTGCTTGAACTCTCATGTTTTGGCAGCGGCGCATAGTATCGGCGTCAGACTCTTTTGGGAAAAGAACATGCGGGGGCCGGGCGACGGCATCGCCGTCGCCTAAACCTTTTTTCCACTCAGCTCGGATTTCTCTTCTACTGGCTGTGGTGGTGGTGATGCTGGCAACCCCTCTGGTTGGCCGCGCCGCGCCCTCTGCTCAGGATTCCGGTCTGGCGTTGAGCATCAACGTCGGCTTTGATGGATATTACAAAGAGGGGCTGTGGATGCCGGTGCACGTCCTGCTGGAGAACAACGGCCCGGATGTCAGCGGTCAGGTACGCATCGCCAACCCGCGCGGCTTTGGCAACATCGAGACCCTGATCACACGTTCGGTGGAGTTGCCGACGCAGTCGCGCCGCAGCCTGCAATTGTTCGTTGCGCCGGAAGGGTTCAGCAGCACATTGAACGTGGAGCTGGTGGATGGCAACGGGCGGCGTCTAGCCATCGCCTCGTCGCGACTGTCACGGCTTTCGACCGATGATTTGCTTTATGGCCTGATTGCCAACACCTCGTCTGCCTACTTGGCTCTCAACGACGTAGACCCTGTGAACGGGCAGGCGGTTCTCGCCTCGCTGGCCGTGGAAGATGTGCCCACCACCGGCATCGCCTGGCAGGCGCTGGATGTGCTAGTCGTCTCCGACGTGGACACCGGCGGGCTGACGCCCGAACAGCGCCGCGCCCTGACCGAGTGGGTGCAGATGGGCGGCCGGCTGATTGTGGCCGGTGGCCCAAGCTGGCAAAAGACCGCTGCCGGCTTGAGCAACCTCCTGCCCCTTCTTCCCGACGGCGCGCGCTCCGTGGCCGATGTTCAAGCCTTGGCCGATTTCGCCAACTCGGCGGAGGCGTTGACCGGCGACGCTGTGATTGCAACCGGCCCGCTGACGGCAGATGCGGTGATTCTGGCCGAGTCCGACGGTGTGCCGCTGGTCGTCTCGCGCCGAGTGGGCTTTGGCGAGGTCATCTACTTGGCCGCCGATCCGTCCTTCGCTCCGCTGCGTGGCTGGGGCGGCGTCGCCGACCTCTTCCGCCGTTTACTTTCCACCATGATTGACCGACCGAGCTGGGCTTCCGGCATCACCAACTGGTCGCAGGCCGCTTCAGCCATCAATCGCATCCCCGACCTGGCGCTGCCCAATCCGCTCCTCATCTGTAGCTTTCTCGGCTTTTACCTGGTCGTGGTCGGGCCGCTGAACTATGTGGTGTTGCGCTTTTTCAAACGAAGTGAGTTGGCCTGGCTCACCATCCCCGCCATAGTCTGCGCCTTCAGCATCGCGGCCTACCTTACCGGCTTGATGTTGCTGGGCGGGCAGGCGGTCTTGCATCAGTTGTCCATCGTACAGGTTTGGCATGGCGCGAGCCGAGCGCGTGTGGATCAGGTCATCGGCGTCTTCTCGCCGGCGCGCACGACCTATGATTTGGAATTCAGCCCCGGCTTCCTGGCCCGTCCGGCGCCGGGTTCCGGCGTGCCGGGGCCGGCCTCGGTGCGCGTGGAGCAGGGCGAAACCACGCGCCTGTTCGGTGTGCGCTCCGATATCGGTTCCGTACAGGCATTTGCGGTACAGGGCTTCACGTCCGCGCCGCAGTTCGATGCCGGTCTGGCCATCGAAATCACCGGTGGCGTTGCCGAGCTGCACGGCACGGTGGCTAACCAGAGCGCGCTGACCCTGCAGGACGCCGTACTGCTGGCGCCCGGCGGCGTGCTCAGGCTTGGCGAGTTCAAGCCCGGCGAGACGCGCCAAATCAGGCTCTCGCTCAGCAGCAGCCGTGCCTCGCCCGCGCCGCCCAATGCCGTTTTGCCCCTTTCCTCCGGCAACAGCGCGCTCACCTCTCCTTCGCCTGTACCATACTATTCACCGTACAGCAGCTACGATACGACGATTGACGACATCCTCGGAACCAGCAATTATTATCAGGACATGGCACAGTTGCGCCGTTATGAATTGCTGACCGGGGCCATCAATTTGCACGGCGGCGCAGGCGGGATAGGTCGCGGCAATGGCATCTACTTGGCCGGCTGGACGAACTCGGCCCCGGCACCGACTCGCCTGCTCAATGTCGGCTTTCGCGAGGTCGGTGCCACGCTCTACCTGATTGCTCTGCCTGCTGCCATCCGGTTTGCCGACGGCGAAATCATCTTGCTGCCCGGCATGCTCACCTGGTCGCCGCGCCCGCTTAGCGGCAACGACCCACACCTCGGCCAGCCGCCATATGACCTGATGCTGTATCCAGGCGAATATTACGCAGTGCGCTTTACACCGCGCCAAACGCCCGGCTCACTGAAGGAGCTTCGGCTCAACCTGTATGGCTCCAGTTACAGCAACAGCACACCGGCGCCGCAGGTGGAGTTGTGGGATTTTGCGCTGAGCAAGTGGGTTGAGCAGCCGCTTAACGGTTATGGCACCTTTAGTATTGCCGACCCGGAGCGCTTCCGTGGACCGTATGGCGAGATCGAAGTGCGCTTGTACAACCCGGGGCCGGACGTGGTTGAGATTGACCAGCTGGATTTTGCTTTGAAGTTTGCGCCGTAGCATGTCCGCTATCATCGAGACCAGGGACTTGACCAAGTACTATGGTCGCACCGTCGCCGTTCAGAACATGAACCTGAACGTAGCGGCCGGCGCCATCTACGGTTTTGTCGGGCCGAACGGCGCGGGCAAGACGACGACGATGCGTATGCTCACCACACTGCTCGAGCCGACATCGGGCGAAGCCTGGATCGCCGGCCACTCCATCCGCCGCGACCCGAAAGGTGTGCGCCGCGTCATCGGCTATATGCCGGACTTCTTCGGCGTTTACGACGACATGACGGTCTGGGAATATTTGGACTTCTTCGCCGCCTGCTATCACATCCCCGAAGCCACGCGGCGCGGCCTGATTAACGATTTGCTCGAACTGGTGGACCTGGCGCACCGCCGCGACGACCAGGTGGACACGCTCTCGCGCGGTATGAAGCAGCGGCTATGCCTGGCGCGCACGCTGGCCCACGACCCGCAGGTGCTGATCCTCGACGAGCCGGCCTCCGGCCTTGACCCGCGCGCCCGCATCGAAATTCGTGAGCTGCTGGTGGAGCTGAGTCGCATGGGCAAGACGGTCTTCTTCTCCACCCACATCCTGGCTGATGTGGCCGAAATCTGCACCCAGGTGGGCATTGTGGAGGCAGGCCGGCTGGTGGCCCAGGGCAGCCTGGCCGAGATGCAGCGCCGGCTGAAGCCGCACCGCACGCTGCAAATCACGTTGCTGGACAAGGGCATCGAGGCCGCCCGCTCCGCCATCTTTGGCCGCGAAAACGTGCTCGACTTCCGCGAGCTGGACGAGCCGGGCGAGCATATCTGCTTCGAAGTGGACTTCGCCGGCGATGAGGCCGCCATCAGCGCCTTTCTGCGCGACCTGGTGCAGCGCGGGCTGCCCGTGCTTCGCTTCACCGAAACCGCGCACGACGTAGAAGATGTGTTCATGAAGGTCACTCAGGGAATAGTCTCCTAGTCTTGTGGTCTCGTGGTCTGGTAGTCTTCTCGACCGGCCAAACACGCAACCATGACCGACGCTGCCGCCACCGCCCCACATCCCACCGTGCCGCACCCGGCGACAAAGCCTCGGCGCACGCTGCGCGAGTGGCTGACGCGCAACCCCGTCGTGCTCAAGGAGCTGCGCGGGCGGATGCGTGGGGCACGCGCCTTTATCGTGCTCACCGTCTACCTGCTGCTGATGAGCGGCTTCATCACGTTGCTCTATACGCTCTATATTTCCACTACCAGCAGCATATATTCCACCCCCGACCGGCAACTGCTCGGCAAGTTCGTCTTCGGCGGCGTGGTGGCGATCGAGATGCTGCTCGTTTGCTTCATCACGCCGGCCTTCACGGTGGGTGCTATCAGTGGCGAGCGCGAACGCCAGACCTACGATCTGCTGCGCACCACGTTGCTCTCCGAGCGCGCGTTCGTCCTGGGCAAGCTGATCTCGGCTCTATCGTATGTCTTCATACTGTTGCTGACCGCGCTGCCTCTGCAGAGCCTGGCCTTCCTGCTGGGCGGCGTGGCACTGGAGGAAGTAGTCATCGCCACGCTGTTGTTGATGATGACGGCCTTCCTGTTCGGCACGGCGGGCATCTTTTTCTCTTCAATGATGCGGCGCACGCTGGGGGCAACGGTCTTGACCTACGCCTTCGTACTGCTGGCGACCCTCGGCCTGCCTATCCTGCTCTTCCCGGTGACAATCCTCGCCGGCCCCTTTTTCGGCTACAGCTCGCCGCCGGTCGAGCTGCAGATTGTGCTGCTTTACCTCTTCGGCCTGCTCATCGCAACCAATCCCGTCGCCACCCTCATCGCCACCGAAGTCATCCTGGTGAGCAATCAGACCCTGTTCTACTTCACCGCGCCCATTTATAACCCGACGAGCGGCAATTCCATCAACGTTCCGCTGATCTCGCCCTGGATTCCGTACGTCCTTTTTGCGTTGGGCCTCGGTGTTGTGTTTACGTTCCTGAGCATAGCAAACGTTGCGCGTCGGGAACGCTAGCGCGCACTTTCGGCCGGCGGCGGCCCAACGCCGGCGCTTGCCACGCGCCGCTGTGCTCCCTTGAGACTGCTATACTTTCTTTGCGCGGAACTCAAGACGTGCTCGGTCGGTCTTTATGACTATGGTTGCCGATACTCACCTACGTGAAGTGGATGCCTGCCTTTCCGCCTGGCTGCGGCGGCTGCGGTTACGCGACTCCGTACGATGGGCGATGCGCGGGCTGTCGGTGGGATTAACCGCAGCGTTGAGCCTCTCGCTGTTTGCGCGCCTTGTGCCGTGGCAGCCGCTGCCGGTCCTCATCGGCCTGTCGGCTGTGCTGGTGCTGGTGGGTGCGATGCTCGGATTGACCATTGCCTACTTCTGGCCGCGTCCCCGGCTGGCCGCCGCCCGTTACTTCGACCGTATCCTCGGTCTGGCCGAGCGCACCTCGGCAGCGCTGGAGTTGGCGCAGCAGCCCGGCCTCGCGCCTGACTGGCTGGTGCGCGAGCAGTGGGCCGATGCCGCGCAGGCCGCGCGCAGCGCCGACGTGCGCCGGCGCCTGCCGCTGTGGGCCGTCTCGCAGCGCGACGGTTTGCTGGCCCTCACCCTCCTCGCCGCTCTCGTCGCCGCGTTCGTCCTCCCTAATCCGCAGGAGGCGGCGCTGGCGCGGCAGCAGGCCGTTCAGCAGGCCATCGCCCAACAAGCGGAGCAGATCGAGAAGCTCATTCAGCAAATCGAGAGCAACCCCAACCTCACCGAGGCGCAGAAAGAAGAACTGACCAGGCCGCTCGAAGAGGCGCAGCGAAGGCTGCAAGAGCCGAATCTCACCGAGCAACAGGCGCAACAGGCGCTGGCCGAGGCGCAGCGCGAACTGCGCGAGCTGCAGGACCCAAATGCCGAGGCGCAGGCGCAGAACCTTCAGCAGGCCGGCGCCGGCCTGAGCCAGAACGCGACAACCGAGCAGGTGGGCGAAGCGCTGCAAAACGGCGACCTGCAGCAGGCCGGCGAGGCGCTGGCGAATATTGATCCTGCAGCGCTGAATGAGGCCGAACGTCAGGCGCTGGCCGGGCAGCTCGATCAAACGGCAGACCGGTTGGGAAATAGCAACTCGGAGACGGCGCAGGCCCTGCGCGAGGCCGCCGAGGCGCTGCGCAATGGTGACAACGAGGCGGCGCGCCGGGCGCTGGAGCGGGCAGGCCGGTCCATTGCGCAGACGGGCGAGCGCGCGGAGCAATCGCGGGCGGCGCGGCAGGCCTCCGGCCAGGTGCAGCGTGCGCAGCAGGTCATTGCGCAGGCCGGGCAGACGGGGCAGGGTAATCCGGGCAACAACACCGGCCAGGGCCAGAACGGGCAGGGGCAACAAGGCCAGGGCGGGCAGGGCCAGGGGCAAGGGCAAGGTCAGGGTCAGGGGCAAGGCCAGGGTCAGGGTACCGGTGGTGCCGGTACGGGCGAGGGCCATGGTCAGACGCAGGGTGGGCAGGCCGGCGGCACGGGCCGGAGCACCGGGCCGAGCGACGGAGGCGAGCGCACCTATGAGCCGATCTACTCGCCGTATCGCTTGGGTGGCAGTGGCGGCCCGGACGCCACGCTGCCCAACCAGGGCGGCGGCAACCCCGGCGACGAGGTGATTGGGCAAGGGCCGACGAACCCGCAAAACACCGGTGAAGTGCGTGTCCCCTACAACCGCGTCTTCAACGATTACCGCAACAACGCTTACTCGGCCATCGAGCGGGGCGATTACCCGCCCGAACTGCGCGATGTGGTGAAGGATTACTTCTCTTCACTTGAGCCGTAATGATTTGGAACCGCGAAGACGCGAAGGGCGCAAAGATGTGTGGAGACCTTCGCATTCTTCGCGGTGATTCTTTCAGGAGCAAACTATGGTGCTGGCTGAACGGCAAACGACTACGCGGCCCGAGATGACCGTCGCGCAGTTCCGCGAAACGGCGGCAGCGATCGAAGCCGAAGTGGGCAAAGTAATTGTCGGGCAGGGCGAGGTGGTGCGGCATGTGCTCATCAGCATCATCGCCGGCGGCCACGCCTTGCTGGAGGGCGTGCCCGGCCTGGGCAAGACCATGCTCATCAAGACGCTGGCCGAGGTGCTAGACCTGAACTTCGCTCGCATCCAGTTCACGCCCGACCTGATGCCCGCCGATATCGTCGGCACGGACATCCTCGAGGAGACCGGCGACGGCAAGCGTCACTTCCGCTTCCAGCCGGGGCCGATCTTTGCCAACCTGGTGCTGGCCGACGAGATCAACCGCG
>JAVQXV010000167.1:0-6808 GCA_033577755.1 Anaerolineales bacterium
AAACGTGACATTGTTCCCTAAAATCGCACCGCCGACCCCAGGCGTGCGGGGGTTGCCGTCCAGGTTCAAATCCACCCCCGTCTCTGGCAGGAAATCCACCCGATTGGCCAGGGTGGGATTGGCCTTGACCCAGCGCGCCAAGGGATACACCGTATCCACAATCGCCGGCACTGCTGGCGTGGGGTCTCCCGCTAGGAAATTCAGCGTCACCAGGCGCAACGTGGCGTTAGGGTCCCCCACAAACCGCCCGTCTTGGACAATGACCTTGGTCACAATCCCGTTTTCGTCCGTCAGCACCAGGTTGCGCAGGCGCCCTTCGCCGTTGGCCAAGCGCTGTTGAAACTCGGGTTGCAAGACCCCCAGCGCGTCAAATACGCGCGTAGAAGTAGCTCCTTCACCCCGCAGCTCCTGCAGCCCTGGCCGCGTGGGGTCATAGCTGAAGCGCACCCCCGCCACCTGCGGGAAATTCCCCGGCGTTTGTCCAGGTGCCACCGTCGCCACCGCCGCCTCAAACAGCCAGTAGAGCTGCTGCTCCGTGATCGTCAGTAGTGTCAACCCATTGTTAAACCGCAGCGTCCCGGCAATATCCAACTGGGACACTTGTCCTTCCTGCTTGCCCGACAGGGGATTGGCCTGGGTCGGCAAAAAGTCTGTCCGGTCGCCGACATTGCGCACCGCCCCGATGACATCGCGAATGCCACCCCCATTCTTCAAAGACAGCGTCACCGTGGGGTCCACCGCCCGGGCATAGACCAAATTGGCATCCGCTGTCAAATTCCCCAAATTCGTTTCCTGAGTGCGCACCTGGGAGCGCCGTCCTTCCAGAAATACGCTGGTGTTCCCAGAAATGTTGCTGTCCTGGGCGTTGACCACCGCCGTGACTGCGTCCACCAATTGCCCAGCCAACGCCGCCCGCAGGCTAGTTTCCCGCAGCCTGGCCGTATCCGCCGCCCGGTTCCCGCTGGGGGTCCCCAACCCCAACGCCGGAAACACCACACTGTCCAGCGTCGCGTAGGCCCCGCTCACATTCGGGTTGTAGCTGCTGGGGATGATTACCCCCCGGTCATCAAACTGGAGTACCAGGCGTCCCACGTACTCGTACAGGCCGTCAGTATTGACCAGGGCTATGGGGTTGCCGTCCGCCCCGTTGACAAAGGTGGGGTAGGAGCCCTGGCTCACGTCTCCAGGCCGCAGCACATCGTTGGCATCCGTTAGAATGGTGCCGGACCCCCCCGCCATGATAATGTCCACACCCCGCAGGAGCGGCGCCAGCGCCAGGTCCACCTGAAACTGCTGCAGGTGGGTCACCAGGATGATCTTGTTGATGTCATCGGCAGTGCCCAGGTTGTTATCCGGTCCCCGAATCACCCGGTCAATCACCGGCTGGATGAGCTGGGCCAACTCCTGCACATCGTTGCGCCCACTGCCGATCACCCGCGTAGCTCCTGGCGACGAGATACTCGCCAGCAAGGGCGTTGTCAGTCCAATCACCCCGACCTGGTCAAAGGTGGTGCTGGGGTCGCCATCCAGGTCCACTACCGTTGCCGGCGCCAGCTTATCCCGCTCCTCCAGTTCCGTTGGCGTGGTCGCCCGCTGAATCCGGTCCGCCGTCAGGGCAAACGCCGTGCTCAGCCGCAGGGGTTCGGTAGTAAACAGCGGCCCCCCGTTGATGAACGTATTGATGATGTCCGCATTCAGGTTGGGGTCCTGGGAGAAATCCAAATTCGCCGCCAGGTAGGGGAAAAGCGTCCCTAGCCAGCGCGTCCCACCTAGCACATTCCCGCTAGCGCTGGCCCGAATGTCTTCCGCAATCAGCTCGGCCACAATCGCCGTGCCCAGGTCAAACTCGTGGTTCCCCAGCGCCGACGCATCAAACCCCACGATGTTCATCAGGGCAATGTCAATCCGGCCAGCGCCGCCCCGCAGGTCCGTAAACGCCGGAATCGCATTCCCCACTACAAAATTGGCCGCCGTCAGAGTCGGGTTACCCGTCAGCGTCGCAAATTGCCCGCCTGCTGCGCCAAAGCCCGCCTCCGTCCCGTTTTGGTTGTAAAACAGCTTGCCGTTGGTGCGGTTGTAAACGATAAAGGCGGCACTGGTTTCCGCCGCTGCATCGCTGTCGACGACCGCAAAAGTTGCCGCGTCAATCGCCCCAAAACTGGTAAACCGAGTAAACGTGCTGCGGTCCAGCACAATCGTGTCTTCGGCAGGGTTAAAGTCGGTGATTGTATCAATCCCGATGAGCGTGGTCACCGCCGTTGTGGCGCTGGGGGATGGCGCGCTGAAAATAAACCGGTCCCGTCCGGCTCCACCCGTCAACGTATCGTCTCCTGGCCCACCTTGCAGCGTGTCATTACCCGCACCGCCGTTGAGCACATCATTGCCTGCGCCCCCATCGAGAATGTCATCCCCCTCATTGCCGCTCAAGGTGTCATTGCCCAGAGCGCCGCTAAAGTGGTCATTACCAGGCCCGCCGGTCAAGGTGCCATTGCCGTCTCCATCGGTAATGCGGTTGAAGAAAAAGCGGTCATACACCCGCCGCAGGACCGTCTCCACCGTTTGGACACCCGGTTCGCCCGGTAACACGTCCACCGTCGTATCCCCGGCTGCGTTGAAAAATGGCCCCGCCAGGTAGTTATCCCCTGATGAAAGAATCAAGGTATTGCGGGACAAGGGGCGGACAACCGTACCACTTGGCACCAGCGTTGGGTCGTTGGCGAAAAAGTCAATCAGGGCCGTAAACCGGTCCACGTTGGGAATCGCCCGAACCGTTCCCTCCAAGTCGGAAGCGTGGAGCAGTTGCAAGGTAAACACCATCGTCCTCACCCCTTCCCGTGCTGAACCAGTATCAAGCTAGGGAAAAAGGTGGTTCGGGTCAATTAAGAACGGGCTAAGAAAACGTTAAGGCCGATGACCAAGGGCAAGTAGCCGGCGCCGCCCTGCTAAAGTTTTACTGGATAGGGAGCAACGGTGGCCGTAACAGTGACCATGACGGCAGCGACTGGGGTCTTGCAGGTCGGTGACCAGATTTTTCAGGCTACCGACTTGTTGCACTTGCTGGCGGTGCATCAATTGTTATTGCCCCTGCTGCGGGGTATTGTGACCGATAAGGCCCTTGCCGACATTCCCTGCACACCGGAAGAGACCCGCCAGTGGGTGCAAGCGTTTTGGCAACAGCAGCAGGCCACCACACCGGAGCAGCAACAAGCCTGGTTACAAAAGCATCACCTGACGCCGGAACAGGTAGAAATGATTGCCAGCCGTCCCCACCGGTTACAACGCTTCAAGGAAAAAACCTGGGGTGCGGACGTGTCCAGTTACTTCCTGCAACGCAAAGACCAGCTCGACCGGGTGATTTACTCGCTCATCCGGGTGCCCGACCCTGGCGTGGCTCAAGAAGTGTACTTTCGCATTAGCGACGGGGAGCAATCCTTTACCGAAGCCGCCCAGCAATTTTCCCAAGGCCCGGAAGCGATGACGGGTGGGCTCATTGGCCCGATGCCCTTGGGGAGACTCCATCCCAGCCTGCGCAAACTGCTGGCGATGAGTCAACCGGGCCAGCTGTGGCCGCCGGTGCAGTTGGGGAACTGGTGGGTGATAGTGCGTTTGGAACGGCTGTTACCGGCCCAGTTGGACGATACCACGCGCCAGCAACTGCTGGATGAGCTGTTTGAGCAGTGGCTGGAGCAGCAACTGAGCCGCCTGTCGTGGAAGGAGTTGGGATGACCGCGACTGCAGCGCCGATTCAGGAGTTTGTGCTGGGGTTGCCGTTTATGCAGGCGCTGGCCCCAGCCGTGCAGCAGCGCGTGCTTGACGCCCTGCAAGTCTGGAAGTATCGCATAGGCCAGCCGTTGCTGGTGGCCCACCAAACCCCGGACCAGGTGTTGCTGCTCTATCAAGGCTCCGTGCGGCTGCTATTCACCGACCCCCGCCGCCAGAAGCTGGTGACGCTGGCGCGGTTGTCGCCTGGGGCGGTGGTGGGGTGGCTGAGCGCCTTGCGGGGCCAAACCTGTGAAACGGCGATGGCAGCCGAAGAAAGCGTAGCGGTGAGCCTACCGGCGGCGCTGTTTGGGGAGCTGTGGCGCACTCAACCCGCGTGGCAAACCTATTTCGGTCCGGAACCCACGGCGGTGGAGATAGCGGAAGTCATCGCTGCGGAATGGCAACACCAGGCGCAGCAACCGGTGGATTTGCCCTTGCGGGAATGGGTGGCCCAACTGCGGCCCCACATCCAGTGCATTACCCTGCAGCCAGGGCCCTTGACCTTGCCCGACGTGCCCGGTTGTCGTTGGTGGGTCAGCGTGGGCCAGGTGGGCGAGTATACCCAGGGGCAATGGCTCGACGGGGCAGCTCCCCATGTGCGGGTACGACAGATGACGCGCTTGCTGGGAGTCGCCCAGCCCATCCTACCTGAGTCTGCAACGGCGGCTATTCCCGTTCCGGCGTCACCCCGCTCGGATTCGCTGACGGAGATTCCCTATGCGCCGGCGTTGAGTGGGCAACCAGCCAAGCAGGCCAGCCGTTATCCCTACGTGCAGGGGGAAGGACCTGTTGGGGGCGCGTTGGCCTGCCTGCAGATGGTGGCGAAGTTTTGGCAACTCCCTTTCCGGCGCGAAATGCTGCGGCGACTGTTGGAAACCCGCAGTCGGCAAATTGGCGGTGTGACCCCCCAACTCTTGGGTGCGGTGGTTCAACTAATGGGGCTGGACACGCAGTTGCTCAGCATCCCCGCCCCCCTGTTGACCCGAGTGGAGACGCCGGCGCTAGTGCAGTGGCAGGGTCAGTGGGTCGTTTTGTTTGCCGTTTCGCCGGCAGAAATCGTGTTAGGGGTGCCGGAGCAGGGCCTAGTGTATCGGGAGCCGGCCAAACTGTTGCCCAGCTTCGGGGATGAAATCACGCTGCTGACGCTCAAGAAAACGGTCCACACGCCCCAAAAAAGGTTTGGCTTGAGCTGGTTTTGGCCAGTGATATGGCGGCACCGGCGGGTGTTGGCGGAAGTTTTTATTGCATCCTTTTTTGTGCAATTATTCAGCCTGGCCAATCCCTTGATGATTCAAATCATCATTGATAAAGTCCTGGTTCAAAACAGCATCAGCACACTAAATATGCTGGGGATTTTGCTGCTGGGGATGGCGGTGGCGGAAGCGGTGTTGTGGGCGATTCGCACGTATTTATTTGTAGACACCACCAACCGGATGGACATGGCGCTGGGGTCAGCAGTGATTGACCACTTGTTGCGCTTGCCGTTGCGCTATTACGAGCGGCGACCGGTGGGGGAATTAGCCACCCGCATCAACGAGCTAGAAAACATCCGGCAATTTCTGACGGGTACTGCTTTAACCGTTGTGCTCGACGCGGTGTTTTCAGTGGTCTATATCGTGGTGATGGTGATTTACAGTGGGTTACTGACGCTAATTGCCCTGGCGACCGTGCCCTTGTTTGCTCTGTTAACCCTGCTGGCGGCGCCTTTGATGCGGCGGCAGTTGCGCACCAAAGCCGAGCGCAACGCGGAAACCCAAGCCTACTTCACGGAAGTCATCACAGGGATTCAAACAGTGAAGGCGCAAAATTTGGAGCTGACGGCGCGCTGGCGCTGGCAGGGCCACTACGGTCGCTACATCAGCGCGGGGTTTCAAACCGTGATAACGGCGACGACGGCCCATTCAGTGAGTAACTTTCTCAACCAGCTTTCGGGTTTGTTGTTGATTTGGGTGGGGGCGTTTTTAGTGCTCAAAGGGGAATTGACGCTGGGGCAATTGATTGCCTTTCGCATTATTGCCGGTTACACCACCAGTCCCTTGTTGCGTCTGGTGCAACTGTGGCAAAACTTTCAGGAGACGGCGTTATCCCTGGAGCGCCTAGCGGACATCGTGGATACCCCCCAGGAAGTTGACGAAAGCAGTCGCGCCCAGATTCCCATGCCGCCGATAGTAGGGATGATTCGCTTTGAGGAAGTGAGTTTTCGGTTTAGTCCCAACGGGCCGTGGCAATTGGTCAATATCTCGTTAGAGATTCAACCCGGAACTTTCGTGGGGATTGTGGGACAAAGTGGGGCGGGCAAAAGCACGCTGACCAAGCTGATAGCGCGGTTGTACACCCCGGAGTCGGGACGGATATTGATTGACAATTACGACATTGCCAAGGTGGATTTGTACTCGCTGCGCCAGCAGATTGGGATAGTGTTGCAAGAGCCGTTGTTGTTCGACGGCACGATTTTGGAAAACATTGCCCAGTCGAATCCGGATTTACCCATCGAAGTGATTATTGAAGCTGCGAAGATTGCCTGTGCGCATGAGTTCATCATGGCATTGCCCCAGGGGTACAACACACGGGTGGGAGAGCGGGGGAGTGCGCTTTCGGGTGGGCAGCGGCAACGGATTGCCCTGGCGCGGGTGTTGGTGCAACAACCCCGGTTGCTAATTTTGGACGAGGCCACCAGCGCGTTGGATTACGACACGGAGCAGCAGGTGTGTGCTAATTTGCGGCGGGCGTTCCAGGGGGTGACGGTGTTGTTTGTGACGCACCGGTTGAGTACGATTCGCCAAGCGGACCGGATTTTAGTGATGGACAAGGGGCGGATTGTGGAAGATGGCACCCATGACGAATTGATGCTGTTGAAGGGCCGCTATTACTCGCTTTATCAAAAACAAGACTAGGAGGTATTTATGAGTCTGGACCGTCCGGTATCTAGCTTACAAAAACGCCCGCCTGCGGCGATAGCCGCATTTGACCAGCCGGTAGTGTTGCAGCAGCCTAGTATTTGGTCACACGTGATTTTATGGTCGTTGATTGTGAGTGCAACGGGCGC
>JAVQXV010000168.1:0-6735 GCA_033577755.1 Anaerolineales bacterium
GCCCGGCCGGTATCCGGCGCGAAGCCCAGCTGCGGGCCGGCGATGAAGCGCACGTAGGAGCTGATCTCGTCCTCGGAAAAGACGAATTCAAAGCGCTGCCCGGCTTGCAGGTTGTTGAGCTGCTCCAGTCTGTCTTCAAAACGAGCAGCGGCCTCCGGTGAGGAGCCGACCTGTTTGTTGAGCGCGTCGAAGGCGAAGAAGCCGACGGCCACCCCGCCGGAGAAGAAGCAGGCCGCGGTGACGAAGACCAGCGCGCCGACGATCAGCACCAGGCGCTGCACGGCCTGCTCGCTGAAGCCGGTGATGGTCGTCGTGGTCTTGACCACATCGCGCCCGGCCACGTCGCCGCCGATGCTGACATCGCGGCCGCCGCTCACGCTCAGGCTGCTCGGCTCGGAGACGTCATCGGGCTGCGGTTCAGGCTTATCGCTCATCGGCTCTCAGGATTCATCAACGTCGTTCGTCTGAAGCTGCGCCGGCCCGAAGGCGTCGGGCAGCAGCTCGCGCAGCGTGGTTTGCTTCGTCACTTCGCCACGCCCGTTGACCAGCAGGACGATCAGGTCGGGCGCGAACTCGGCCAGCACCTGGCGGCAGGAGCCGCACGGCGAGCCGCCGTTCTCGGTAGCGATGGCGATGGCGATGAACTGGCGCTCGCCCTCAGAGATGGCCTTGAAGACGGCCACACGCTCGGCGCACATTGTCACCGGATAGGCAGCGTTCTCGACGTTGCAACCGTCGTAGGTGATGCCGGAGGCCGCCAGCAGTGCCGCACCGACTCGGTAGCGCGAATAGGGCGCATACGCCCACCGGCGGGCCTCGACGGCGCGGGCGGCCAGGTGGGCGATCTCGGCGTCATTCATTCGTCGGGCTTTCGACGGGCAACGGCGGATAGGTGAGCGGCCGGGTTCCGTTGATTTTACGCGGTTCGGGCAGTTCGGGCGACTCGGTTTGCGGTAGGGGCGGCAGCGTCGCCCGCACCTTGCGGATGCGGCGGCCCGTCACCATCAGCACTTCGAAGGTAACGCCCTGAGCCAGCACCTTCTCGCCCGGCGCGGGGATATGGCCGAGCTGGCCGTAGATGAAGCCGCCCAGCGAGTCGGCGTCTTCGGAGGATAGGTTGAGCTTGAGCAGGTCATTCACCTCGTCCAGGTCTAGCCGCGCGTCGAAGATGTACTCGGTGTCGCTGATGCGCTCGACGTAGGACTCCTCATTCACGTCGTACTCGTCGCGGATGTCGCCGACGATTTCCTCGACGATGTCCTCCAGCGTGACCAGGCCGGCGGTGCCGCCGTACTCGTCCACCACGATGGCCATGTGGATGCGCTTCTGTTGCAGCTCGGCCAGCAGCTCGTTGGCCTTCTTGGTTTCCGGGACGAAGTAGGCCGGGCGCAGGAGGGCACGCAGACTCACGTCGAGGTTGCCGCTGCGCAATTGCTTGAGCAGGTCTTTGGCATGGAGGATGCCGAGGATGTTATCAATCGAGTTTTCATAGACGGGGGCGCGGCTGTGGCCGGCGGCCAACAGGGCGTCAATCGCCTCGGGCAATGGCGTGTTCACATCGAACGCCAGCATATCAATGCGCGGCACCATCAGCTCGCGCGCCCACGTATCGCTGATCTCGAAGATGGAGTAAATCATCTCCTTCTCGTCCTCTTCGATCGCGCCGCCCTCCTCACCGGCATCCACCAGCGTCTTGATTTCTTCCTCTGTCACCAGCGGCGCACGTTGCCCGCCGACCGAGGGTGCGGCCCGCGAGGCCAGCCACAGCGCGAGGCGCACCACCGGCGCAAGCAGCCATTCTAGGAAGGCCACCGACGGCGCAAAGAACAGCGCCGCGTTCTCCGGCGTGCGCAGGGCCAGCGCCTCCGGCAGAAATTCGCCGATGCTGACCACAATCATCGTGCCGACGAGCAGGACGAGAAAAAAGATGAGGAACTGGGCGCTGGGGTCGAGCGCCAGGCCGTCGCCGAAGGTTTCGCTCAGGCGGCGGGTGAAGAGCAGGACGGACAGGCCGGCGATGCCGAAACGGCAGAAGGTCTGCGAGAAGCGCATGGTGGAGAGCAGAGCAGTGGCGTCCTCTGCCACACGCAGCGCCCGCGCTGCGCCGCCCACACCCTCTTGCACCATCTGCCGCAGCCGCCCCCGCGAGGCGTTCATCAGTGCAGCGCGCGCCGCCGAGAGCCAGCCGTTGATGAGAAGTAGTCCGGCGATGATGCCGATCCCCAATGTGTAATCCAACATCGAGCAACCCTGTATACCGGACTCTGATTACCCGTCTTCCGTCTTCAGTTTGCGAATGACACGCGCCGGCACGCCGACGGCCAACGAGTGTGCCGGCACGTCCTTGGTCACCACGGCGCCGGCGCCGGTGCGTGCTCCTTCCCCAAGCGTCAGCGGCGCGACCAGCATGGTATCACTGCCGAGGAAGACGTTCTCGCCGATGACGGTGCGATGTTTGCGCATGCCGTCATAGTTGCAGGTGATGGTGCCGGCGCCGATGTTCGTCGCCGCGCCGATGACGGCGTCGCCGATGTAACTGAAGTGGCCCATCTTTACGCCCGGGCCGAGCGTGCTGTTCTTCACCTCGCCGAAGTTGCCTATGTGCACGCCGCGCTCCAGCCGTGCGCCCGGTCGCAGATGGGCAAACGGGCCGACTTCTACCTCTTCGGCCAGCCACGCGCCCTCCAGCACCGAATATTCAACCCGGCAGTCGTCGCCGATGCACGTGTCGCGCACGATAGTATTTGGGCCGAGGACGCAGTTCGCGCCGACGACCGTCTGCCCCTGCAGGTGCGTGTTCGGCCAGATGACGGTGTCGCGCCCGATGGCGACGCTCGGCTCGATGTAGGTCGTCGCCGGGTCAATCAGCGTGACGCCCTCGGCCATCCACTTCTCGTTGATGCGCCGGCGCAGGAGCGCTTCGGCCTGCGCCAGTTGGGCGCGGGTGTTCACGCCCAGCGTCTCGGCCTCGTCGTCGGTCTTGATGGCCGCCACGTGAAGGCCCTCGGCCACGGCCTGCGCTACGGTATCGGTGAGATAGTATTCGCCTTTGGGCGAGAGGGGCAGGCGCGGCAGGTGTGCCCATAGCCATTCGGCGTCGAAGCAGTACGCGCCGACGTTTCGCTCCGGGATGTCGCGCTGCGCGGGCGTGCACTGGGCGGCCTCGACGAGCGCCGTGACGTGGCCCTGCGAGTCGCGCACTACCCGGCCGAAGTCGTCCAGCCGGGGCGCATCAATCGAGAGCAGGGTGATGGGGCCGCTGTTCTGCGCCTGCGCCTCGGCCAGCGCACGCAACGTTTCGGGCCGGATGAGCGGCGTATCGCCGTAGGTGACGAGCACGCGCTCGCAGCGCCCGCGCAACAGGTCGGCGGCCTGCAGCACGGCGTGGCCGGTGCCGAGCTGTTCGGACTGGATGGCGTACTGGACGCTGTCGGCCAGCTCGGCGCGCACGGCCTCCGCGCCATGCCCGATGACGAGCACCGGCGGCAGATTCGCGACGGCGCGTGCGGCGTCCACGGCATAACGCACGAGGGGGCGCCCGGCCAATCGGTGCAGAACTTTGGGCAAAGACGACTTGAGGCGGGTGCCCTGGCCCGCCGCCAGAATTACCGCAGCCAGAGTCATGGGTTGCCTGTAGCTTGAAGGGAAGCGTAAGTGCGCGGGAGTAAAGAATGCCCGCAGGGAGCAATCACGCCGGCGGGCAAAGGCAGGTCGGGGTCTTCCGAGGTCGAACTCATACGCGCGCCCGGGGCGACAGTGCGACCGGAGTCGCACTGTCCGCACCAGGCTCAGGCTGGGGCACCAGGACTCGAACCAGGATTTACGGATCCAAAGTCCGGTGTGCTGCCGATTGCACCATGCCCCAACGACGCGTGGATTATAACACGCCCTGCAGGCTCCGGCATGGGGCAATGAACACGTCGCCGTTACTTCTTCTCCACCAGTCCCAACTTCGCCGCTTCTTCAAACGAGAGCGCATCGGCGCGCACCGGTTCGATTTCGACTTCTCCTAGATTATCCCAAAAGGCATTCGCATCCTGGTTCTTGAGATCGGCCAGCGCCTGTTCGAGGGCCTGTAGCTCGGCCTCGGTCAGTGGCTTCTCGACGACGGGCGGAGCAGGTGGCTCAGTGGGAACGGCGCGCGCCGGCGCGGATACAGCAGCGGCAGCAGGAACGGCCTTCGCCGGCGGCGTCGGGAGGGGCGGCAGCGGCGCGGTGGCAGGCCGCAGCGGTGCGGTGGTGTGCGGCGCGAATGCAGAAGTCGCTTCCGTCTTAACGCCCAGCATCACCAGCGAGTTGAGCAGGTCATCGGCGCACTGGCGACCGTAGCGCATCACCGGCCCCATCTGGCCTGCGCCGCGCTCGCCATCGAAGACGATGACGATGGAGTAATACTGACCGACGTTGACGGCGTACACATCGTACTCGTCGCCGTCGAAGAAGTGGATGTTGGTGGGGATGAGGCCGCCGACCATGCGGCTGGCGTTGAGCGAGGCGGCCATGGCGGTGACCACTTCTGCCATGAGCGGGTCGAGGTCAATGTCGGTAATGTCACCGGCGCGCACCGCGATCGTCGCCTGCATATCCACCAGGAAGACGGCATCTGCACCGAGGTCGCGGCGCAGGGTGGAGAGGCGTTCAGAGATGGCCGGTTCATTTTGTTCAGGCGGCGGCGCTTCCAGCGCGCCGGTCGGCGCTTCGAGCACCCGCTGGGCCAGCGGCAGGAAGGTGTTGATTTTGAGCGGCTTGTGCAGGAAGGCCAGCACCCCCAGGTTCTGCGCTTCGGCTTCCAGCCGCTCGTCGGCCACGCCGCTGATGACGATGACCGGCGCGCGCGAGTTGGCCCGGCGCAGGCGGCGCACCACCTCCAGGCCGCTGATGCCGGGCAGGCGCACATCAATCACCAACAGGTCGGCACCGCCTCGCCCGATCTCCAGCAGAGCCTCCTCGCCGGAGGGCACCTCGACGATGATGTCCTCTCGGTTGAGGGTTTCCAGCGCCGAGCGCAGGAAGCGCGTGACCTCGCGCTGATCGTCCACAAGCAAAATGCGTTTGGCCGTCATGGCGATTCCTTTGGTAGGCAGGCTATGCCGAAATTCTAGCATGACGGCGCGCGGCGGAACAATCGGTAAAACGTCGGAGAGTTACTGAATGCAGATGGCAGACCGCCACGAACAAAAAAGCGGACGGAGACTCGCGTCTGCCGTCCGCTGTTGCCGGTGGTTATTCCACTCGCCAGCAGGCCACCCAGTGGCCGGGGCTGACTTCCTTGAACTCCGGCTCTTGCATGGCGCAGTGCGCCATTGCCACAGGGCAGCGGGGATGGAAGCGGCAGCCGCTGGGCGGGCGCAGCGGGCTGGGCACATCGCCCTTGAGGATGATGCGCTCGCGTTTGAGGTTCGGGTCGGGGATGGGGATGGCGGAGAGCAACGCCTGCGTGTATGGATGCAGTGGGTTACGGTACACCTCATCGCGGTCGGCCAGCTCTACTATTTTACCCAGATACATCACCGCCACGCGGTCGGAGATGTGTTCGACCACGCTCAGGTTATGGGCGATGAACAGGTAGGTCAGGCCGAACTCGCGCTGCAGCTCCTTGAGGATGTTGAGCACCTGCGCCTGGATGGAGACGTCGAGGGCGGACACCGGCTCATCGCAGACGATGAACTTGGGCCGCAGGGCCAGCGCGCGGGCAATGCCGATGCGCTGGCGCTGGCCGCCGGAGAACTCGTGCGGGTAGCGGCGCGCGTGGTAATCCTGCAGGCCCACCTTGCGCAGCGTGTTGATGACGATCTCGAAGCGCTCTTGGCGATTGCCGATGCCGTGCACCAGCAGGCCTTCGGCGATGCTCTCGCCGACCGGCATGCGCGGGTCGAGCGAGGAGAACGGGTCTTGGAAGATGATCTGCATGTTGCGGCGCAGCGCCTTCAGCTCACGCGCCTTGGCCGCGAACACATCCTGCCCGTCGAAGTACACCTTGCCGCCGGTGGCCGGGATCAGGCGCAGGATGGTGCGGCCAACGGTGGTCTTACCGCAACCGGACTCGCCCACCAGGCCCAGCGTCTCGCCTTCCTTGACGCTGAACGAGACGTTATCCACTGCCTGCACCCAGGCGACGACGCGCTGCAACAGGCCGCCGCGCACCGGGAAGTACTTGACCAGGTTCTTAACTTCAAGCAGGTCACGCGGCCCGCGGCCGTTCTCTTCCACTTTCCAGTCCATGCTGATGCTGCTCATCGTGAGACCTCCTGCGGCATCACGGCATTTTCCTTTAGGGGAGCGATATGGCCGTTTTCAGGCGCGTTGTGGTACAGCCAGCAGCGCACTAGGTGTTCCTGCCCCTGACCGACGGGCTTGAGCTGCGGCATGACTTCGGTGCAGATCGTCAGTTCGTAATCGAGGCGGGCCTGACAACGCGGCGCAAAACGACAGCCCGGCGGCAGGTTGATCAGGTTGGGTACCGAGCCGGGGATGGTATCGAGCTTGTCCTTGACGACGCCCAGCACGGGGATCGAGCCGATGAGGCCTTTAGTGTAGGGATGTTTCGGCTCGGCAAAGAGCGTGCGCACATCGGTCTGCTCGACGATCTGTCCGGCGTACATCACACATACCCGGTCGCACATCTCGGCTACCACACCCAGATCGTGGGTGATGAGGATGATGGAGGCCTCAAACTTAGCACGCAGGTCGCGGATCAGGTCGAGGATCTGCGCCTGGATGGTCACGTCGAGGGCG
>JAVQXV010000169.1:0-6734 GCA_033577755.1 Anaerolineales bacterium
AAGCGAAGCGGCAGTCGAAGGGGCGGCCTGTTCCCTGACAACCTTTGCGTGCACACTGAGCCTGAAAAAGGTTGCAGTGCCTCCTGACAAATTTTACAATAGGGTGCAATGCAAGACGAACCGGATAAACTTAGCCGCCGCTTGCTGGCGCTGGATGCCGCCGTCCTGGCCATCTCGTCCGACCTGTCGCTATCCGAGACGCTGCAGCGGATCGTAACCGCGGCGGCGGAACTGGTGGATGCACGCTACGGCGCGCTGGGCGTCCCCAACACTACCGGCGAGATGCTGGTGGAGTTCGTCACCACCGGCCTAACCCCAGAGGAAGAGGCGCGGATCGGCGCGCGCCCGCGCGGGCATGGCATCCTGGGTGTCATCCTGCGCGAGGGTCGCTCCCTGCGCCTGGCCGACCTGAGAAGTCATCCGCGTTCGGTCGGCTTCCCTCCCCACCATCCGCCGATGAAGAGCTTCCTCGGCGTGCCCATCCGCCACAAGGGCAAGCTGCTGGGCAATCTGTACCTCACGGACAAACGCTCCGCCCCCGAGTTCACCGAAGACGACCAGTACATTATCGAGCTGCTGGCAGCGCACGCCGGCATCGCCATCGAGAATGCGCGCCTGTACGAGAAGGTGCAGCAACTCCGCGTGCTGGAAGAACGGCAGCGCATCGGCATGGACCTGCATGACGGCGTCATCCAGTCTATCTACGCGGTCGGGCTTAACCTGGAACTGGTGAACAGCCTGTTGAACGACGGCGAGATCCAGGAGGCCAGGGACCGCGTCCACCGGGCGATAGACGCCCTCAACGCCACCATTCGAGACATCCGCGCCTACATCCTCGACCTGCGCCCGCGCCTGTTCGACGGCAACAACCTGGTGAGCGGCCTGGAGCGCCTACTGACGGAGTTCAAGGCCAACACCCTGATGAACGTCGAGTTCAGCGCCGAGCCGTCGGCGGATAGGGCGCTCTCCATCGAGGAGCGGCGCGTGCTCTTCCACATCGCTCAGGAAGCGCTGAGCAATGCCGCCCGGCATAGCCGCGCTTCGCGAGTAGAGGTGAAGCTACTGGAGCACCCCGACTCAATCGAATTGTCGCTTCGCGATAATGGCCGGGGGTTTCAGCTTGACGCCGTCGAGCAACGGGTGGGACATGGCCTGAGGAACATGCGCGAACGCATCCTGGCCGTAGGGGGAGAATGCTCAGTCTATAGCGAGGCCGGCCGGGGCACGGAAGTGGTGGCTCGTGTGCCCCGCCCGGCCAGAACAAACACCTGACGCAGTTCGCGTCGGCCTATCAGGCGGGAACCTTCTCAAGCGGTGCTTTGACCAGATCGCCAAAACGTGTTTCGCCCAGGCGTTTGGTCAGATCGGCGCGCACGTTGCACCAGACTTCACGCACGGCGCAGTCCGCGCCCAGCGGGCACAGGCTCGGGTCGGTAGTGCATTCGTTGATGGTCAGTGGCCCATCTATGGCCTCGACGATCTCCAGCAAACTGATTTCTTCGGGCGGGCGGGCCAGAGCAATGCCGCCCCGTGCACCGCGCGTCGTCCGAAGGATGCCGGCGGCAGAGAGCTGAGAGACGATTTTGGCCAAGAACGTCGGCGGGATATGTTGCTCGCGGGCCACTTCCGCCGTCGCCACCCGCGCCCCCGGCCCGCATTGCGCCAGATACAGCACGGCGCGCACTGCATAGTCGGCTTGGCGAGTAATCTGCATAGGGACTCCTCTTGGCCTGTCCTGCGCGGCGGACATCCGGCGATTGCCGCTTCGGCTTCGCTCAGCGTCCGCTCGGGATGCCCGCCGCTTCCCGGAGCGCGCTCCCTTGAGCGCACTCCCTTGAGCGAAGCCGAAGGGTCAGGGTGCGGCTGAGATATTTTGCGTGCACACCGGCCCTAAAGTATGAGCTGGACTGTCGGATTCATGCTATTAGAGTCGGCGCAGCCTCCATAGTGACTATCTTCATCGGATTGCGGTGTCTTTCTGCGCGGAGTGACCGCCGGTCAAAGAAATCGGCCGGTCAAAGGCAGGGCCTTCGACCGGCCGAAACAGGACGAGAGCTACCGGATTTGCGCGGCAGGTTCCGTCGGCGATGAGGAGTTGTACCTTTACTTCAAGGTCAGCAGATAAGCAACGAGGTCGTTGACCTCCTGCTCGCTAAGCTCGGTGCCGTAGTTCTGATACATGATGCCGGCGGCAAAACCCGGATGGAGATAGGCGTTCGGGTTGATGATGGACTCCCGGAGGTATTCCTCAGCCGTCTTGGCGCTGCCGGTATAGCTCGGGTCTTTGATGATATTCTCGGCATGCGTAGCCACGCCCTTGAACGACGGACCGACCAGCACCGTGCCGTCGAGCGTGTGGCAGGTGACACAGCCGGGCGCGCTGGCCGAACCGATGGTGCTTTGCTCGTACAGGGCTTTGCCCCGGTTGGCATCCGGGCCACCGGCCCCACCGCCGCCGCACGCCGCCAGCACCAGCGCGCCGATCACAAACACGAACATGAACTTCTTCATAAAGTTTCTCTCCTCCGACAGTGAGAGACTCACCACCGCCAACATTGCATCTTCAGCCGTCAGAGAGCCTCAACGCGCCGGAGCGCCCTACCACAACCGGCCCGCCGGCCCCGGCACATTCCACTGCGACTGTGCGATTAACTGTACCATCATCGGGCCGTAGCCGACAACCACCAGCGCCAGCGCGCCGGCCAGCCATGGGCGCCAGGAGTCTAGCCACTTAGGCGCCGGCCCCGGTTCATAGGCTTCCGCTACAGGCATCTCCACCGCCGTCGCCAGCCTCTCCTTCGAGACCAGCGTGCCGATCATCACCGTGAAGAACAGGATGGAGCTGATCAGCAGGATGGTGCCGCCGATGGCGCTTTCGATGAGGAAGGGCGTCCATTCTGGATTGAAGTAGGGCAATGCGCCGATCAGGCTGCGGCGCGGTAGCTCGTAGCGCAAGCCGAGGATATGCATCCCGTTGGCCATCAGCGCCATGCCGATGAACCACGTCCAGCCCTGCGCCAGCGCCAGCTTCGGCCAGCGCAGCGGCTTACCGGTAAGCATCGGCAGCATCCAGTACATCAGCGCCATGAACGTCAGCGCCACCGCCGTGCCCACCGTCATGTGGAAGTGGCCGGGCACCCACATGGTGTTGTGCGTGACCAGGTTGAGATTATAGGATGCGTTGGTCAGGCCGCTGATACCGCCAAAGGCGAAGATAATCATCGCCAGCGTTTGCGCAGCGAAGGACGGCTCATTCCACGGCAGGCGGAAGATCCAGCCGAACAGGCCGGTGCCGCCGCGCGCCCGTCCACCGATCTCCAGTGAAGCCATAACGTTGAAGGCGGTAAGCATGCTGGGGAAGAACACGGCGAAGGTCAGGCCGGCGTGGATGTACTTCCAGATGGCCGGGATGCCGGGATCCACATATTGGTGATGGAAGCCGAGCGGTGTGGAGATGAGCAGGAACAGCCAGAAAGCCAGCCGGGCCAGCGGCTCGCTAAACAGCTTACCGCCTGCCATCTTGGGCACCATGCCGTACCAGGAGATGTACGCCGGCAGCAGCCAGAAGTACACCAGCGGGTGGCCGGTGAACCAGAAGAAGGTGCGCGCCAGCAACGGGTCGAGGCCGGGGATCAGGCCGAGCGACCAAGGAATGAGCATGGTCAGCATCTCCACCGCCACGCCGAGCGTGCACAACTGCCAGAGGGCCATGGTGATGAGCGAGCCAAGCGCAATCAGCGGCGTCTGCACGCCGGGGTTCTCCTTACGCCACGCCAGATACGTAGCGAATAGGCTCCAGCCGGTAACCCATGAGCCGACCACCACCAACGTCAGGCCGATGTAGAAGAACGGGTTGGCCTTGAGCGGTGGATAGAAGGTGAAGAGCACGGTGGCCTGATTCAGCAGTATGGGAACGGCGGCCATCAACAGACCGACGACCATGATGATCAGCGCCGCCCAGCTCAATGCCGGGATGGTCAACGGCTTTTGCAGGCTGCGCACTGTGGCGAAGGTCAGGAATCCGGTAATGAAGAAGGTGGTGAAGACCAGCGCATTGAGCACGCCGTGCAGCGTCAGGCCCTGGTAGTAGCTCTGGATGCCGATGGCGCGCAGGTACGGATAGAAGTTAAGCTCCTTGATCCCGGTGTGTTCCCACACCTGGAGCGGGCCGAACAACAGGCCGATGGCCAAAGCGACAAAGGCAATGATAAAGTGCCAGCTCGCAATCCGATTTTCACGGGCAAACGACAGGGTCATGTCCGCCTCCATTAGGGTTCGACGATGATCTTGGCGAACATCGTGTGATGGCCGGCGCCACAATATTCATGGCAGATGACGACATGCTCGCCGGCGTTCTCGAACTTGTGCGTCAACCGGGAGACCTGCCCGGGCAGGATCATCATGTTGATGTTGGTGCCGGTGATCTTGACGCCGTGTTGCACGTCGGTGCTGGTGAAGTAGAACGTCACAGTATCGCCGACTTTGAGCCGAATCTCATTCGGTGTGAAGCGCCAGGCCTGCGCCAGGACATAGGCGTCGTATTTGCCGGGGGCCAGCTCACGCAGGCCCGGCTCGCCGAAGGGCGAGACGCCCGGCGTCGCCACGGTCTTGGGGTCCACCCGGCCAAACTCGACCGGCAGCTGGATGCCGTAGCCGAAGGCCATAACCGTTACGGCGATCAGCAGGCCGGCCAGCATGGCGATGGAGAAGCCGATCCAGATTTTTTCGTAGCGGTCTATGTGGATCATTGCGTCACTCCTCGCGACAACGCGGTGAAGTAGGCGCTGCCCCACAGCGCGATGATGATGAGCAGGTAGATGAGGACGACGGCGATCGTCCCCTGCGGCGCTTTGAAGCGGTCCATATCTTCCTCCGTTAAATGTGAAGGGTCTCCCACGCCTTAGCGTGGATAACACACAAACAGATGCGCGGCCTCATAGGCCAGCCGACCCGGCCCGGCACTCTGGACGGCCTCCATTGCCACCAGCCGGATGTCGCGCAGGATGATGTCTAAATTCGGGTTGGCCGTGCGGTATTCCGCGCGCAGCAGGCCGTTCCCATCTACCAACATGAAGGCCGGGTCGAGCACCAGCGTCCCATCCGGGCGCACTTGGTAGTAGATGCCAAAGCCGCCGCCGATCAGGTGCTTGAGCCGACCGGCCTCGGCGGTGGCGAAGCGCCACTGCGTGAAATCGGCCCCATACCGCGCGCCAAAGGCGCGAAGCACCTCCGCCGTATCCCGCGCCGGGTCAACCGAGAGCGTCACCAGGCGCACCGGCACGCCTTTTGTATCCAGGGTGGGCAGTTTTTGAGCGACGGCCTGCATCACCGCCGTCGTATCCGGGCAAGGCGGGCGACAGCCCGAGTAGCTGAAGTTATAGAGGGTGATGGCGCCGCGTAAGTCCTCGCTGGTTAGCGGTTGCTCATCCTGATCAAGCACGACAAAGCCCGGTGCCGGCGCAATGCGCGGCAGCACCTGAATCGGGCGCAGCGTAATGAAGGCCAAAAGGCCGATCACCAACGCACCGAATACGCCGTAGCCGGCAAATGCCAACCGTGACATACGAGAAAGCAAGATGCGCTGTGTGCATGCAAAGGTTGCCAGTGGCAGCCGCATCCTGAGCGGAGCGGGCTGCTTTTGCCCGCGCAGTCGAAAAGGAGCGGCTGACATCTTTTGCGTGCACACGATTCGCTTAGAGCCATAGAAACCGGCAAACAGGCCAGCGGATGTTTGCCCTCGCCACGCCCGCCGTTTACGACTCCTGACCGTCCGGTCAAAGGCTGAGCGGATTTTTTCACATGGCCATGGCTGAGTGTAGCGACATTTATCCCCGAATTCATATGACATTCCGCAGAAATGCCATGACGTTTATCGAAAAATCAGAGGAAGCCTGTTACTAAGTTTGATGCCGGGCGTTGATTAAAGTAACGCCATGACCCAAACAATCCGGGTCTTGATCCTGGATGACCACGCCGAAGTGCGGCAGGCCCTGCGCCAAAGGCTCGATTATGCGCCCGACATCCATGTTGTCGGCGACGTCGGTGATGCCGAGCAAGCCCTGGCGACCGTTTCTTCCCTAAAACCGGACGTGGTGCTGATGGAGTCCAAGCGCAGCGACGGGCGCGGCCTGGAGCTGATCCACTGGATTGCGCAGAACTATCCTGCCAGCCTGATCATCGTACTGACTTCCTATCCTACCGAGTGGGAATGCTGGGCTGCACGCCGCGCCGGCGCTCGGCAATACCTGCTCAAGGACATCGGCTCGGCAGAGCTGGTGGAGCACATCCGTCAAGCCGTGGCCGACCAGGCCAGATGGCCTCCGCAACCGGCGACCGGCCGTCTGTAAATCATCCCCTCCCTAACCAACCCCCTACCAAGGCCAACTGAATTATTTGTTACCCTAGCTCTATAATCGCTCTAATGCCATCGTACCTGGAGTGGGAGCGACACTTTGCGGTGGAAGGTGTGCATTGCGCGGCGGGCTTCCTAAGCGGACGCTGAGCAAAGTCGAAGCGGTAGTCGAAGGACGCCCGCCGCTCCCCTCGTCGAGTCCGGCTAACACGTTTTACAGTGAACGCGTGCAAGGAAAACATAATAACAGGTGACCCGATTATATTGCTTGTTTATCATTTCTTGATAACAACCAATCATAATGAACAGTCAGACTCTCTGTGAGAACATCCGGCCTTTCTACCGGACTCTCTACTTTGGTTCTTAAGCTTTACCGGAGTAA
>JAVQXV010000170.1:0-6719 GCA_033577755.1 Anaerolineales bacterium
AGCCCGCCGCCTCGCTACGGGCAGATCGCCAGCGGCGAGGGCGACCTCCCCCAGACCCAGGTCATGCATTACCCACACGTCAGAGGAAGGGCGCAATACGCCAGGAAGTGAACGCATCACGAACGGCGGGAACTATGCCATCGCCCAGCGCCGGAGCGCACATCCTGACGGTCCGAGCGGCGCTGCGATCAGGACACGCAGCGTTGTGAGCGTCATCCCGCTAAAGTAAGGGGCATATCCAAGAAATCGGCGCCATTCGACACCACGCGGGCGCGCATGCTATGATGGAGTTCCGCAGGGGTGCGGGATGCACGGCAGAAGGAGCCGTGAATGTGAACTCTGTGTCTCGGCAATCCTTCAAGGGTTCCGCAGGGGTGCGGGATGCACGGCAGAAGGAGCAGACAGATGGATGAAACAGTGACTCTCGCGCGCTGGTACGCGCTGAGCGGAGCGCAGGCAATCCGCGAACGGTGGGTCGCCGCCCTGCAGGCATACGTCGGCGTGTACAGTCAGGAGTGGCCATCCGGCGTTTCGCACGCCGAGATTGACGCCTGGATCACCGACCAGTTGCACCAGGAGTCAGCCGTGATTCCCGATGCGCGCGTCTCACTCATTGTCCGCTATGCGGACCAGGACGACCTGGTGGTCTGGGCGGACGCCGTTGCCGACATGCATGCGTGGCGGCGGTGCGCGCCCGCCGCGTTGGCCCGCCTGAGCGGCGGCGTCGCATGGCGCGCGATTGTTATTCACTACGGGGTTGCGCTCACCCATGCGTTGTGTGCCCCGCCCACGGCCTAAGCCGTGACGAGGAGGCGGCATGCGTTCGCCGGATGTGCTGATCATCGGCGCTGGCGTCATCGGGTTGAGCATTGCCTGGAGTCAGGCGCAGCAGGGCGCGCGCGTCCTGGTCATTGATCCTTTTCCAGGCATGGGGTGCGGCGCGTCTGGCGCCGCGAGCGGCATCTTGCTGCCGCCGATCGGTCGTCGCCAGCAGACGATTTGGGGGCAGCGGCAGCATCTAGCCTGGCAGCAGTGGCCCGTCTGGCGTTATGCCGTCGAGTCGGCATCTGGCATTGACATCGGATGGATGCCATGCGGCGCGCTCCGATTCATGGCGCATCGTCCCCGACAGCTTGGACCTGATCAGCGCTGGCATGCCGACGGACGCGCCCTTGAGCCAGTCTTGGCCGCCATTGCGCCGCCGTATGGCGCGCTCGAGACGCCCCGCGGCGGTCATATTCAACCGTTGGCTCTGCTGGCAGCGCTGCACGCAGCCGTGCGGAGCGCTGGCGGACAGGTGCAGACAACCAGCATCTGGCGCTTGATACGGCTCACTGCGTGTCCAGCGATCGTGACTGCGTACACGGTTGACCACCAGCGCATCTGCGCCAGATTGATCGTCGTTGCCGCCGGCGAGCAGACTGCTGCGCTCGTAGAGCCGCTCGGGATTCGTCTGTCCCTGACCCGCGATGCTGGCGCGATTCTGCACGTGCGCCAGGTTCCTCGTCCGTCACGCCTGATCTGTCGGGAGCGCGTGACCGCTGCAGCCAAGCCGGATGGAACGGTCGTCATTACCGGAGCACATTGGGGCGATGTGGCGCCACGACTGACGCTCGAACGCCTCGCCGACCTGTGGGAAGGCGCGACCCATGCGCTCGGCGATTCGGGTGTGGTGCATGGTGCATGGACCGGCGTGCGTGTTCGTGGACCTCAAGGGTATCCAGTGATTGGGCGGGTTGACGGCGTCAACCTTGCCATCGCCACTGGGTTTGGCAGCCAGGGGTATCTGCTGGCGCCCATCGTTGGCACGCTGTTGGACACGCCACTGGACCCGGAGCGTCTGACAACGCCCGTTTCCAGTCCCAGCGCCGCGTTGGGGGCGGCGCATGATGGGGAAAGCGGTCTGGGGAACGGATCAACAGGCGTTGAATGCGATGATGCAGCCCAGGGCATCGACACTGCGACGATGAATGCGAGCATGGAGGCACGGAACTCTGGGATGACCTGATCACGGCGATCCTGATGCGGATGCATGCCGAGCGCCGCACCGTGGCAATCGGCGCACTGCGATGGAATCTCATCGCTCAGGCCGTGGCGCAGCGGACCGATGACAGGCCATCATCCGATCAGACGATGCCGAATGCGCTCGCTTGACTGCTAACCCGCGCCTTTGCCGACGCTCGCAATGAGCCGCATGCGTTTGCGTCCCTGCTGTGCTGGGAACTCGGTATGCCACCGCTCACATCGGGCATCCGGGCGCTCACAATCGATGTTGCGACTTCATGGCGCGCTTGCACGCTCCCGCGTCGCACGGCGCTGCAGTGCGGCGGCGCTGTCTCGATGGCCTGGATGCTGGTGCGCGCTTTGCCCCACGACGCATGGCGTTCCGTCTTGGGCAGCGCGCTTCGACCAACGGCATGCTGCGGCATCCGCCACGCGCTGCAGGATCGCGCATGCTAATCGCGGGTTGAACGCGCCCTGGTCGGTGACGCGCCATGAGAGCGCCGCCGTGCGGATGCGGTGTCCATCGTCGCACGAAAGGAGGCGTATTGCCATCTTAACTGGTAGGCTGGCATGATCTAGAGGTGAGCGTCAGGCGTCTGCGTGAGTGAGCGCGAGATGATCGCCGGGAGGGGCGGCTCCACGTGGAGCCGCCCCTGCCCGCTCGGCACGCAGGCTGACCGGGCATGCCCGGTCCCTGCAGGATGCGCATCTTCCCAAATCTTTGAAGGTGTGATCTACTCCGTGCAGACTGAACCTTTGTTCGCCCTTCGCGCAGGAAGACATCGCCCGCAACGGAGCCGTATTATAAGCGACCTCGTACCGTTACAAGATGCCGCCCGTATGTTCGCGTTAATGCGGATCGATTGCGCCGTTTGAATATGCGGAGGCTGTCACTGTATCCCTGTGAGTGCGCTCGACCACGGCACACCCAGCGCTGTGTTGATCCTCAGGCGAATCCCGTCCTGCCCCGCAGGTATATCCGCCAGGTCTGCGCCATAGGGTTGCAAGCGCACGGCGCACGGTGCGAGATTCTGCCATAACTCTGCAAGAGTATCGCCTGCTTGATCTGAATCGAATGCGAGCAACAGCTGTTGCGCCGTTGCAATGCGCGTCAGCCAGCGCATATCGCAAAAACCGGTCGCGCCCATAGCGACGGGGGTCGCCAAGTCGCGCGCCGCCTGCCAGACTGCCAGCGCGTCGAGCGCGTTTTCGACCAGCACAACAGGCCTGTTGGGTGTGGGCGCGTCGATCCAGAACGGCGCGTTGGCGCTGTGGGGGATGGGCTGGTATTTCGGCGCCGTTTTCCTGGGCAGCAGGATTGTGACGCGCCAGATATCATTGTCAACATAGTGTGGGATGACGATCCCGCGCGGGATGGCAATCTGTTCGCCTCCTGCTCGATACACTGTGTTCCCGGACGTATAGCCGAGATGCGCCGCACAGATTGTCTCGTTCTTCAAGCCGCGCTTGTGCAGGTACGCCAGCGCAGGCTTTGCATCATCGTGGCGCCAAAGCGCCTTTTCGGCGTCTCGTATGATCGATTTCATCGCTGTGCGCCAGTTGTCGTTTAGCGGCGGTGCGTCCTGGTTAATGCAAAGCTGTTTGATCGCCTCAAAAAATGAGGCGTTGTCGCGCAGTCGGACGTAGTCGATGACATTGCGCACTCTGGGTCTGATCCGGGCACAATTTTCCCAGCAAATCCAGCGCCAGGCGCCTGCACTGGTCCTGAAGACAACGAGACTCATTCGCTCCTTGCGGCATCGCATCGGGCAATCACCACTCCAGGAGTTCCCGTTGCGAAGCAAGCGCACTCCCTGGCTGGTCATCAAAGAGACCAGGTCAATGCCATCGCCGATGCTGAGCAGCCTGTTCGCTGTGTCTGTGGCGATCATCGCGCCGAGGTCTCTCCAATACTCGCTGATCATCTCGATGACCGTAACGGCGCTCGTTGCCAGGTTCCAGGGGATTTCCAGCGCGCTCCCTGCTCCCTGGGCAGTCTGGACTGACACCGGCAGGCGACGAGCCAGCCGCAGGCGCGTCAGCGACGAATCAGATTGCACGCTGATGTCAAGCAACGCCCGCACCTGGGGCGGTAATGCGGCTGCTATCTCGGATTGCAGGCGCCAGAGTTTCTCATCATAACGAGGGTACGCCTTCATTTCAGCACTCCTCCGCATATCGCATGAGTTACCTCACATGATCATGCCGCGACTGCAACGCTTTGAACGGTCCCAAGCCAAGGTCTTAATGAGGTCGGCCATTTCATCACTGGCAGGGGTACACCGCACGCGATCACTGCCTCAGCGCTAGTCGGGAGACATCCGCTGCTTCTGCTTTGCTTTCGCCGCGCGCGGTGTCGGATAGGTGCGGCAAAGGTCGAACGGCGCAGGGGGGAGTGTGGAGGTCTGAGCATGAAATTGTCAGACAGATTCCCGGTGCTGCGGGTTGATGAACACAGCACTGCCTGTCTTTTGCGACCTGATCTTGTCGAAGAGTGCCGAGCGTGTAACGGGCGCGCTGCTTGCGGTATGATCTATAGTTTAGTCTTTCGTTAGCTCTGGCTCAGATCAGGCAAGCCCTTGCGGGACCGCTGCAAGCTCAGTGCCGGTCAGTGTTCGCCTGCAATCGCGCCGTTCCTCCTGGCGTCTGGTGCGACACCTGGCGCGCTGCGGGCTGAAGCCCTGGCTGAGATCGTGAAAGCCCCTTCGGGGCTTCTACGTCCTGAGCGAGCGCTTTAGCCCGCAGCTCAAAGGATTCGTGACTTGGCGGTGCAGATAGACCGGGTTCATTTCTTGATCCTCATCAGCCCGCAGCGAGATGGAGGTTTCTGACATACATATCGTGCGCGCACCCTGAGAAATGCAGTATCTTCCCAAATCTTTGAAGGTGTGATATACTCCGTGCAAACTGAACCTTTGTTCGCCCCTCGCGCAGGAAGGCATCGCCTGCAATGGAGCCGCATGATGAGTGACCTCGTATCGCTGCAAGATGCCGCTCGGATATTTGGCGTCAAGGCGGATCGATTGCGCCGGGCGGCGTGGGATGGACGCCTGGCGACGCGCATGGTCGGCAACCAGCGCCTGGTAGACCCCGCCGAGGTGGAACGCTTTCTCCGCGACAGCGGGCGGCGCGCGCCACAGCCGCAGCCATCCGCTCGCCCACCCCGCGACGGCGCCCGCATCATCGCCGTGGCCGTCCCCAAGGGCGGCACCGGCAAAACCACCACGACCATTAACCTGGGGGCGGCGCTCGCTGAACGCGGACAGCGCGTGTTGCTGGTCGATTTCGACCCGCAGGGGAACCTGACTCAGGCGCTCGGGCTGCGTCCCGGCGACCTGGAGTACACGGTCTACAGCGCCATTAAGCACTTCCTGGCACGCTTTGAGCCGCAACTCGACGTCGCCGTTCGCTCGACTGACGCCGGCGTGGATCTGGCGCCGACGAGCGCGCGCATGAATCTGGCGAACGACGAACTGGCCGTCGCCATTCAGCGCGAATTCGTGCTCAAGAAGCTGCTCGCGCCCCTGACACCGCGCTACGATGTTATTCTCATCGACACGCTGCCGTACCTGGGAGTGTTGACCCTCAACGCGCTGGCGGCGGCGCACGAGGTCATCATCCCAATGCAGCCGGAGTATCTGGCGACCGAGTCGGTGGCGCTCATCCTGGATCAGATTGCGCAGGTGCGGCGCGCCGGCGTCAATCCCGATCTGGCCGTCGCCGGGATTCTGCTGACCATGGTCGATCCGCGCACAGTGCTGCACCGCGAGGCGGTAGAGTATGCCCGGCGCACGCTGGGCGCGCAGGTGTGCGTGTTTCAAACCGTCATCAAGCGCTCGGTGCGCTTCCCGGAGTCGCAGGCCAGCCACCAGACGATCCTGCAGTACGATCCGCAGAGCGAGGGCGCGCAGGCGTATCGCGCTCTCGCTGCGGAGGTCATGGGACAGGAGGGCGACGATGCGGCGTAAGGGCGGCTTTTTTGCACGGGATGCGCGCCCGGAGGATGCTGCGGCGCGCCAGAATGACGTGGCGACCTTGCTGGCGCCGCGCCGCACAGCAGTCCAGGATATTCCTGTGGATCGCATTCGCCCGAACCCGTTCCAGGCGCGGCGCGACTTCTCTGACATTGGCGACCTGGCGCAGGTCATCCGGGCGCACGGGTTCACCACGCGCCTGCGGGTGCGCCCGGATCCGGCGCAGCCAGGCTTCTTCCAGCTCGTCTTCGGCGAGCGCCGGCTGCGCGCCGCGATTCAGGCGGGCATGGACGCGGTGCCATGCGAGATCGCTGACCACACAGACGAGGAGCTGATCGAGATCGGGCTGGCGGAGAACATTCAGCGCCGCGATCTGAAGCCGCTTGAAGAGGCGCAGGCGTTCGCCATGCTCATCAAGGAGCGCGGCTACAGCGTGCGGCGGTTGGCAGAGCGTCTTGGCAAGGATAAAAGCTACGTCGAAGATCGTCTGGCGCTGCTCCGGGCGCCCGCCGAGGTGCAGCAGATGGTTGCGCAGCGCCCGGATGCGTTGCGCGCGGCGCGAGAGATTGCTAAACTCGACTCTCCATCTGCGCGCGCTGCGTTGATTGCTAGCGTGCTGGCGGGTGACCTCTCGACCCAGGACGTGCGTGCGCTGGTGCGCAAGACGACGACACTCCCCGCCCGCAATGAGCCGCAAGAAATCCAGCAGCAATTCGACTTTGGCGCGCTGGTGCGCAAGGC
>JAVQXV010000171.1:0-6700 GCA_033577755.1 Anaerolineales bacterium
AGCGGAATGAACGGCGCGGCCTCCGGCTCAGCAGCCAGGCTGGATTCAGCCGCCAGCGATTGCAAACGATTGACCAGCGTCAACACCTGAGCGGGCGCATTGGTAGTGTCGGTGATGTTGTCGTGCGCGGCCAGAAGGGCCACGCCACCCACGCCGAACTGCGTAATCAGCCGCCCAATGTCCGACCCCGACTCAACCGACGACCCGTAGAACGTGACAAGGAAAAGCTGACCGACTCGCTGCGCAGGTGAGAGTCGCGCCAGTATCTCTTCCGCGCGTTCTGCAATCGGATCGGCCTGCGGAGCCGAAGCCGCCCAGGCTGACCGCAGCGGCGCGAGAACGAGTTGTACAACCAGAAACCAGAGAAGCAGCCGTTTCACCGGCGCGGATTGTACAACAGGGCAAGAGAGGAGATGTGGAGAGTAGAGAGTAGAGAGTAGAGAGTAGAGAGTAGAGAAAAGTAGAAAGTTACTCGCCGGTCAGGGCGCTATGAAGGTAGGCCTCGACTGCCGTCACCGAGTCACGCGCGGCATCGAACCAGCGGATAGCGGGGTCATCGCGCTTAAACCAGTTGGCCTGCCGCCGCACAAAGATGCGTGTATCACGGCGCAGGCGTTGCACGGCCTCGGCCAGGTCGCACTCGCCGCGCAGGTATGCGCCGATCTGCCGATAGCCGAGGGCGGACATAGCGGGTAAATCCCAACTGTAGCCTTTGGCGGCCAGGCCGCGCACCTCATCCACCAGTCCGGCGGCCAGCATGGCATCAATGCGTGCATCAATTCGCGCGTAGAGTTCCGGGCGCGGCAGCGTCAGCCCAACCTGGATGAAACGATAGGGCGGCGGGCTCTTCCGGCGCTGAGCGATGAAAGACTCGCCGGTCGTCAGCACCACCTCCAAAGCGCGGATTACGCGACGCGGGTTGCGCAAATCCACCACCTGCGCCGAAGCCGGGTCTATGCGCCGCAGCCGCTCCGCCAGCGCGGCCACGCCACCGCGCGCCAGCTCCGCCTCCAGCTCGGCGCGCAGCTCCGGCGCAGGCTCCCCGCCCGGCGCCTGCCAGCCCTCAATGAGGGCGCGCAAGTACTGGCCCGTCCCGCCCACCACCAGCGGCAGCCGCCCGCGCGCGTGAATATCTCGGATTGCCGCCAGCGCTGCGACCTGCACCTGCGCCAGGCTCCACGGCCGGTCGGGCGTGGTCACATCAATCAGATGATGGGGGACGCGGGCGCGCTCTTCACGCGTGGGCTTGGCCGTGCCGATGTCCAGCCCAATGTACAGATAACGTGAGTCGGCGGAGACAATCTCAACGTCGAGCCTCTCGGCCAGCGCCAGCGACCAGGCCGTCTTGCCCACAGCTGTAGGGCCGAGAAGGACGATGACAGATTTTTGATTGCGGTTTTCGGATTTTGGATTGTGAAACTCGGTCACATTCTACGCACTACGAAATACGCAATACGCCGCAGGCACTCCGCACCACTCACTACTCTCCACTTTCTACTTTCTACTTTCTACTTTCCTACTCACTCCCACTCACCACATTCTCCACCACCTCCACCCTCAGCAGCTCACCGCGCTCTGTGAGCTGAACGGCGACCAGGTCAACGCGCCAGTCCACGTTTTCGAGGGCGTGCTCCTGCAAATAGGTCTGGGCGGCGGTGAGCAAATGGCGGCGTTTGCGTGGCGTGAGGGACTCCTCCGGCGTGCCGAAAGCGACGCCGCGCCGCGTCCGCACCTCCACGAAGACCCAGGCCGGGCCGCAACGCGCGACCAGGTCAATCTCACCCGTCGGACAGCGGTAATTACGCGCGACGATTTGGTAGCCGAGCGCCGTCAGTTTTTCGGCGGCCAGCGCCTCACCCCGTCTCCCCAAACCGATACGCGCGCAGCTCATATGCCATTCCGGCTCGTCAGGCGCGAAGACGGAGTCACTCTAAGTGCGTTTGCGGATTGAGCCAGCGGTTGAGGGTCTGCTTGAAGCGCGCCCAGCCGGACATGCGCTGGACGTGCTCGGTATCGAGCCGCAGGTACTCATCGAGGACCATCTGAGCCGTGCGGTTGATGTCATACAGCCGCGCAGACTCCAGCGCCGCAGCGCGCATCCGCCGGCGCGTCTCCGGCTCCATCACCAGCCGCATCAGCTTGGCCGTAAACTCGGCGATGTCGGGCGAGCTGAGCAAGCCGTTTTCGCCGTCCACAATCATATCGCCGACGCCCGGCGAGTGGATGCCCAGCGCCGGCAGCCCGGTGGCCAGCGCCTCAATCAGGGAAAAGGGATGCACCTCTGTCTGCGACGCGGTGACGAACAAATCGGCTAAGCGCAAATATGACGGCACCTGGGTGTAATCAACTTTGCCGATGAAAATCACCTTGTCCTCCATGCCGGAGTTTTTGGCTTGATCGCGCAGGTTTTCCATCTCCGGGCCGCCGCCCACTAGCAGGAGCCGCACTTCCGGGCGAGCCGCCGCCACGCCGAAGCAAGCACGCAGCAGGAAGGTCAGGTTCTTCTCCGGGCTGAGGCGGCCGGTGTAGATGAGGACGACGGCGTCTTCGGGCAGGCCGATTTCGGCGCGGGTCAGCGGCGGCGGGTTCTCAAAGTGGGCGAAGTCAATGCCGTTGGGGATGATTTGGATGGGCGTGTTGACGCCCAGGTTGCGCATCACCTCGGCCACGCCCCTCGACGGCGCAATCACCAGGTCACACTGGCGACAGAAGTTCGGTAGGTAGGCGCGCAGGAAGGTCTCGCCAATCACATCCGGAATACCGGGCGGCAGATAGTGTTGCGTGTACAGATCAAAGCGGGTGTGATTGGTGAAGACAATGGGTATGCCATGTGGCTTGCAATAGCGCAGCGCCAGCGGCCCGCTCAGGAAGGGGTGATGAACATGGACGACGTCCATTGTGCGGAGCTTCTTCTGCGCGGCCTGCGTGTAGCGAAAGGAGAGATGGAAACCGGTATCGTGCACGTTGATCGGTATGCCCGGCGAACGCACAATGTATAACTCATCGTCTTCATAATCCTCGTTGCCGAAGGTGAAGACGAAGACCTTGTGACCCCGCGCCTCCAGCCAGCGCTTGTTCAGTGAGACGTAATTGGTGATGCCGCTGATGTTCGGCTTGTACATATCCACCAGCATCCCAATACGCATTTCGGTCACCACCTTTCCAAACAATTGTCACAAGCTTCGCCTGTATGTTACACTAATTGCCATCCCCTATCCTGACTTACGGGAGACGGTTGGGAATGTCCCTGGCGAGCATCTTCAAACAGACCGACATCTTCTACGGATTAAACCCCAGCCAACTCGAGCGCATTGCTGCGCTGTGCCAGGAAAGACGCTTCAATATCGGCGACGTGATTTTTGAAGAGAACTCGGTTGGCGATGAGATATACATCATCGCCCAGGGTGAGGTGGATATTCAGGTAGACCCGTCACTGGTGGCCGATCCCCATACGCAGGCGACGCGGCCTGTCACCATCACCACGCTGCGGCGCGGCCAGTCGTTCGGCGAGATCGCCCTGGTGGATGAAGGCCTGCGTTCCGCAACCGCTCGCTGCGCCTCCAACAACACCATCCTACTGGTCATCTCCCGCGCCGACCTGCTCGGCCTCTGTGAAGCCGAGCCGCAGCTCGGCTACCGGCTGATGAACAACCTAGCCGCCGACCTGGCCCTGAAGATTCGCTCCACCGACTTGCGCTTCCGCGAAGAGTTGCTCTATGGTAGCCTTCGTGCCAAAAGGAAATAACCGCCGCATGGATAGCCGAAATGCATGCTGAACTCCTCGCCATCGGCAACGAACTCATCCTGGGCGAAACGGTGGACACGAACTCGGCGCATATTGCCCGTGCCCTGCGCACCATCGGCCTGCCGGTGGCGCGCTGCACCGTCATCGGCGATGACGTGGAGGCCATCGCCGCGCTGGTGCGCGAGGCGGCAGCCCGGTCGCCCATCGTCATCACCACGGGCGGCCTCGGCCCGACGGTGGATGACCCAACCCGCGCCGCAGTAGCCCGCGCCTTCGACCGTGCCCTCGAATATCGCCCCGAACTATGGGAGCAGATCGTCGAGCGCTTCCGGCGTTTTGGTCGCACCCCCACAGAGAACAATCGCCAACAAGCCTACCTCCCCACCGGTGCGCAGGCCGTCGAGAACCCGGTCGGCACTGCGCCCGCTTTCGTCGTTGAGCATGCGAGCGGCGTGGTGATTTCGCTGCCCGGCGTGCCGCGCGAGATGGAACATCTTCTCGAAGCACGCATCCTGCCTTACCTACGCGAACGCTTCGACCTGCGTGGCGTAATCAAGAGCCGCGTCATCCGCACCGTCGGGCTGGGCGAGAGCCAGATTGATGCCGAGATCGGCGAACTGGAGAAGCTGAGCAACCCGGTGGTTGGCCTGGCCGCGCACACCGGCAACGTGGACATCCGCATCACCGCCAACGCCGGGAGCGAATCCGAGGCCGACGCGCTCATCGCTCCCATCGCCGCTTTGCTCTACGAGAAGTTCGGCGAGCACATCTACGGTGAGGGTGGGATCACACTGGAAGAAAGCGTGGCGCAGATGCTGGCCGCGCGCGGGCTGACGCTGGCGATTGCCGAGGCCGGCACGCAGGGACGGCTGAACGCGCGGCTGGCCGTCTTGCCGCAGGCCGCGACGGTCTATCGCGGCGCGTCCACTCTCAATTCGACCTCCATGCAAGATGAGGTAGCCCGGCTGCGTGAGGTGCGCTCGGCGGACATCAGCCTGGCCTTGCGCGCTACTGCCTCCGGCAACGAGCAACGCATCGAAGTAGCGCTGCTGGACGGGCACGGCCTCAAGACTCACACGCAAACCTATGGCGGTGCCCCGACCAACCTCGGCCAGTGGGCCAGTACGGTGGCCCTCAACCAGCTGCGGCTCAGGCTCAAGCGCAACTGAAACACTGCTCCGAAACAACTAAGTCTCAGTCTCTTCTTAGCCGCCGGGTGCGCCTTTGCTGCTAAACTGGTCTCATGAAACTCGCTCTACGGCTGATCGTAAGCCTGGCGCTCGCCTGCCTCCTACTGCCCACCTCCTTCCCCCTGCGCGCTCAGCCCAAACCTTTCGGCCTGCCGTTCAACACCCCGCCCGGCCCGAACACCTGGCTGGTAGGGCAGATGTACGGCAACACCATCGGCGCGTACCGCTGGCGACGCATCTGGTATGGCGCCGGCCAGGGCCTGCACTTCGGCATTGACTTCTCAGCGCGCTGCGGCACACCGGTCGTCGCCATCGGCGATGGCGTGGTGACCAAAGTGGACGCTGCCGAGCACGGAGCCGGGCCGCATAACCTGATGATTGATCACCCCAACGGCTATGCTTCGTTCTACGGCCACCTTCTTGAGCGCGCCTCCGTCGAGGTCGGCCAGACCGTTGCGCGCGGCCAGGTGGTCGGCAAAACGGGCGACCCCGACCTGACGTGCAGCTCGCGCCCGCACCTGCATCTGGAGATTCGCAGCGGCTATGACTATCGCATCGCTTACAACCCGGTGACGCTCATTGACGCCGACTGGGACTCGCTGATGCTGGCCGGCCCCTTCCAGCGCGGCTACCAGCGTGACCTGAACAACCCGCGCCGCTGGCAATTCCCCGACGACCAGCCCGAAGTGCGCTTCGGCGGCGACCTCCTCAACGACTACGCCCGCACCTGGCCGCCGGACTGGCTCAACCGATGATGGCTGATGACTGATGATTGATGACTGATTGCGAGTTGAAGGTTCGTCTGCTGGCGATCGGCGCTCTGATGGCTCCGCTGGTTGCCTGCGGGGCTGAGCCGCCGTTGCCAACACCCATCTCGCCGATTGCGACCACGCCGGCGCCAATTGAAACAGTAGCCGGTGCGCCTGTGGTCGTGTTCCCCCCGGAGACGCCGGCTGCTCCGCCAAAAACGCTCCGCTTCATCACACCCGCACCGACGCCCACGCCCGGCCCATCACTGCGCGCCCTCACCGGCGGCGGCTGTTGCACGCAACCGTTCTGGTCGCCCGATGGTTCACAGGTCTGGTTCATAGACAAGCCGGGCGAGACGCAGCCGGGCGGCGTCTGGGGCGTCAGTATACAGGGCGGCGAGCCGCAGTTCATCACGGATAAGCTCGGCGTGTTCTCACCGGACGGCGCACTGATTGCGTACCCCGAAGCCGGGCAGACCATCGTCGAGCGGCCGGCGACGGGCGAGCGCTGGGTCATTCCCGCTGGGGGCCGCGCCATCCTCTTCTCGCCCGATAGCTCCCTCGTCGCCTGGCAGGAGGCTTCATCTTCTGCCAACTTTGACCGGCGGCTGGTGGAGATTTGGGTTGCCAGCTCTGATGGCCGCAACGCCCGTAAAGTGACGCAGGTCATCGGCGGCGGGCTGGCCGGCTGGTTCCCGGACGGCACACGTCTGCTCATCAGCGGGCGCGAGACGTTCGGGGCTGAGCCGTTTCTGGCCGCCGTCAACCTAAGCGACGGCGCGTTGAACGGCATAGCGCGCGGCACCAACTTGCGCGGCGCGCTCGTCTCGCCGGGCGGCGGCTGGGTCGCTTATCAAGTCGTGTTTTCCGGCGACCTGAGCCACGATGGGCTATGGATTGCGCGCACAGACGGGAGCCGAGCGCAAAAGGTGCGCGCGTTCGGCGCATACCGCTGGCGGGCCGAGGGCCGCCTGCTGATTGTGCCGCTGGAGCTGAACCTGGGCAGCCACCGCCTG
>JAVQXV010000172.1:0-6696 GCA_033577755.1 Anaerolineales bacterium
CCGGCGGCAACGGCCTGACGGACGGCGCAACCCGGTTCATGCAAATGGGTACAATCGCTGAAGGCGCAATAGGGGACGAGCGGTTTGATTTCCACAAAGTAACTATCCAGCTCTTCCGGCTCAATGTCCCAGAGTGCCAGCGCGCGCATGCCCGGCGTGTCCGCTACGTAGCCGCCTTCCTCCAAAGGCAACAGCTCCGAGTAGACGGTGGTGTGCCGGCCCTTTTGGGTCGCCTCTGAGACGGCACGCGCTTTCAGTCCCAGCCCGGGCTGGATGGCATTAAGCAGGCTGGACTTGCCCACGCCCGACGGCCCGGCCAGCACCGAGAGCTTACCGCGCAGCCGGGCACGCAGCTCATCGAGGCCAATACCGGTGCGCGCTGACGTGTAGATGACCGGATAGCCTAGCGGCGGATAGATACCGAACAGCGCCTCGGCCTGTTCACGTGCTACCAGGTCTATCTTGTTGGCGCAAATCAGCGCCGGCAGGTGCGAGGCCTCGGCCATCACCAGAAACCGGTCGAGCGCCCGCAAGTGTGGTTCCGGCTGTGCGCAGGCAAAAACGAAGACGGCCTGATCCGCATTGGCGATGATGACCTGTTCCCGCGCCCGCTCCGCCGCACGCCGGCCGGTGCGGCCTGAACCGGAGGGCGCCCGCCGCGCCAACACAGTTCGGCGCGGCGCAACGGCCTCAATCATCCCTCGCCCGTCCGCCTGGAGCGAGATGGTGACCATATCGCCAAGCGCGACCAGGTCGCCGGGCCGGCGATGTTTCTTCAGCCGCCCGCGCACTTGACAGACGATATCGCCCACTTCCGTGCGCACGGTGAAGAAGCCGCTTTGAGTCTTTAGAACGATACCGGAGTAGAGCAAATCGAGTGTGAGACGATGTGTCGGTGAACGCGCTCAGGGCATAGGCGTGAGGCCGACGCCGGGTGCGCTCTCCCAGGGCAGCAAATAGGTGGACGGTTTGCCGTCGAAGTAAATCTCCACCAGTCGGCGGAACAGCGGCGCGGCAAACGTTGAGCCTTCGCCAATGTTCTCAATAAGGATGGCGATAGCGATGTCGGGCTTGTCGGGGCGGTTGGCCTCGGTGTAGCCGGCGAACCAGGCATGCGGCGCGCCGCCGGCAGGGTCCTCGGCGGTGCCGGTTTTGCCGGCGACCGGCACGCTCAGCCCGAGGAAATGTGAACGCGCCGTACCGAGGCGGTCGCTCGTCACGGCAGTCAGCCCCTCACGAATGACCTGAAGCTGTTCGGCGTCTACTGGCAGGCGGCCGGTTACCACCGGTTCCAGCTCGTAGCTGGGCGGCCCACCCGGCGGCTCCACCCGCAGCACAAGCTGAGGCCGATAGATCACGCCGCCGTTCCGAATCGCCGCCATCATCTGTGCCACCTGCAGCGGCGTCACCAGGATGTAGCCCTGCCCGATCCCCAGATTCACGCTGTCGCCCGGACGCCACGGGTCGTTGAGCGTGCTTTGCTTCCAATCCGGGTCGCCCACCAGCCCGGCCGCTTCGGCCACCTGGCCGATTTGTGTGGTTGCGCCGAACCCGAACTGGCGCGCGACTTTGGGAATGAAATGCGCGTCGGTCTGACCTAAGGTGAAAGCCACGGTGTAGAAATATGGATTGCAGGAGGTCGCCAGCGCCTGCACCAAGTTAATCTTGCCGTACGGTTTGATGCCGCGTCCGAACGTCCAGTTGTATTTCAGCGCGTTCGGGCCGAGGCCGCTCCAGACGTGGCCGCACTCTATGATTGTGTCACGCGTGAACTGGCCGGAGAGCAGCGCAGCCGCCATCACCGGTATCTTGAAAATGGAGCCGGGCGGGTAAACGCCCTGCGTCGCTCGGTTCAGGAGCGGGTTGGCCGGGTCATTCAGAATGGCCGGCAACTGGTCGCTGTGCGGGTTCGTCGGGTCGAAGAGGTTGGGGTCGAACGTCGGGCTGGAGGCCATCGCCAGCACGGCGCCGGTAGCCGGGTCGAGGACGACAATCGCGCCGCGCACCGGATAAGGAAAGCCGGCCAGTAATTGCTGCGCTGCGAGTTGCAGCGGCCGGTCAAGCGTGGTGTAGATGGACTCTGCCGGCCGGCGTGCGCTTTCGGCGAGGCGGATGACGCGGCCATCCGGGAAGGTGGCCTGCAGCACGCCGGCGGGTCGCCCGGCCAGAACCTTCTCGCCCCACGCTTCCAGCCCGGCCTGGCCGATTCGCTCATCACCGGTATAGCCCAACGCCTGGAACTCGGCCAATTGCTCCGGCGTGATGGCCCCCAGATAGCCGATGACCTGCGGCGCGACGCCGCCGAACGGGTAGAAGCGCGTGTTGTAAGTCCGCAGCTCGACGCCGGGCAGGGCGGTCAGTGTGCTCAACCTGGCTTGCACATCGGTCGCAGCAGCCTCGCCCAGCGGCACGTACCAGTCGGGGCGAGCATTGGCGTACTTTTGTTGAAGCGCCTGCGGGCTGAGGCCGAGCAGCGGCGAGAGCGCGTTCAGTACTGCGCCCTCATCGGTCATTGCGCCGGGCCGCACGCCGATGGCAACGGCCTCGCCCTGCGCCGCCAGCCCCAGCCCATTGCGGTCGTACACGTTGCCGCGCGAAGGGAACGACACCTCCAGTGACAACCTGCCGCCGCCCTCCAGCTCAGGCAGGATCAGCCCATCGGTCCAGGCCACCGCCCAGCGCCCCTCGGTGAAAACCAGCGGCATGGTGATGGTGCGCCGCAGATCGCCGAAGAGCGCGGTGCGCAGCGTCACTTCGTAGAGCACGCCGGCCTTTGTCCCGCTGTTGAGCGCGTTCAGGACACGAGCTGTGACCTGTGAAACGCCGGCGGTGCGATTGACGGACTCGTAACGTGCCTGAAAGTCGGCGAGGCCGAGGGCATCTCGGCTGAGCGGCGAGAGCAGCGAGTACATGCCGGCGTAATCGCCGCGTTGCCAGGCATCGAGGAAGGCCTGCGCCGTGCCATGCGGGTCGGGCGTGTGCGGCGTCGCAGTTAGCGTAGGTTGAACCGCTGTGCCCATCGGCGTGCGGATGCAGGCGATGAGCAGAAGCAGGGCGAAGCTCAGCGTCAGGCCGCCGCGCATCAGGTGCAACAGCTTAGTCAGCGTGGCCATCCAGAATGCGGGGATAGACGGAGCAATCGTAGGGAATGAACCTCTGGCACTCGGCAGGCAGGTCGGTCAGCGCATCCACGCCGAGGGTGCGCAGGCGGCGCAACAGGTGGCAGAGCGGCAGGCCCATCACGTTGGCGAAGCAATCCACGAACGCCTCGCGCACCACCGGCTGAAAGCCCGGATGCTGAATGGCGTACGCGCCGGCCTTATCGAGCGGGTCGCCGGTGGCAACGTAGGCGGCGACTTCGTCTGCGCTGTAATTGCGCATGGGCACACGCGAGCGCGCCAGGTCGGTGTAGGCCGCGCCGGTCGCTGTATCCAGCACGGTGATAGCGGTCAGCACCTCGTGCGTGCGCCCGCGCAAACGTTCTAGCATCGCCGTCGCCTCGGCGGCGTCGGCCGGCTTGTTCATCACCTCGCCATCAAGCACGACGGTGGTGTCCGAGCCGATAACCAGCGCGTGGCCATTGATGCCCTGCGCCGCAATGCGCGCCTTGGTCTCGCTCAAGCGCCGCACGAAAGCCTCCGGCGCTTCGCCGGGAAGCGGCGTCTCGTCGGCGTAGGCCGGGCGTACCTCGAACGACCAGCCGCCCAGCGCCAGCAGTTGTTGCCGGCGCGGCGAGGCCGAAGCCAGAATCAGAGTTCGCATCGGCGCCCATTCTACTCATAAGCCCCCCACCTCACCACTTGACACGTGTGCACGCAAAACATGTCAGCCGCACCCTGACCCTTCGACGCCGCTCATAGAGCGCGCTCAGGGGAGCGGCGGGCGTCCTTTGACTGCCGCTTCGGCTTCGCTCAGCGTCCGCTCAGGATGCCCGCCGCGCAGGCCATCCTGAGCGTGGCTTCGCCGAGCGAAGCCCGCCGAAGGGCGAAGGGGCGGCACGTTCCCTGACAACCTTTGCGTGCACACCTTGACACTTGACACTTGACACTTGACACCTGACACTTGGCAACGGTACCGCACACACAGGCATACGCCTCATCACGACCATGCGCTTCGACATCCTCACTCTCTTCCCCGAAATCTGCGCCTCCTACCTTCGGGAGTCCATCCTCAAGCGCGCGCAGGCGAGCGGCCTGTTGCGCGTCCACCTGCACAACATCCGCGACTACGCCGCCGACAAGCACAAGATGACGGACGACCTGCCATATGGCGGCGGCGGCGGCATGGTCATGAAGCCGGAGCCGGTGTTCGCGGCAATGGAGGCGGTGATGAAAGAGTGGAGATCAGAGATTGGAGATTCAATCTCCAGTCTTCAATTTCCAATCATCCTGCTCACCCCGCAGGGTCGAACCTTTACACAGGCCATAGCCCGCGAGCTGGCGCAGCACGAGCGCATTGCGTTGATCTGCGGGCGATACGAAGGTTTCGACGAACGCATCCGCGAACATCTGGCGACCGATGAGATTTCGATCGGCGACTACGTGCTGACCGGCGGCGAGCTGGCGGCGCTGGTGGTGGTGGACGCGGTAACCCGGCTGCTGCCCGGCGCGCTCGGCGACCCGACCGGTGCCGAGGATGACTCGTTCGCTTCCGGCCTGCTGGAGTACCCGCACTACACCCGTCCGCCGAACTTCCGCGGCTGGACGGTGCCGGAGGTGCTGCTCAGCGGCGACCACGCCCGCATCGCCCGCTGGCGGCGGCAGGAGGCCCTGCGCCGCACCTTCCTGCGCCGCCCGGATTTGCTCCTCAAGCTGGAACTGGCCGAAGACGAGCGCCGCTTCCTGACGGACGTTGCCGACGAACTGGCAGGCCGGCCCCGCCCAACTGATTGACTCTTCGGGCCAAGGTGGTCAATAATAGAGCCGACGCCGTTGTTCGCAATCGAACTTTCTCGCTGCCTGGCCGGCAATGATGCCACCAGGCCCCTCTGATGAGGCCCCAATGAGTGAGGACGCAACGCATATCTTGCGCCTTCAGGCCGGTGATTTGGACGCGCTGGGCGCCCTCTACGACCGCTATCGGCTCGCCGTTTACCGCACGGCGCTGGCCATCACGCGCGACCCGGACGCCGCCGAAGATATTTTGCAGGAAGTCTTTTTGCGCCTGCACACCTACGCCACCAGCGTCAAGCCCGATTTGCCCCTTGCACCCTGGCTCTATCGCGCCACCATCAACCTGAGTTACTCCTGGTTTTCCAAACATCGCTGGCTGGCGCCGCTGGATGAGGTGATTGAGCGGTTGATCGGCCCGGCCCGGCAACGCCCCGAGCCGGCTGCCGAGCAGCGCGCCGGGCGCGAACAGGTGCAGCAGGCGATTGATGCCCTGCCCTTCAACCAGCGCGTGGTCGTCATCCTGCACTATCTGAACGACCTCAGCCTGCAGGAGATCGCCGAAATCCTGGATTGTCCTGTGGGTACCGTTAAGTCTCGCCTGTATTATGCGCGTGAGAATCTGCGCCGTCAGTTGGAGGCAAAATCCCTGCCGTCGGAGCTGTTGTATGAGTTCACCCAATAGCCATCTCGATCTGGTTGACCACATGATTCGCTACAATCTACGTCGCTCTGTGGCGCGCGCGCAGCCCGGCCCGGCCGTCCGTCAGCAATTGCTCCAGCGCGCGGCGCGCCGTTGCCGGGCACGGTTCTGGTGGCCGGCACCTTTTGACCCGGTATTGGAATACGACGCGCCGCGAAGGTCTCTCACGCCGCTGGAGCTGGGCTGGCGTGAGCTGGCCCTCGTGCAGCTCCTGCGTCCGGCCGGCCTCTTCGGCGCGCTCTGTCAGCTCCGCTGATGTCTGCGCTCATCCTGCGTGTCGAAACGCTGACGACCGCGCCGGCCCGGACCCCCTCCGGGCCGGTCTCTTTGCTGCACGGCATTGACTTCGAGCTGCGCCCGCGCGAACAGGTCGTCCTGCTGGGCGCGCATGGTTCGGGCAAGACCACGCTGCTCCGCTCAGTGGCGCTCCTCCAAAGGCCGGCAGCCGGCCGCGTGTTCTTTGAAGCCGAGGAACTGACCCGGCTGTCCGAGTCCAGGCTGCGCGGGCTGCGGCGGTCATTCCAATTCACGGGTGGCCATCCGGCACGAACGTTGTGGGCGACGGCCACCGTCGCGCAGACGGTGCGCGAGCCATTGCAAATCCATCGGCTGGGCAATGCAGCCGAGCAGGAAGCCCGCGTCGCCGAGGTGTTGCAACTTTTCGATTTGAATCCCTGGCTGTTCAACCGGCGCATCGCCAGCCTGTCCCTTGCCTTGCGCCAGCGCGTCGTTCTGGCGCGCGCCCTCGTCCTGAAGCCGCGCCTCCTGCTCACCGACGAAGTGATTGATCACCTTGAGCCGGCGGCGGCGGTTCCGCTGCTTGAATGCCTCTCCGACCTGTGCCGCCGCTCCGACCTCACCTGGCTGTGGTCCACCTCTAATGCTGCGCTCGCCCGCCGCTTCTCCGACCGCGTGCTGACGTTGGAAGGCGGACGGCTGCATGACGCTTGAGCACAGCCGCATGGGCGCGCAACTGCACTGCCGCCCCTTGCGCTTAACTACTCAGACGTACCGTTTTATCCACAGGTAGAGCGGACACCGAAGCGATGCGCTCGGCATGGCCGGGCAAATCCATTGCCAGGATGTACTCCCAACCGGCGGTGC
>JAVQXV010000173.1:0-6674 GCA_033577755.1 Anaerolineales bacterium
GCCATCAGCCATCAGCCATCGGTCATCAATACTTCCGCTCCGTTGGCTGGAACTTGGTGATGGTCACCGGCTTGTAGGTGATTTTGGTGTGGGCGCCGGTGGGCGAGGTGGCCGGCGCGCCGGTGTAGTGGATGAGCGTGTGCTTTAGCCAGTTCACATCATCGCGCTTGGGGAAGTCCTCGCGTGAGTGCGCGCCGCGGCTCTCCGTCCGGTTCAGCGCCGAGAGGGTGGTGGCCTCTGCCAGGTCGAGCAGACAGCCCAGCTCGAACGTTTCGAGCAGGTCGGTGTTGAAGCGCTTGCCCTTGTCGTCAATCTGGATGCGGCAGAAGCGCTCCTTCAGCTCGCGCACCTTGTTCAGGGCGGTCTGCATCATCGCCTCGGTGCGGAACACGCCGACGTTGTCCATCATCACTTCCTGCAATTCATTGCGAATGCGGGCCGTCTTCTCGCCGCCCTTCTGCGTGCGGATGCGCTCCAGCTCGCTGACCACGTCGGCTTCGGGGCTATCCGGCAGGGGCGCAAAGTCGGAGTCTTTGACGAACTCGGCCATCGCCTTGCCGCCGCGCCGCCCGAAGACCACCAGGTCCACCAGCGAGTTGGTGCCCAGTCGGTTGGCGCCGTGCACCGAGACGCAGGCGCACTCGCCCGCCGCGAACAGGCCCGGCAGCACGGTATTGTTGCCATCCACGATGACGCGCCCGTCCACATCGGTGGGGACACCGCCCATGGCGTAGTGGGCCGTCGGCTGGATGGGCACCGGCGCGTGCATCGGGTCCACGCCCTGATAGACGCGCATCATCTCGATGATGTCCGGCAGCTTCTTCTCCAGCTCCTCGGCGGTCACATCCTTGCCGCCCGGCCCGCTCTTGTACTTGTTGATGGTCTCCGGGCGGATGTCAATATACACATAGTCCTTGCCGTTGATGCCGCGCCCTTCCTTGATCTCCAGATAGATGGCGCGCGAGCACACGTCGCGCGAGGCCAGGTCTTTCATCGTCGGCGCGTACCGCTCCATGAAGCGCTCGCCCTTGCCGTTGATGAACACGCCGCCCTCGCCACGCGCCGCCTCCGAGAGCAGGATGCCGAGCTTGTACATCCCGGTCGGGTGGAACTGGAAGAACTCCATGTCCTCCAGCGGCACGCCGCGCCGCCAGCAGGCCGCCACCGGGTCGCCGGTGAGCGAGTGCGCGTTGGAAGTGACCTTGAACATGCGCCCGAAGCCGCCGGAGGCCAGCATCGTTGCCTTGGCGTGGAAGACATGGTAATCGCCGGTGTTGATTTCGACGGCAATGACGCCCTTGCAGATGCCGTGCTCGATGATCAGGTCTACGACGAAGAACTCGTCGAAGAACTTTACCTTTTGCTTGATGCACTGCTGATAGAGCGTCTGCAGAATCATGTGGCCGGTGCGGTCGGCGGACTTGCAGGAGCGCATAACCGGCCGCTTGCCGTACTCGGCAGTGTGGCCGCCAAAGCGGCGCTGCTCGATGCGGCCGTCCGGCGTGCGGTCGAAGGGCAGGCCCATGTGCTCCAGCTCGATCACGGCGTCAATGGACTCGCGCGCCAGTATCTCTGCCGCGTCCTGGTCTACCAGGAAGTCGCCGCCTTTGACGGTGTCGTACATGTACCAGTCCGGGTTGTCCTCTTCCATGTTGCCGAGCGGCGCGGCGATGCCGCCCTGCGCGGTGCCGGTGTGCGAGCGGGTGGGGTAGAGCTTGGAGACGACGGCGACGTTGGCGGACTTGCCGGCGTGCAGCGCGGCCATCAGCCCTGCGCCACCCGCGCCTACAATGACGGCATCGAACTTGTGATACTTGACCATTCAGAACTCCTCCTGCCCTGGCTACGACAGCCGCACGCCGGCGAACAGCGCGTACGCGCCCAGCCCGGTAATCACTACCCAGACGACGAACAGCACTACGCCGGCGACTCGGTTGGCTGCGTCGCTCTTGAGATAGTCGCCAAGCACGGCCCGCAGCCCGTTCACGCCGTGCGCAAAAGAGAGCATCAGCAGGATGAAAGTCGCACTCCAGTCCAGCGGCTGCGCCCAGCGCGCGGCCACGTACTCCAGGTTGATGTAGTGTGCGCCGGTCAGCAGGGCGTTCGCCAGCACGTGCATGAACACGACCAGGATGAGCAGGCCGCCGCTCCAGCGCATGAACAGCCAGCTCCACGTCTCAAAGTTCTTGCCCGGCACGCTGACGAAGCGCGGCGCTTTGGCGAGCGCATGTTGATTGAACGTGCCCCCGTAGGCCAGCACGGCCAGAACGATGATGACCACTGCGGGGACAATAAGATAAACGATGCCCAAGCCGGGCTGCGCCACCACCGGCCCCTGACCTTGATAGCCGGGCGTGAAGTGGTACAGGACGATGTTGCGGGTGACGAAGAACGCCGCCGGCAGCCACAGCAGCAACGAGAGCGCGATGACCTTCCAGAAGGAGTTGCGCTGCAGGTGCTTGTTCCACCAGGCCGGAAAGGTGTCTTTGAGGATGATGTTGACGCCGTTGACGGCGTGATAGGCGATAGCGGCAAACAGGAAGTATTCCGAAATCAGGAACGGCAGTGAGCGGTACAACTCGATGGCGTGCTCGTACAGCTCCGGCGCGTAGGCCACCCACGAGGTATCCACAATGTGAATCGCCAGAAACAGCAGGATGGCCAGGCCGGAGACGCGATGAAAGATGTAGGCCCAGTGCCCCTCACGCCCTCGATACATGACGCCTTCAACGAACTTTGAGATGGGCGATGAGATTGCAGTCATTTGTTGATGCTCCTAAAGCCTGCGGTGAAGTGACGGAATTTTATCCCATCTCGTCTCATCTCAGCCTAAGGAACGCTTATGCATCTGATAAGGCCGGACGCAGGCCGTGGCGCAGGAAACGCACGCCACAAGCGATGAAGGCGATAACCGCCAGCGTGACCGGCAGCGGGAAGAGGCCGTAAATCGCGCCCATGAGCAGGAACCATGACCACACCCTGAAGGCAGGCGTCAGCGATAGAGCGACGGCCACGCCAAGCATGGGGAGAAACCCGCCCAGCGCCAGCGCCACGTTCAGTGTGCGCCCGCCGCGATGAGGGCGCGGTGTCACCCATGGCCAGAGGTAGGCAGCCGGGCCGAGCCAGAACACGGCGGCAAACGGGTTGATAGCCCAAGCTGTAAGCGCCAACGCGCTCAGAACCAGCAGGAGAGTCGCGCGCCGCGCCGGCATATCTAATCGGTCGGACAAGCGGCGCCGGCTAACGATGTTCATCAACGCGGAGAACACTGCGAAGACCAGCGCCGGCACCAGTGCCCAGTCCGCCGGCTGCCGCAGGAAGGCGTCGCCGGGCGTCCCCGGAAACCATTCGTAGCGCGGCAGCCAGCCGATCAACACAAACACCCACAGCACGGCCAGGCCGTTCAGGAGCGGCAACGCAACACCGCCGAGTGCCAGCACTTCCGGCATCAGCTCCTGCCGGCGCAGGCGTTGTGCGGCAAGGGAAAAGCCGGTCGCCAGAAAGAGCGGCGCAAAGAACAGCAGGCCGAGGCCGAGAACCGCCGGCGTCGGCAACATTAGCGTCCGGCTGAGCGGCCAATCGAAGGGCGCGCCGGCAGGCGTCGGCGGCTGTGGTTGCATCGCCCGCAGCCAGGCCTCCGCCGCCCGGCCAAGCACGGCCAACGATTCGGGCGCGGCGCTCAATCCCACCGCCGGCACGCCCGCACGCAGGAGCATCCCGTGCTCGGTCATCTCAAAGGGCAAGGCGCGCGCGAGGAATACGGCTGCACCTTCGGCAACGAGCGGCCAGCCGCCGGCCTGTTCTACCGCTGCGTGCGCCGTTTGCTGCAATGCCGGCGGCGCAACGCCGAAGTGCAGGCCCACGCCGCTCACCCGCACGCCATCGCCCTGCTCTCCGACGTCGAGCGTCAAGGCCGCAGCGAGCCGGCTGCGCAGCGGCGATTGCTCCAGCCAGCTCTTCATCCCCCACGAGCGGCCATACTCGCGCGAGTCCGAAGCCATCAAGATGACGGTCTGCGCGGGCGTCGCGCCGGAGAAGATGCGCGCCAGTTCGAGCAGGATGGCGACTCCGGCGGCGTTGCTGCGTGACCCGTCCTCGGGCGTGTCGTAGTGCGCGGAGATGAGGAGCGCCCGGTCGCCCGCCCCCGGCAGTGTGGCCCACATCTGTTCGCCGGTGCGGCGTTGCGAGGCGACCGTGACTTCAAAGGCAAACGAGTCCGCCTTCAGCCCCAACTCGTTGAACTTTTGCGTCAGCCATGCACGAGCGCGGGCGCTTCCCGGCGAGCCGACGGCGCGCACCGGCGCAACGGCTTCTAGCTCGGCAGCCAGGGCGCGGGCGCGTTCGGCGTCGAATTGCAGCTCGGCGATGACAGGGACGGTGACCGTCGGCGCGGGCGTGGAAGTCAGCAGCGCCAGGATGACCACCAGCGTCAGGGTGAGCGGGGCGGCCAGGGCCAGACTGATTTGTTGCCGGAACGTCATGCCGGCAGGGGGACTAGCCGTGGCTGCCGCTGCTCGAAGAAGGTGAGGTAGCGCAGCCCGGCATCGCGGATTGCGGCCAGCGCCTCGTCCAGGTGCGCGCCGACGTGTGCGGGGGTGTGCGCGTCCGAGCCGAGGGTGACGCGCTCACCACCCATTTCTGCATACCAGCGCAGGATAGGCCGGCTTGGCGTCAGCACTCGTGCCTTGCTGCGCAGCGCCGCGGTGTTCACGTCCAGCGCAATTCCACGCTCGATGCAGTTGCGCAGCACCGGGCGGATGACATCCTCGTAGCGGAGCGGGTCGTAACTACCGTAGAGCAGCGCGCCCAGACGCACCGGCACATCGAAGTGCGCCAGGATGTCGAAGCCGCCGGCGCGCGTCATCTGCTCCAGTTCCACGAAGTAGTTGCGGTACGCTTCGTCCGCCGGCCGGTTGAAGTATTCCGGCGCAAAGACGGTGGCGCCGTTCACGTGGTGAAGTGAGCCGATGGCGTAATCGAAGGGATAGGCGGCCAGCAGCGCCTGCGCCTCGTTGGCGAACAGGTGCGGCTCGCCGATCTCGACGCCGGCGCGGATGACCAGGTCTCCGGCGAAGGCGGCGCGGCAGCGTTGCAGCTCCGCCCACCACGGCTCCGGTCGAAAGTAGTCGCGCATCGGCTCGGCCGGGTGCAGGTCGAAGTGCTCGGTGAAGCCGATCTCGCTCAGGCCGCGCTCGCGGGCGGCGAGGCACATCACCTCCAGCGGCGCCCGGCTGTCCGGCGAGAACTCGGAGTGCAGGTGGTAATCCTGCGGGATGGCCCCCATCGGTTAGGAGGCTCCGCCGGCCGCCGCCGCGCGCTCGGCTACCGAAGCGGCTGCGGCCTGGTGCCGGAAGCGGCCCACGTCAACGCTGTGCAGCAGCCAGAGCGAGATCAGCAACAGGAAAGCCTGCGCGCCGAAGACGAAGGCGTAGCTCAAACCGACGTTGGCCGTGAGGCTCAGGGTTACGTCGCCGATAAAGCCACCAAGTAAGCCGCCGGTCAGACGCGCCAGCGACGTGGCCATGCCCCACGCGCCGATGAACAGGCCGACGCTTTGCGGCGTGGTCATATCCAGCATCAGTGAATGGTTGGCGACGGTGGAGACGCCGATGGCCAGGCCGAGCAGCACCAAGCCGGCGTAAAACAGTGGAGGCGAGACGACCAGCCCGCTGGCCACAATCATGCTGAAGGCCAGCATGCCGCCGACGGACGCGGCCTGCGCCACGCGGCGCTTGCTGAGGAAACGCTCCGCCAAGGCGGCCAGCACCAGCGCAACCAGGAAGCATGCGCCATAGATCGAGCGCAGGCGTGTGCTCTCGGCGACGGGCATGCCCAGCGTCTGTCCGGCGAACGGCTCAATCAGCACGTCCTGCCCGAGGATGGCGGTGAGCAGCACAAGCATATAGACGAAGAACGTGCGCGCCGTGGGGTTGGCCGTCAGTGCGCGCCGGAAGCGCCTGAACGAGAACGGCTCAACGGGCGTGAACGCCGTTGCACGCGGTTCCAGCCCGATGAGGCCGATCAGGCCAAGCACGAGCGCCACGGCGGCCACGCTCCAAATTGCCCGCGTCAATGTCTCGGGCGTGAACGGGCTAAGCATCCGGCTGACGCTGATGCCGGCGATGATGACCGAGAGCAGCATCATGAAGTACATCACCGCCACAGCGCGGCTGCGGCGCTCTTCGCCGAATAACTCGGAAGCAAGCGAGAAGTACGAAACAGCGGTGAAGTTGTAGCCGACGCCCCACAACAGAAAGCCGAGCAACGTGATGACGATCTCCGCCGTCGGGTCGCCGAAGTACAGCCCGACCGGCAACAGGGCTACCCCGCCCGCGCCGGCCAGCAAACCGAGCAGGATGTAGGGCGTGCGCCGCCGTCCGGCGATAGGGTGTCTATCGGCCAGCGCGCCGACGGCAACTTGCAGCGGCGCGAAGATGTACGGCAGCGAGACGAGAAAGGTGACCAAAAACAGCGACAGGCCCAGCTCGACGCGCATCACGCGGTTGAGGGTATCGTCAATGGGCAAGGTGGTCAGGGCGACTGCAGTGTGGAGCAGGCCAAGCTGTACGTAACGCCGCACGTTCTGAAGTTTCATAGCACCTCCGTAGGTGAAATGGTATCACCTTCGGGGGGAGAGGGGGAGAGGGTAAAGAGTAGAGAGTAGAGAGTAGAGA
>JAVQXV010000174.1:0-6616 GCA_033577755.1 Anaerolineales bacterium
AGAGTTATAAAATCCCGGCGACGGTTGCTTCCCGTTGCCAGCGTTTTGAATTCCGACGCATCCCCGTTGCCGACGTCGTTGCCCGCTTGCAATCGCTGTGTGTTCAGGAGGGCATTAAGGCAGAGAAGGCCGCACTTGAACTGGTCGCGCGCCAGTCCACCGGCGCGTTGCGCGATGCGATTAGCCTGCTGGATCAACTCGTCTCGGCTGATGGCTCGGTGACGTTGGCGCAGGCTCAAATGCTGTTGGGCGCGGCGGCGGGAGAAAGCGTCCAGCGCCTTTCCGCCGCCTTGGCGGTCAACGACACGACCGCCTGCCTGAATCTGTTGAACGCCGTGATTGACTCCGGGACTGACCCGCGCCAATTTGCCCGGCAGATGGTGGATTACCTGCGCGCGTTGCTGCTTATCCGCCTGGGCAACGCCGCGCTCATCGAGGCTACGACTGAAGATCGCCTCGTCATGTCTAAACAGGCCGAACAGTGGACGACCCCTCGGCTCCTGAACGCGATCCGTGCCCTCAGTGTCGCTGCGAACGAGGCGCGAGGCGGTTGGCAGCCGCAGCTGCCGTTGGAGTTGGCCATAGTGGAGATCACTTCGCCGGTAGCCTCCGAGCCGGCCACAGTCGCACCGGAAAGCTTGCCGGTGGAACGTACACCGTCTCCATCTGCTTCGCCCGTATCATCGGTTTCAACACCACGCCCAACAACACGCTCGACTTTAGCCGCCGGCGGCAGCCCTGCCTCCGCTTGGCAACGTACGCTCGATTTGTTACTGGAAAGAAAGAAGCTCAGTCGGCTCACTAAAAGCGAGCTGGAGCGTTCGACGGTGGAGCGGTTGGAAGACTCCTGCCTATACATCGTAACAAGCGCCAGTATCCTGAGTCGTCTCAAGGAACGGCCTGAATTCCAGACGGTCATCAACGACGCTTTGTCAGAGGTGATGGGAGCGCCGCACCGTGTGAAGTTTCAGCTCGGTGAGCCTGGCCGGGGAAAATCATCGGGGTCTGGGGGTGAGTCGCCAGGTGGGTTGGTGGCCGCTGCGCTTGACCTGGGCGGCCAAATCGTGGAGTGAAACAGCTTCTTGCCGAACATTGTGTTGGCGGAAGTTGCCGGCACTTCTGATAAGGAGTGTGAAATGCCGAAAATCAAAGGCCAACGCCCACAGCCCGGCGTGAACGCCGGATTAATGGAACGCCTTGCCAAACTTCAGGATGAAATGAAAGAAGCTCATGAGGCGCTGGGCAAAGAACGTTTGGAAGTGAGTGTTGGTGGCGAGGCGGTTCGAGTCGTCATTGATGGCCGGCAGCGCCTGCATGCGATACACATTGCACCGGAGGCCCTTACAGACCGAGAGATGCTGCAGGAGATGCTGGTCGCTGCCATCAATAGTGCTATTGAACGATCACAGACGTTGGCCGCCCAGCGGCTGCAGGGCATTAGCAGCGCAATCGGCTTGCCGGGGATGTGAACTCAAACGGTGGGCCGGACAGGGTGGTTAACGGCCTCGGCGGCCTTCGAAGATCGGTCAGACCTTGTGTAACGCGGTGCCTGAATGAGCCTATCAGCCGTTCCTCAAGCTGTCCAAAATCTAATTAATGAGTTCTTGCGGTTACCCGGCATTGGCCCCAAGTCTGCTTCCCGACTGACTTTCTTCTTGTTACGCGGTGATGGACAACAGCCACGCCAACTGGCCGCAGCGTTGATCGAACTCTGCGAGCGAACGCGTTTTTGTTCCATTTGCCAGAACATCACGGAGAACGATCCCTGTCCAATTTGTGAGGATACCGAACGGGACTCGGGCCTGCTCTGTGTGGTGGAGGAGCCGCTGGATGTTTTGGCCATTGAGCGTACAGGGCGCTATAAGGGCAAGTATCACGTTCTGCATGGGGTTATCTCGCCGGTAGAGGGGGTTGGCCCGGAAGACCTAAAGATCCGCGAACTGTTGGCGCGGGTAAAGTCCAATCCGGTTCGAGAAGTGATTTTGGCGACCAACATCAGTCTGGAGGGCGAGGCGACTGCCATGTATCTGCAAAGACAGATTGCGCCGCTCGGAGTCCGGGTGACGCGCCTGGCCCGTGGTCTGCCGGTGGGGGGTGATTTGGAATATGCAGATGAGATCACTCTGGTACGGGCTTTGGAAGGCCGGAGCGAGATGTAAAAGCGAGCGAAGTCTTAAGATTAACGGGTATTGACAAACGCTCCCCAGCTTATATAATGTTATATCGCTAGACCTGATCTTGCCGGTGCAACAAACGGCGGATCCAACAACCAGACTCCCCGGGCCGAAGAACCGACCTCATTAACCAAATACCGATGCAGGTAGGTGCATCGGTGTTTGCGTCCCTAAAAGGAGTCTTGACAGCTCCAGAGCAGAGCGTTACACTAACATGGCTCTGTCGATGAACCTTAACAGTTGAATAGTGACAGGAAGCATCGAGCGGGCCTGCGAATTTCCCCGTAACCATAAACAGGCTTTAGCCTGAAAGGTTCATTACGGAGAGTTTGATCCTGGCTCAGGATGAACGCTGGCGGCGTGCCTAAGACATGCAAGTCGAACGGAGAGCTTGTAGCAATACGAGCTCTTAGTGGCGAATGGGTGAGTAACACGTAGGTGACCTGCCCTGAAGTGTGGAATAACAATCCGAAAGGATTGCTAATACCGCATGTGGTCCCAGTTCTTAGAAGATTGGGTCTAAAGCAGCAATGCGCTTCAGGAGGGGCCTGCGGTCCATCAGCTAGTTGGTAGGGTAATGGCCTACCAAGGCGATGACGGATAGGGGACCTGAGAGGGTGGCCCCCCACATTGGCACTGACACACGGGCCAAACTCCTACGGGAGGCAGCAGTCGGGAATATTGGGCAATGGGCGAAAGCCTGACCCAGCAACGCCGCGTGCGCGATGAAGGCCTTCGGGTTGTAAAGCGCTTTTCACAGGGATGAGGAAGGACAGTACCTGTGGAATAAGTCACGGCTAACTACGTGCCAGCAGCCGCGGTAAAACGTAGGTGACGAGCGTTATCCGGATTTACTGGGCGTAAAGCGCGTTCAGGCGGTTTGGCAAGTCGGGCATGAAATCTCCCGGCTTAACTGGGAGGGGCTGTCCGATACTGCCGAGCTTGAGGGCGGTAAAGGGTGGTGGAATTCCGCATGGAGTGGTGAAATGCGTAGATATGCGGAGGAACACCGGTGGCGAAGGCGGCCACCTGGGCCGTCCCTGACGCTGAAGCGCGAAAGCTAGGGGAGCGAACGGGATTAGAAACCCCGGTAGTCCTAGCCGTAAACGATGTTGACTAGGTGTCGGCGATTAAAAACCGTCGGTGCCGTAGCTAACGCGATAAGTCAACCGCCTGGGGACTACGGCCGCAAGGTTAAAACTCAAAGGAATTGACGGGGACCCGCACAAGCAGCGGAGCGTGTGGTTTAATTCGAGGCTACGCGAAGAACCTTACCAGGGTTTGACATGCACGTAGTAGTGAAGCGAAAGCGGAACGACCCTTCGGGGAGCGTGCACAGGTGATGCATGGCTGTCGTCAGCTCGTGCCGTGAGGTGTTTGGTTAAGTCCACTAACGAGCGCAACCCCTATCGCCAGTTACACGTGTCTGGCGAGACTGCCGGTCTTAAGCTGGAGGAAGGTGGGGATGACGTCAAGTCAGCATGTCCCTTATATCCTGGGCTACACACACGCTACAATGGCCGGTACAGTGGGGTGCTAAGCCGCGAGGCGGAGCCAATCCCTAAAACCGGTCTCAGTTCGGATCGCAGGCTGCAACCCGCCTGCGTGAAGTCGGAGTTGCTAGTAACCGCAGGACAGCTATACTGCGGTGAATACGTTCCCGGGTCTTGTACACACCGCCCGTCACGTCATGGGAGCTGGCAACACCTGAAGCCGGTGAGCTAACCGCAAGGAGGCAGCCGTCTAAGGTGGGGCCGGTGACTGGGACGAAGTCGTAACAAGGTAGGTGTACCGGAAGGTGCGCCTGGATCACCTCCTTTCTAAATCCAACCGAACGTCACCCTACGGGGCGATGTTCAAGGCCTGTGGTGCTTCCTGTCACTCCTCAACTGCTAAGGTTGGGGCCTTTAGCTCAGTTGGTTAGAGCATCCCTCTGATAAGGGGAAGGTCTCTGGTTCGAGTCCAGAAAGGCCCACCTCAAGAGAGGATCGTTTTCGGCGCGACGGGGATGTAGCTCAGTTGGGAGAGCGCCGCCTTTGCAAGGCGGATGTCAGGGGTTCAAATCCCCTCATCTCCATACAAGTGAAGGAATCTAAACGAGGTTGTTGAACAAAAGCGGACATTCAAACTGAATAACTCTGAGTGGCAAATGCGTCTGGCGTCTTGCAGCCCGGCCATCTGCCGGGCTGTCTTGTCCCTGGCGAGGTGAAGATTTGGCTTTCGCTCAGAACAGGCAAGTCGCTTGCCGGTTCTGAACGGCAGCCAAAGCTGCTGAGGCCCAAAAGTGGGCAGGCACCTTTATAACTGAATAGCTGTGGAAATTCAATTTCTCCGCATCACGTGGGCTAAGCTACTAAGGGTGTACGGTGGATGCCTTGGCACCAAACGCCGAAGAAGGACGTGGGACACTGCGATAAGCCTCGGTGAGCCGTGTGCAGGCGCTATGAGCCGGGGATTTCCGAATGGAGAAATCCGCGCGAGCGAACCTCGCGCATCCCAACATGAATCCATAGTGTTGGGAGGGGAACGCAGGGAACTGAAACATCTAAGTACCTGCAGGAAAAGAAACGATTCCGCTAGTAGTGGCGAGCGAACGCGGAACAGCCCAAACCAGCCGCAAGGCTGGGGTTGTAGGACCGACGTGCGGCAACGGGTGGCTAGCAGAATGGTAGTGAGAAGCCAACCATAGAGGGTGCTAGTCCCGTACGCGAAAGCTGACCCGTTGCTTGTCGGGATCCTGAGTACTGCCGGACACGCTAACTCGGCAGGAAGCTGGGGAGTCCACTCCCCAAGGCTAAATACGTTTGGTGACCGATAGTGAACAAGTACCGTGAGGGAAAGGTGAAAAGCACCCCTGCTAGGGGAGTGAAATAGAACCTGAAACCGTACACCTACAAACAGTCGGAGGGCTAATGGCGGGTTGAGTGCCTGAGAGATCAGGCGTCTCCCCGCTATGCCTGACGGCGTGCCTTTTGGAGAATGAGTCTGCGAGTTCATTCATGTGGCTAGCTTAAGGGAGTCACACCCGGAGGCGCAGCGAAAGCGAGTCTGAAGAGGGCGTGTGCTTCCCCTTCGGGGAAGCCGGTCGCATGAATGAGACACGAAACCCGGTGAGCTACCCATGGCCAGGGTGAAGCGAGCTTAACCGCTCGTGGAGGCCCGAACCTACTGTTGTTGCAAAAACAGGGGATGAGCTGTGGGTAGGGGTGATATGCCAACCGAACCGGGAGATAGCTTGTTCTCCCCGAAATAGCTTGAGGGCTAGCGTTGCGTGTTCAGTAACGGAGGTAGAGCACTGGATTGGCTAGGGGCCTTATCGGTTACCAAACCAAACCAAACTCCGAATGCCGTTACTCCAAGCGCAGCAGTCGGACTACGGGTGATGAGATTCGTGGTCGAGAGGGGAAGAGCCCAGATCATCGGCTAAGGTCCCTAAATTCACGCTCAGTGGAAAACGATGTGGGATTGTTCAGACAGCCAGGAGGTTGGCTTAGAAGCAGCCATCCTTTAAAGAGTGCGTAATAGCTCACTGGTCAAACGATCCTGCGCGGACAATTTACCGGGGCTAAGCGTGATACCGAAGCCGTGAATGTGCCTTCGGATGAGGGCACATAGTAGGGGAGCGTTCCGCCCGCTGGGAAGGTCGACCGCAAGGACGGCTGGAGCGGACGGAAGTGAGAATGCAGACATGAGTAGCGTAAAACACGTGAGAACCGTGTTCGCCGTAAATCTAAGGTTTCCGACGCTAGGTCAGTCCGCGTCGGGTTAGTCGGGCCTTAGCCGAGGCCGACAGGCGTAGGTGATGGACATCCGGTCAACATTCCGGAACCACCCTGAGGAGCGAAGGGGTGACGCAGGACGGTAGGCCAGCCTTCCCAGTGGACATGGAAGGTGCGAAACGTGTAGGCGTTGAGACCGGTAGGCAAATCCGCCGGTTGAGCTGAGGCGTGATAGCGAGCCCCCGAGGCATAAGTGGTTGAGCCGAACTGCCGAGAAAACCCTCGTAGCGTTGACGTCAGGGTGCCCGTACCGCAATCCGACACAGGTAGATGGGTCGAGTAGACCAAGGCGAGCGGAAGAACCCTCGTTAAGGAACTAGGCAAAATGACCTCGTAACTTCGGGAGAAGAGGTGTCCCTAGGCGTGAATTCGAACAGGAGGAGCGCCCGGGGATCGCAGAGAAGAGGCTCTAGTGACTGGTTAACTAAACCACAGGTCTCTGCTAAGCCGCAAGGCGAAGTATAGGGGCTGACACCTGCCCAGTGCCGGAAGGTTAAGGGGAGAGGTTAGCGCAAGCGAAGCTTCGAACCGAAGCCCCGGTGAACGGCGGCCGTAACTATAACGGTCCTAAGGTAGCGAAATTCCTTGTCGGGTAAGTTCCGACCTGCACGAATGGCGTAACGACATCCCCACTGTCTCGGCCAGCGACTCAGCGAAATTGTA
>JAVQXV010000006.1:0-46945 GCA_033577755.1 Anaerolineales bacterium
CCATTCGTGTCCATTCGTGTCCCCCATTCGTGTTCATTCGTGTCCCCCATTCGTGTCCATTCGTGTTCTCCAACGCTCACGCGCCGCATCTCGGTCGCCTCTGACGGTCTCAAGCTTAGGCGCGTAACCGCTCCGCTTTCGCGTCCCACTACGGATCGGCGGCGACGGTGGCGGCAAAGCGCTCTCCGAAGTATTCGACCTCCAGCCGCACGCCGGGCGTGGCATGTGCTGCCGGCAGGTAAGCGTAGGCGATGAACTTGCCCACGCTGTAACCGAAGTTGGCGCTGGTGATGTGGCCGACGCAGGTTCCGTTGGCGAAGATAGGCTCGTTGCCCAGCGCCACGGCATGCGGATCGTCGAATGTCAGGCAGCACAGCTTGCGCGCCGGCGGCTGCGCGGCAAGCGCCCGGCAGGCATCGCGCCCGACGAAGGCAGTTTTGTCGAGCTTCACCGTCCGGCCTAACCCGGCCTGATACGGGTCGTTCTCGGTGGTCACATCCACGCCCCACAATCGGTAGCCCTTCTCCAGCCGCAACGAGTCGAACGCACCGAGGCCTGCCGCAATCAGGCCGAACTCGCGGCCCGCCTCCCACAGCGCGTCGAAGACCGGCAGGGCGGCGTCCATCGGGATGTGCAACTCCCAGCCCAGCTCGCCGACGTAGCTGACACGCAAGGCCAGCACGCGCGTGTAGCCGATGTCTATCCACTGCGCCGTGAAGTAAGGGAAGGCCGCGTTGCTCACGTCGGCGTCGGTGACCTTTTGCAGCACCCGGCGCGCGTTCGGCCCCCACAGCCCCAGTGCGGTGAACGAGTCGCTCAGGTCGCTGATACTGACCGAGCCGTCATCGGGCAGGAACCGCCTCACCCAGGCGCGGTCCTGCGGCAACGTCCCTTCGCCGACGAACAGCCAGAATCGGTCTTCGTCTAGGCGCGCTACGGTCAGGTCGCGGCGCACGCCGCCGCGCGGCGTCAGCCAGGTAGTATAGGTCACTGCGCCGACCGGTCGGTCCATCTGATTGCTGCACAGGTAATTGACGAACGCCGTCGCGCCGCGCCCGCACACTTCGAGGATAGACAGGCCCGTCAGGTCGAACAACGCCACATTCTCGCGCGTAGCGAGGTGCTCTGCTCCCTGAATACGCGACCAGTGTTCAGCGGCCCAGCCGCTGCGTGCCGGGATGCGGTCATCGTACTGCTCCAGCAGGCGGGCATTCGCGCCGAACCAGTTGGGCAGTTCTAGGCCGGCAAAGACGGTGTTCTCCACATCGAGCGCCTGCCAGCGGGCATGGAAGGGCGAGAGCCGCACGTTGCGCGGGAACGAAGGCGCTTTGCGCGGATGGACGATGTCATACAACTCGGCGTAGTTCTTGTCGCAGACGATGGAAATGTACTTGCGCGTGGTCTGGAACGGCTGGAAGCGTTCAACGTGGCACTGACGCATGTCCCACTCGGTCTCACCATGCGTCATCCATTCGGCGATGGACTTGCCGACGCCGCCCGCGTGCGTGAGCCAGGCGCCGACTGCGACCCAGAAGCCTTTGATGCGCGTCTCCCCCAGTATGGGCATGCCGTCCACCGGGAAGGCGAACATGCCGTTGAAGCACGTAGTCAGCGCCGCGCTGCGCGTGGCCGGGAGCAGGTCGTTGACGACGGCCCAGGACTTCTGGAAATCCTCCGGCGTGAAAGGGCGAAGGGCGCTGCGGCCCACGGCCTGCGGGTTGACCGGGCGCGGCGTGTGCCGGTAGTTGCCCACGCCGTAGCTGTCCCAGTGCTGGCGGAAGTAAATCGCATGGTCGAGCGAGCGCGCCGTTGGCCAGATGATTTCGTCGTCTTTGTTGGCGCGATTGAAGTGCGCCAGCGCAGGCAACGGCGCGGTGATGGCGTACTGGTGTTCATAGGCCAGCAGCGGCAGCGGCACGCCGAGCCTGTCGCCGAGCACCGGCCCCCAAATGTTGGTGCAGAGCAGCACGGCTTCGCAGGCAATGCGCGGCAGCTCCGGGTTGCCGGTGCGCACGGCGACTACACGCCCGTCCCGCACTTCGATGTCGGTCACCTCGGTTGCGCCGAGGAAACGCGCACCGCCGGTCGCTTCGGCGTCGCGGCGCAGCGCGCCGGTCACGTGCGCGCCGGCCACAATCGCGGTCTTGGTCACGAACAGGCTACCGACGATCAGTTTTTCATTAAGCAGCGGCAATTTGGCTTTCGTTTCAGCAGGGGTGAGCAGGTACGACTCTGCGCCGAAGCTCTTACCCTCGGCATGCAGGCGCTTCAGGTCGCGCAGGCGCTCAGGCGTGGTTGCCAGCTCCAGCCCACCGACGGCGTTGTAGGTGTTGCGCGCCGGATGGTAGGGCTTCAGGCTGCGGTACAGGTCGGAGCCGTACTGGGCCATCTGCGTGAGCAGCTTGTTGTGGCTTAGGCCGACCACGCCGCCGGGCGCGTGCGAGGTGGAGCCGTCGTTTTCCTCGAGGTTGCCCTTGTCCAGCACGAGCACATCACGCCAGCCCAGGCGGGTCAGGTGATAGGCCGCGCTTGCGCCGACGATGCCTGCGCCGATAATCACGAGCCTGACAGTGTTCATAGAGAGCCTTCAGTGTGATAAACGGAAGATGATAGGCTTTTGAGCCGGACAAGCCGTGCACCGACAAAAGGACCGCAGCCGCGCGGCGCGAGCCGGACGACTGCGGTCTTGCGGTCGAGGTGCGCCGGAATGGATTTGAACCATCACAGTCTTTCGACCACTAGGCCCTCAACCTAGCGCGTCTGCCAATTCCGCCACCGGCGCATGCGTTCGAGTTTGACAGCGATAAAATTATAGCCGCTAGAAGACAACTGTCAATTCCGCTCCCGCGCAGGTGCTGCCATTAAGCTTGCCCTGTTTCCCCTCCACACGGTCTTCTTCCCCGGCATGACGCTGCCGCTGCACATCTTTGAGCCACGCTACCGGCAGATGGTCAACCGCTGCCTCACCGAGCGCGAGCCGTTCGGCGTGGTGTTGATTCGTCGCGGGCCGGAGGTCGGCGGCTATGCCGAACCATACCCTATCGGTACCTATGGTTTGATTTCGCGAGTCGAGCGGCTGCGCGACGGGCGCATGAATATCGAGGTCGTTGGGCAGGAGCGGTTTCGCGTGCTGGCCCTGCACCACGACGAGGCCTATTTGACCGGTACGGTCGAGAAGTTTCCGCTGGTGGAGGCGCACGGCCCCACGGTCATCAGGTGCGCTCAACGGCTCATCCATTGGTTAGACCGCTATCTGAAGCTGCTCAGCGAAGTGGCCAACATCTCATTTGACCGCCAGGGCCTGCCCACCAGCCCGGTGGCGCTGGCTTACTTTGCCGCCATCATCATCCAGGCGCCGCTGACGGAGAAGCAAACGCTGCTGAGCTGCCCCACCGCCGATGAGATGCTGGAGCGCGAGTGCGTGCTTTACCGGCGGGAACTCAGCCTGATCCGCGCGATGCTGGACTCGCGCCGCTTCCGGCAAAACTCGGACTTTTCGCCCAACTGAGCGTACAACTACTCGATTTTGATCGTCGCCGGGTCCCAGTCCAGCTTCGGGTAGCTCAGCTTCAGCCCGCGAAGCGTTTCCACCAGCACACTTGCCACTACCAAGTTGCGGTACCACTTGCGATTGGCCGGTACGATGTACCACGGTGCATACTCCGTGCTGGTTCGGCTGATGGCCTCCTCATATGCCTGCATGTACTGCCGCCACAACTTACGCTCTTCAAGGTCTCCGGGGTTGAACTTCCAGTGCTTGTTCGGGTCATTCAGCCGCTCTTGTAAGCGCTTCTTCTGCTCTTCGGCGCTGATGTGCAGGAAGAACTTGACGATGGTCGTGCCCTCATCCGCTAACAGCTTCTCAAAGGCGTTGATGTGGTCGTAACGCTTCTGCCAGACGGACGGAGGGACAAGGCCGCGCACTCGTACAATCAGAACATCTTCATAATGGCTGCGGTTGAAGATAACAATCTCGCCCCGTCCCGGCGTCTGCTGATGAATGCGCCAAAGATAATCGTGGTCTAGTTCGGTCGCGGTCGGCGCTTTGAAGTTTGCCACGCGCACGCCCTGCGGGTCCACGTGTGCAAAGACCTTGCGGATGGTTCCGTCCTTGCCGCCGGTATCCATCGCCTGTAGAACGACCAGCAGCCTGTGCCGCCGTTGCGCAAAGAGCATGTCCTGCAAAGAGTCCAGCTCCCGGCTCAGCTCCGCCAGTTGGGCCTCGGCGTCTTTCTTGTCGCCGTCGAACGCGCTGCGATCGTCCGGGTCCCACCGGCTCAAATCAACTTTCTGATTAGGCTGGATTCGGTAACGGTTCATCAGGTGCCTCCAGATTGAATTGATGAAGCCCACTTCTCGCCCATCAGGCCTTGTCATGGGCAAGGTAGTCGAGCGCGGTTTTGAGATCGTGAATACCGCTGTGGTTGCGGGCATTGAAGAACATCCCGCCAAGGTAGCGGAACAGGCAAGATGACGCGGCTGTGGCCTGTAAACGAATCCACTACCAACGCTGCCACGCCGGCCCACGCCGGCCTCGGTGTATCATAACGACAGGCGGCGGTTAGCGTCTCCCATGCCTGAGACACCGCTTCCTATCTCGTTCGGCATCGCCCGATCTGCAACTATCTCGCCGGCACGCTGTTCGCCCTCACCGCCGGTGTTCTGGTGTTCATGTCTGGCCTAGACCTTACGCCGCGCCGGACCGCCATCCTATTTTTCGTGCTCGTGCCTTTGGCCTTCGTCCCCGCCATCAGCCCAGAGGCATGGCGCATCGGCGCGAGGCGTAGCTAATGACTTTGGCGTGGCCGGCGCAGCCGAAGCCGACAAGGTCAAAGCAAAGAATCTATAAACGAGTGGACTGAAAAAGCGCACCGCAAAAAACGCGGAGCGCGCAGAGTTCTTTCGTGTTTTCTCCGCGCGCTCTGCGCTCTCGGCAGTGAAACCATCTTTTCTTACATTACAGTGGACTGACAGATGTTGAAGGACAGCCTGATGAGACTCAGCGTGGTGCTGTGCCGCCATGCCGACCGTTCAGTGGCGAGTCGGCTCCGCCATCATCCGACGCGTCGTTGCGCGGCGGCGAGGCGACGTCGCCCGTCGCCGAGGGGGCAGCCGCCGGCAATGGCGTGATCGTCGGCGGACTGTTCAGCTCGGTGAGGGCCTGCTTCACACCGGCGGCCACGGCCAATGTCATCTGTTCGATTTGCTCGGCACGTTCCTTCTTCTTCTTTTCATCGTTGATGACTTTAGCGATGGCTTTCCAGTAGGACTGGATTTGCTTGCGCACACCCTCCGGGTCTTGCAAGTTATACATCGTCATCGTGAAATCGCTGCCCTTAGCGCGAAAGGTCAGATCGCCGACGCTAAGGGCGCGCAGAAAACGAAGCGGCTTGAAAAGCGTGATCAATGTGTTGATGATGCCGATGGTATTGATCTCCGAAGAACCTTCGGCGGCATCCTGCAAGGGAAGCTGCACGCTCTCCGGCAGGTTGGGTGCAGGGATCAGGCGATTAATCGTGACCAGGCCCTCGCCGTTGTTGGCATCCAGGTCTACTATCATGATCACGGCGATGAAGCGCGCCCAACGGAGCAACAACGCCATTACCGCGACGGTCATGATCAACGCGGCGATGAGGATATCGGGGATCCATCCCCAAAGATGCAGAAAGGCTGTGCCGACGACGATGATAACGGTCATCAGCAGCCAGAACAGGAAATCGAGCCGCAGGAAGAGGAGCGGCCAGAAGGGATAGTAAACGATCTGACCGTGCGGGCGTTCCTTGCTGAGCGCTACCGCGCTGAGCGGCTTTGCAGCGCCGGCCGGGCCGGCGGAAGTGGAGTCAGCGGGCGACTTCGGAGTGACTTTTGGAGACCTCGTCTGCCGGGACCTCCTTGCCCGGCCGCTTGAGAATGGCGTGGCGGATAAAGAAGTATCCGAAAATCGTCAGCAGTCCCCACGCACCGAAAGTCAGCGTGTTGAAATCAACGCCCTCCCAGCTCCAGTACAACATGCTCCAGAAAATCAGAATGAGCAAAACCATAACCCCGTTGTAGGGTTGGCCCTTGCCCAGCCAGGTGAGGAAATCCTCCTGATTAGGTTGCGGATGCGCGGCCTGCATAAAGCTGCGATAGGCCAAAAAAGGCAACGGCAGCGCCAGTAAGGTGAAGATGAAAGTCGGCGGTGTAACTTCTTCAATCCACAGATAGGCGACGTACCAGATGGCGGTGGCCAGCCCCCAGGACACCAGGCCGAAAATCATCAGCACGGCGAAAGTGACCAGCGACTTATTCGAGGAAGAGCGGTTATTGTTTTCCATCGTCACGTCCTCCGGTGAACAGAACGTTTTCTAGGGCAAACGCAACTCCAGACCGACCGGGATGAGATTGGGGTCCACCAACCGGTCACGATTGGCTTCGATGAGTGCCTGTGGCGAAATGCCGAATTGGCGCGCGATGCTGTAGAGGGTATCACCTGGTTTGACCACATAGGTGCCCGGCGCGCCCTGCACGGTTGCGCCCTGCGCTGCTGCGCCCATGTCGCTGACGGCCGGCGGCGTCAGGTCGGCTTCCGTCGGTAGCACCGGCTCTGGCGAGCTGGGTGGGAAGAGCGTGCCCGGCACGGTGTACGGCCCGCCGTTCTCTCGCCAGTTCCCTTCACCGAGCAACTGGTTAAGCACCGCCGCCCGCATTTTGAACGTGAGACTGCTCAACGCAAACTCGGCGAATGACTGCACGGTAACTTCATACACATCTTCCGGCTGTACCATCCGCGCCGGCCCTTCCAGCTTGTCGCCCACCGAGATACGCAGCCCGGCCAAATACTCGGCGGCGCGGCCAGGGTCGGGCGGTTTGCTTGGATCGGGCGAAATCCAGATACTCAGCATAGCCCAGCGCTTGCGCGCGTAGGCCTCGTAGAGGCGCGGGTTGCACTGGAGGATCAGGCTGTCTGCCGCCCCGATCACCTCGCTGGCCTGGTTAACGTCCTGATAGTTCGCTTGCACCATGCGGTTGTAGAGCGGCAGGCACTTGTCCAATTGCTGTTGCAGCCAGAGCGCCAGCATATCGCCGGAGTTCTGTTGAAGCGCAGCACGCACCTGATTGTTCACGTTTTGCAGGCTGACGCCGAGCACCAGCGGCCGACCGGCGGCGTCTAGGCCGCGCCAGAGGAGCAGGCCACCTTCAGAAAGCGGTGAGCTGCGAATGTAGGCTGACGGGCGCGCAGTGGGGGTAGGTTGCGGTGTGCCGGGCGGCGGCGTCGGTGCCGGCGTGTTGAGGATGACCGGTGTGATGACGGCTCCGCCACCGCCGATAATCGGCTGGCCATAACCCAGCCCGGCAGCGACCTCCTGACCGACGCGGCCCCAATAGGCAAAGCTCTCGGTGCGTGCCGTGCGCGCCGTCTCGCCGGCCATGCTCGCCAACAAATCGCCCAGCCGGCTGCGGTTCAGTTGGGCACTGGCAAGCAGCAGGATGAAGCTGGCAAAGCAGATCAGCCCAACCCCAACGACGGAGCCGAGAAAGGCGTCAACGGTTTCGCCGATCTTTTTCATAGCGCTTTCGTCTCCAGAGGCCTTTTAGGACTCTACTGCAAAAACTACGGTCTCACCGCAAAGCCGCGAAAAGCGCAAAGGCTCTGCCTCTCGCTTAGCAGAGTCCGCTGCAAAACTTAAGCTGCCAGAGCCACTATCCATAGCATCAAGACGATAACGGAAGCGATAGAGATTATAGTCAGGCGCTTCAATCATAACTTTTTTCCGGTGCGCTCTTCGTGTCCTTGGCATCTTCGCGGTTCCATGTTTGCGCGTCTTCGCGGTTCAACGTTCCCACGCTCTCACTTCTTAGCGAAGCCTTTGCGCTCTTTGTGTCTTCGCGGTTCAGAGAGACTTTTCAGGAGAGCCGCGCAAGCTTCGGAGAGCACAGGTTCAACTCAGAGTGAGATGCCCAGTGCCAACAGCTCATCGGGAGAATAGTAGAACAACAACCAGGCGCGAAACACTCGATAGAACGCGCGCACTATGGCGCGCCGCTCCGGCTGCTGCACCTGCGGCGCAAGGAAGCCGACTGCCTCCGCCAGCGGGCCGGGCAAGGCCTCCGCGCCGTAGCCATTTCGTAGCAGAGCCTGCGTCGTCAGCAGGCCAAGAACGGGCGTGGGCACCAGCCGCTCCTCCGGCGCTACGCCTGAATCGAGCACCGGAGATGCATTTGACTCCGTCGAAGTCGGCGCAACCGCTTCTGTTGAGGCCAGCAGCCCGCTCACCGCTTCGGAGGCCATCGGCGCTGAGGGCAACGCCGGAAGCTGTGCGCCGAATTCCACACTGGCCGCCGCCAGCCGCGTCATTCGGTCTTGCAACACATTCCAATACCACTGATAGCGATCTACGTCCCAGGCGCCGGGATTGTAACCGCACAGCGCCGACCACACATCGCCGGTAGCATACCAGCTGCCCCAACAGCCGTTCACCGTCAGGTAGCGGGTGGTGCACTCGGCCACGGCCATCGGGTCGTTCCACACGTCCTTGACCGGCAGATCGCCGCACAACCCGCCCGCCGCAAAGTGCTCCGGCAGAATCTGCGTGCGGCCGACCGCGCCTGCCGATGAGCCGTACAGGTCTTCGGCGCGAATTACCTTGCCCAACCGCCGGCCGAGCGCCTGCATATCGGGGCTGGCGGCGATGGCACGCAGCCCTTCGCGCTGGCGCTGCGCCGTGCGCGAAACGTTTAGCCCAAGCACCGCGCGCTCGTATAGGCTGACCGGCCAGCGCTCCGCCACGGCCTCCCAGGCGCGGAACGTCCCGTATGGGCCGGGCTGTGTCGGGTCTACCTCGCCCCACACTTCGGTGTTGGTCTCGCCGAAGGGGATAGCCGCCGCGGCCTCGGGCGGGAAGACTTTGCCGGTTTCGCCGGCACCCACAGGTCGGCCCTGCGCATCGCGAGGCACGGCCACCTGATAGAAGGCGCGTAGCAGCTGCCAGTCCGCGTAACCGACGGCGCGCGCCATCTGCCGGTAAGGCAAGTCGGCGACGGAATAGAAGTGCCCGCCGGTGAAGCGGCCCACAGGCCAGACCGGCCCGGCGGAGGCCAGCACCAGCATCAACAACAGCAAGAGCCAAATGCCGGCCTTAATGAGGGCAACGGCACCCGGGCCGAGCGCACGTTGTGGCCGAGCATCCGCCGGTTGGACAAAGCCTCGCAGAACGTACACCGCCAAGCTCAGCAACACCAGCGGCAGCGCCCAACGTCGCAGCGGCTCTAGATATTCGGGCCGCAGCCAGCTGAGTTCCCAATCAGCTTCACGTTCGAGGGAACCGGGAAGGAGCGCCGGCAGGTAACGCGCCTGCACGATACAGGCCGGGTTCACCCAGTAACGGCCCTGCACATACCACTGCGGGCAACCGACTTCGCGCCGCTCTTCGGGGCGGGCATAGTAGCCCAGGCTGAGGTGCGTGTGGGCACACTCTTTTGCCAGCGGCGCGCCCGACGGCACGCGGGTGTATTGCCGCTGTGAGTTGTTGATACTAGCCTGAATTTGAACTTCGCACAAATGAAAAGCCAGCATCTGCCAGCCTTCGGCGCTGCCCAAACACTCTACGGCAACGAACCGGCCACCGCCGCCGTAGGTATCGCCTTCTGCCAAAGTCCAGGCCAGGCCGTCTTCCGGGCACATGCTGCGCAGCACGCCGTCCGGCCCGCGTACATCAATGCCGGGCACCTCGGCATCTACCCAGTGGATTTGGCCATCGGGCACGTTGGGGCGCGGCGGGGCGCTGAAGACGAGGAAGCTTTCGAGCGGCTGCGGGCCGGCATACGGCGAGACGAAGGCGGGCACAGCGCGAACCGGAAGCGTTGCGGGCAGCGCTTCACTCGGCAACCGCTCTGCAGCAACGCCGAGTCGCGTGCTGAGAGCAACACCCATCACTATCAGAACTGAGATGCCACAGGCCAGCCATGCGCCCATACCGATAACTCCGGCGAGCGGAGATTATAGGTTGGATTGAAGTGGAGCGCGAATGAAAAACCGGCAAGGTGGGCACGCAAAGGTAGTCAGGGAACAGGCCGCCCCTTTGACTGCTGCTTCGCTCAGCGTCTGCTCAGGGTGCGGCTGACATGTTTTGCGTGTGCACCGGCAGTCCGTCGTCTTTGCCAACCTGGCCGCAGGCCGCTATACTCCGCCGGCAATGTTGACCGGGCGCTTTGAGTAAAGGCAACTTCACCCAGGCTCTGTCGGATGCGGCAGCGCGATCTTCAGATCGGTTCCATCATTGACGGCCTCGCCCTCCCCGAGCCGCTTCAGGTCGTCTTCGTCCAACCGGTGGGTAATTCGTTCAAGGTCGGGGGGAAGGGGACGCGCACCGGGCAATACATCGAGCGCATCTTCGACACGGCGCAGTTGGCGCAGCTCACCGTGCTGGCCGCCGAGGAGCCGTTCGACGGGGACGCGGTGCGATTTCGGCTGGGGATCGAGGCCTACCGCCTGGGCCTCGCCCATGAGTACGACCCCTACTTCTCCCTCTCCGTCGCCCGGGTTGACCCGCTCCCCCACCAGCTCGAAGCCGTCTACGACGCCATCCTGCCCCTGCCGCGCATCCGCTTCCTGCTGGCCGACGACCCCGGCGCGGGCAAGACCATCATGGCCGGGCTGCTGCTCAAGGAACTCAAAGCCCGCGGCCTGGCGACGCGCACCCTGATCGTCACCCCGGCCAACCTGACGTTTCAATGGAAACGCGAACTGGCCGACAAATTCCGTGAACAGTTCGAGGTCATCCGAGGCGCCGACCTGCGCGCCGCCTACGGCACCAACCCCTGGCTCGATAAGCCGCAAGTCATCACGTCCATAGATTGGGCCAAGCGCGACGAGGTCCGCGAAAGCCTGGAGCGCGCTCACTGGGACCTGGTCATCGTGGACGAGGCGCACAAGATGAGCGCCGCCGCGCCGGACAAGAAGAGCGACCGCTACCGACTGGGCGAAACGCTGGGGCTGAAGACCGACCATTACCTGCTGCTCACCGCCACCCCGCACAAGGGCGACCCGGACAACTTCGTGCTTTTCCTGCAACTGCTCGACCGGGACGTGTACGGTGAAGTCGCCAGCCTGCAGGAGGCCATGCGCCGCAACCGCGCCCCGTTCTACCTGCGGCGCACGAAGGAGGCCCTGGTCACCTTCCCTCACCCCGAAACCGGCGTCGTCCACAAGCTCTTCACCAAACGTGAGGTGAAGACCATCCGCTTCGATTTAGACGGCGACGAGTTCAACTTCTACCTGGCGCTGACGCGCTACGTCGAAGACCAGTCTATCCGCGCGGCGGCGGACGAGTCGGCGCGCGGGCGGGCGCTCGGCTTCACCATGGCGCTGATGCAGCGCCGCTTTGCCTCGAGCGTTCGCGCGCTGCGCCGGACGCTCGAACGGCGGCGCGACCGGTTGCACAAGCAGCTCGACAAGCCCGCCAAACCGCCGGAGTTCGACGAGCGCGAACTGGAAGACCTGGACGACCTGCCCGAGGACGAAGCCGCCCGCCTGTACGACAAGATCGAGCTGGTTTCTTTGGCCCAGGAGCGGCGGCTCATCAAGGAAGAGATCGCCGAAATCGAAGGGCTGATCCGCCAGGCCGAGGCGCTGGAGCGGCGCGAGATCGAATCCAAACTCAAGCGGCTCAAAGACCTGATCGCCGAGCAGAACCTAGCGGGCGACAGGGCCACCAAGCTGCTCATCTTCACCGAGCACAAGGATACGCTCGATTATCTGGTGGAGAAGCTTCGGGGCTGGGGTCTGAGCGTGACCCAGATCCACGGCGGGATGAAGATCGGCGACCGCGACACGCCCGGCACGCGCGTCTACGCCGAGCGCGAGTTCCGTGAGGAGGCCCAGGTGATGGTCGCCACCGAGGCGGCGGGCGAGGGCATCAACCTCCAGTTCTGCTGGCTGATGGTCAACTACGATATGCCCTGGAACCCGGTGCGGCTGGAGCAGCGCATGGGCCGCATCCACCGCTATGGGCAGGAGCACGACTGTCTGATCTTCAACTTTGTGGCCGCCAACACGCGCGAGGGGCAGGTGCTCGACCGGCTGCTCGACCGGCTGCGGGAGATCCGCGCCGAACTCGGCACCGACCAGGTCTTCGACGTGGTGGGCGACATCTTCCCGGCCAATCAACTGGAGAAGATGTTCCGCGACCTGTATGCCGGGCGCACCACCCAGCAGGCGCTGCTCGAGCGGATCGTGCGCGACCTGGACATCGAGCGCTTCCGTCGCATCTGCAACTCGACGCTGGAGAGCCTGACCCAGCGCCAGCTGGTGAACCTATCGGCCATCGTGGGCAAACGGGCCGAGGCGCGCGAACGGCGCATGGTGCCCGAGGTGGTGCAGGAGTTCTTCGTGCAGGCCGCGCCGCTCGTCGGGTTGACGCAACTCAAGCCGAAGAACCTGGTGATGAGCGTGGGCCGCCTGCCGCGCGACCTGCTGGCCGTCGGCGAGCGGCTGGCGCCGAAGTTCGGCCCGCTGGGGCGCGAATACAGGCTCATCACCTTCGAGCGTTCCGAGACGCTCGACCAGCCGATGATCGAATGGGTCACGCCCGGCCATCCGCTCTTCGAGGCGGTGCGCGAGGCGACGTGGGAGCAGGCGCAGAACGACCTGCGCCGGGGCGCGGTCTTCTATGACGTGAAGCGGGACAAGCCCGCCCGGCTCGATCTCTTCGCCGCCTCGGTGAAAGACGGGCGGGGCGTGACGCTCAACCGGCGGCTGTTTGGGGTGGAGACGAGCATCGAGGGCGCGATGACGGTGCGCGAGCCGACGCTGCTCCTCGACCTGAATCCGGCCCCGGTCGGGACGGCCATCCCGGCGCATGACCCTCTCCCCGATCGGGCGCAGGTCGAAGCCTTTTTGCTGGAACAGGCGCTCATGCCCTTTCTGACCGAAGTGAGCGCGGGACGCGCGGGTGAGGTGGACCGCATCCGACATCACGTCGAGCTGAGCCTGAACACGTTGATTGACCGGCAACAGCGGCAGATCGCCGAGTTTTACGAGCGCGACGAACCGGGCATGGCCGGCAACATCGCGCAGGCGGAGGCGCGGCTGGAGGAGCTGAACCGGCGGCTGGAGCGGCGGCTGAAAGAGCTGGAGCGCGAGCGGCAGTTCAGCCTGGGCGACCTGACGCATCTGGGGCGGGCGTGGATCCTGCCCCACCCGGAGCGCGAGAAGTTCCGGGGCATGATGCCCGACCCGGAGATCGGGCGCGTTGCGATGGAGGTGGCGATGGCGTACGAGCGCGCGCAGGGCTGGGAGCCGGAGGACGTGTCGTCACAGGATCGGGGCTTCGACGTGCTCTCGCGCCATCCGGCCACGGGCGGCGTGCGGTTCATCGAGGTGAAGGGCCGCGCGGAGGAAGGTTCGATTGTGCTCACGCCCAACGAGCACGCGACGGCGCAGCGGCTGGGCAGGGATTACTGGCTGTACGTGGTCTTCCACTGCGCGAGCGAGCCGCAGCTCATCCGCATTTCTGATCCGGTGCAGATGGAGTGGCAGCCGGTGACGAAGATTGAGTATTACACCGTCGGGGCGAGGGCCATCCGCGAGGCGACCGAAGCAAGAGATGAAAGGGACATCGGGTGATGGGGGCGCTGTTTGTCCAGTCGGTGTTTGACGAAACCGGCGATACAGGTATCGGGCCTCACTCTTCCCGGTTTCTGGTGGTAGCAGGCATCGTCTGCTCCAATCTTGAGCCGTTGCGCAAAGCGGTGGCCCGCACGCGCCGGTCGCTCGGCAAGCAGTTGCGAGATATTGCAGAGCTGAAAGCCTGGCACACCCCTCCAAAGGTTACGGCCAAGTTCCTCACGCGCATTGCGGCGCTTGACATCGAAATCTACGCGGCGATCCTGGATAAACGGGCCGCTATGCCGCCCGATGATAGAGAAGACTGGTACCGGCGGGTATGTGCCGAGGCGGTTCGGCAGGCGACGGCTCGACATGACCACGTCATCGTCACGTTGGACAAGCGTTATACCAAACCCTCCTTGCAGGACCGGCTCGTGCAGTCAATCATCGCCGGGGCGCAACGACCTGGGGCGACGCTCTCGTTTGTCTACGTTGACTCACAACAGGAACGGGCCTTGCAGGCTGCCGACGCCGTCGCTTGGGGCATCTATCAGCGGTACGAGAGAGGACGAGACGTTCTACAGCCTGATCGCGGAGAAGATCGTGGGAGAGGTCATGGTGGGTAGATAAAAAACAAACCGGCTCACCCTGGAGGCCGATTCTCACCGTTCACACCTGCCGAAGTAGGTGGGCGTGACGCCGACGGAGTATCACCGACTTACATCGGAGCAGCCGATCCAGGCCTTACGAGTCCGGTCTGACTAAGACTATAATCCCCAACGCCGTTTTTCGTCAAGCAAGCCATTTGCCGTTTGCCGACGTTCCATCCACAATGCCCAAACGCCTCATCGAAGTTGACCTCCCGATCAAGACCATCTCCGCCCACGCCCGGCGCGAGAAGTCCATCCGCCACGGCCACATCTCGACCCTGCACATCTGGTGGGCGCGCCGCCCGCTGGCCGCCTGCCGCGCCGTGCTCTGCGCCGCCCTCTGGCCCGACCCCGCCGACCCCGACTGCCCGCCCGCCTTCCGCGAGGCCGCCGCCCAACTCATCACCGCCTTTGCCCGCAGGGTGGTGAGCGACCGCAAACTGGCCGAGTCCTGCTCGCCCACCGCCTTCGGGCGCTGGAACACGCTCGCCCGTCAAGATGCCGCGTTCGACCTGAGCCAGTCCAACCACCTCAACGTCCTGCGCTACGCCCTATTGGACTTCATCGGCGACTTTGCAAACTGGGATAACTCGACCGTCCCCGCCTATCTCGAAACGGCGCGGCTGTTGACGCACATCGCCCACCTCGCCCTGACCGATCCGGGCTTTCAATTGCCGTCCCTCGACTGGAGCAACCCCCAATCCGCAATCCAGAGTCTTCAATCGCAAATCTCCCATCTTCCGCGCCCGCTCGTGGTGGACCCGTTCGCCGGGGGCGGCTCGATCCCGCTCGAAGCCCTGCGCATCGGCGCGGATGCGTTCGCCTCCGACCTCAACCCGGTGGCGGTGCTGCTCAACAAGGTGGTGCTGGAATACATCCCGAAGTATGGGGACGCGGAATGCAGAGTGCGGAATGAGAACGGGGAAGAGGTGGTATTGAAGGGGCTGGCGGAGGCGGTGCGGTATTGGGGGAACTGGATCAAGGAACGGGCGGAGAAGGAGCTGGCCGAGTTTTACCCGAAGGACCCGGACGGCAGCACGCCGATTGCCTACCTGTGGGCGCGGACGATCCGCTGTGAGGGGCCGGGCTGCGGCGCGGAAGTGCCGCTGATGCGCAGCCTGTGGCTGGCAAAGAGGGACGAGCGCTCCGTGGCGCTGCGCCTCGTGCCGGACAAGAACCGCAAGCGCGTTGATTTTGAAATCATCCAGAAGCGCAACGGCAGGTGGTATCCGCAATCAGAAATCGGCAATCCAAAATCCGAAATCAAAAATCCGCCATTCGACGGCACGGTAAAGCGCGGCTCGGCCACCTGCCCGGTGTGCGGTTACACCACGCCTGTGGCGCGGGTGCGCGAGCAATTGAGGGCAAGGCGCGGCGGCGCGAACGATGCGCGACTGTTTTGTGTGGTGACGACCAAGCCCACCGAGCCGGGGCGGTTCTATCGTTTGCCCACGGAGCGCGACCTGGAAGCCGTGCGAAAAGCGGCGGAAGAGTTGGAGCGGCGGAAGAAAGCGCATACCGGCCCGCTGAGTTTGGTGCCGGATGAGTTGGTCAATCCGCTTCCTCACTCGATTAATCGGCTGCCCCTCTATGGCATGGAGACATGGGGTGATGTATTCACACCACGGCAGGCTTTGGCGCTGACTACGTTAGTGCATTTGGTGCGTGAGTCCTGCAAGCAGCTTAGGGAACAAAATATCGAGTTGGCCATGGCAGTGCAAACCTGCTTGGCGCTGACGGTGGATAGACAAGCCGACTACACATCGAGCCTTTGTCGTTGGGTGTCTGCAGGCGAGTTTATCGGCAACTCTTTTGGGCGGCAAGCGCTACCAATGATTTGGGATTTTTGTGAGGTCTTCCCCGGATCAGACTCGGCAGGTGGATTTTCTGGCGCATGTGGCTGGGTGCTTAATGTAATCACTCGTGAAACCGTGGTTTGTAACGCCTACGGCCACGTCGAAACCGCCTCTGCTACCATTCATCCGCTCCCCGTCGAATCTGCTCATGCTTTTTTTACCGATCCGCCGTACTACGATGCTGTGCCATATGCTAACTTGTCTGACTTTTTCTACGTTTGGATACGCCGGAGCCTCGGACACGTTCACGCTGACCTCCTGATTAATGATGTGGTCAACAAAGAGGCTGAAATAGTTGTTGAGTATCCAAATGAGTCTAAGCATTCTATAAAGGACACTGCCTTCTATGAGCGTGAGCTGACCAAAGCTTTTGCCGAGGGCCGCCGCTTGCTTCAGCCAAATGGCATCGGCACAATTGTCTTCGCCAGCAAAACGACCTCCAGTTGGGAAGCCATCTTGCAGGCCGTAGTGGACGCGGGCTGGAAAATCACCGGCTCCTGGCCCATTGACACCGAAATGGAAACGCGCGTGGCCGCGCAAGGGCAGGCCCGGCTCGGTTCTTCTGTTCACCTCGTCTGCCGCCGCCGCGAACAATCTTCAATCTCTAATCCCCACTCACCAATAACCACCGTCGGCGACTGGCGCGACGTGCTGGCTGAACTGCCCAAGCGCATTCACGAGTGGATGCCCCGGCTGGCGAAGGAAGGCGTGGTCGGCGCGGACGCCATCTTCGCCTGCCTCGGCCCGGCGCTGGAAATCTTCAGCCGGTACGAACGGGTGGAGACGGCGGGCGGCAAGAAAATCGAACTGCGCGAATATCTCGAGCACGTCTGGGCGGCGGTGGGGCGCGAGGCGCTCAACCAAATCTTCGCCGGCGCAGACCCCACCGGCTTCGAGGAGGACGGGCGGCTGACGGCGCTGTGGTTATGGACGCTTGCCGGCGGAGCCAACGGCAAGGCTGAAGAGTCAGCTGAAGAAGAGCCTGAGGATGAAGATGAAGGGGCCGAATCGAAGGCCGCAGCGCCCAAGGGGTTTGCGCTTGAATATGACACTGCCCGCAAGCTGGCGCAGGGCATCGGCGCGCACCTGGAAGACCTGAGCAAACCCGGCGGCGTGGTGGCCATCAAAGGCAACACGGCGCGACTGCTGAGCGTGACCGAGCGGCGCAGGGCGCTGTTTGGAGTGCAGAAGGCACGCGAAGTGAGCGGAACAGAGAAAGAAAGGGGGAAAACAGGAAAACGTGGGAAGGGAGGGAAACAACTGGCGCTGGAAACAATTGAGCAACAAGTCGGCTCACTCACGCCGGGCGAGGACCTGCCGGCTGATGAGCAGTTCACCGCCGGGCAGACCACGCTCGACCGTATTCATCAGGCAATGCTCCTGTTCGGCGAGGGGCGCAGTGAGGTGCTGAAACGCTTTCTTGTGGACGACGGCGTAGGCAAGGACTCGCACTTCTGGCGGCTGGCGCAGGCGCTCTCGGCGCTCTATCCGGCGGCTTCGCAGGAAAAGCGCTGGGTGGACGGCGTGCTGGCGCGGAAGAAGGGGTTGGGGCTGTAGCCATGACGCTCCTGTCACGCGAGCAAATCATCAAAGGACTGGAGCGGCCGGGCCAGTTGGCTGAAGAACGCGGCGAGCAGATTGAACTGCTGGTGGTAGGCGGCGCGGCGATGGTATTGGCATATGCCGCGCGCCCGGCCACGCACGATGTGGATGTCGTCATCTTGTCGCCGGGCGAGGCCCAGCGTGTGCGGGCCCTGGCCGAACAAGTGGCCGCCGAGCAGAGGTGGGCTTCCGATTGGCTGACCGATGCGGTCAAAGGCTACGTCGTCGGCATGAGCGAAGGGGTCGTATTGCTATCGCGGCCCGGTCTCACCGTGCGCGCCCCCGGCGTACCGCAACTGCTGGCGATGAAGCTCATGGCGTGGCGTGATAAAGTGGACATCGAGGACGCGCGACGTCTGTTGCGCGAAATCCCGGCTGAGCAAGGGCGGGAAGCAATCTGGCAACAAGTCCAGCGCTATCTGTTGCCGGGGCGGGAGCTCAAAGCGCAGTACGCCTTTGAGGATCTGTGGGAGGCTGAATATGGTGAAAATTGAATCTATTGCCGAGGCGGCTTTGCGCGAAGACAGTTTGCAGGCCCGCAGCCTGACGCAGGACCTTCTGCGGGAGAAACCCGACTTGAGCCGCTATGCCCGGCCTCAGACCGGCGACGCGCGCCTGCTGGCGTTGACGGCTGGGCTGCTGGAACTCTTCGCTGAGCGCCTGCGCCAGAACCCGCCGGAGTGGACACGCGAGGTTGGCCCCGCCCCTGAACCCCTATGGCTTGTGAGCGCGGCCAAAACGATGAAACGCCTGCGCCGGTTGTGCGAAACCGAAGCGCCCGAACCTCTGCGCAAGCGCCGCCTGTATGCCCCGCCGAATTTTCTGGAAATGTTATGAGCGGCTGGCGTAAGCAAACTCCCTCGGCGCTCTACCCGGCGGCTTCGCAGGAGAAGCGCTGGGTGGACGGCGTGCTGGCGCGGAAGAAGGGGTTGGGGCTGTAGAGAGGGATGAAATTTGCATTCCTGGATGAGTCTGGCGATCCGGCTGACCCGACAACTTCGAAGACAGAGTCGCGCTACTTTCTGGTCGCCGTTCTTCTCACGCCTCAATCTCGGCCCGTCGTCCAGCACATTCGCCGGGCGCGCCGCGCCCTGGGAGTACAATCACCAGGCGGCGAATTCAAGGCCCGTTATGCTCAACCCAAAGTTATCACCCGATTTTTATCGGCGCTTGCGCAGGAAGATATCTCGCTGTATGTCGTCGTTGCCGACAAGTATGCGCCGCGAGTGGAGGAAGTGCTTAAATGATGAAGCGGCTCTGCTTGGAGGCCGATAACCACCGCTGATCAGGACAGCGGAGTGGGGCGTTCTCCGAACGCCCGGCCTACCCAAGACTGACGATACCGCTCTGGCCATTAGTCTATCATATGCGCCTATTCGGTCAAGCCCTCACTTACGCCGTGTGCACGCAAGGGTTGTCAGGGAACGTGCCGCCCCTTCGACTGCCGCTTCGCTTCGCTCAGCGTCCGCTCAGGGCGCGGCTGACACGTTTTGCGTGCACACCTTACGCCTGACGCCATGTGAGCGACGCAGTGTATTTGCACTTTCTGCACGTCTTGTGTTGCCCGGAACTTGCCGACCCGCTGCCGCTGCGCGAGGCCGCAATCCGCATTCATCATTCCGCATTCAGGAGGCTTCCATGCCCCTCAAACCCTGGTATCGCGTCGCCGTCCCGCGCGAAGATTTAGCCCAAAACCGACCGGTAGACGCCTCCGAGTTCGCCGTCCACCTCGATCAGGTCCTCGACGGCCGCGCGCCGGATTACTATCTCAGGCCGGAGAAGTTCTTCGAGCGCACCTACCTGACCGAAGGCGTCAAGGAGATGGCCGGAGAAGCCCTGCGCCGCCTGGCCGGCGAGACCCTGGGCGCCTCCCCGGTCATCAACCTCACCACGCAATTCGGCGGCGGCAAGACCCACGCGCTCACCCTGCTCTATCACCTGGCTAAACATGGCAAAGCGGCGGACAAGTGGCCCGGCGTCAAAGACCTGCTCGCCCGTGCCGGCCTGTCGTCCGTCCCGAAGGCCGATGTCGCCGTGTTCGTCGGGTCGGAGTTCGACTCGCAAACGGGGCGCGGGGCTCCCGGCGAGCCGCTCCGCAAAACGCCGTGGGGCGACATCGCCTGGCAGCTCGGTGGGGCCGAGGCCTTTGCCGTCGTCGCCGAGCACGACGCCAACCTGCGCCGGCCCGGCAAAGAGGCCATCCGCCGTTTCCTGCCTGAAGACCGCCCGGTGCTCATCCTGATGGACGAGGTGCTCAACTACCTCAACCAGGCCCGCACGTTCCAGGTCGGCGGCTCGACCCTCGCCGCGCAGTGCATCCAGTTCTTTCAGAACCTCACGGAAGAGGCCACCGCGCGCAGGGGCATCAGCCTGGTCTTCTCGCTCCCCGCCTCCGAGCTGGAGATGAGCCCCGAAGACCTGGCCGACCAGAGCCGGCTGGAGAAACTCTCCACGCGCGTCAACAAGCCCTACATCCTCTCGCAGGGCGACGAGATCGCCGAGATCATCATCCGCCGCCTGTTCGACAACCGCGGCCCGACCGCCGACCGGCGCGCGACGGCCAATGCCTACGCCGAGTGGCTGCGCGACAACCGCAACAGCATCCCCAACTGGTTCCCCGTTGACCACGCCGCCGACATCATCCTGAGCACCTACCCGTTCCATCCTACGGTGTTCTCGGTCTTCGAGCGCAAATGGCAGTCCCTGCCGAAGTTTCAGCGCACGCGCGGCATCCTGCGGATGCTGGCCCTGTGGGTGGCGCGCGCTTATCACGATGGCTATGCTCAGAACCGCCCCGACCTGCTCATTACGCTCGGCACGGCGCCGTTCGAGGACAGCCTCTTCCGCTCCGAAGTCTTCGACCAGCTGGGCGAAGGGCGGCTGGAGGCGGCGGTGATGGCCGACCTCGCGGGCGAGAGCGCGAACGCCGTCCGGTTGGATGCCGAGGCCGCCGATACGCTCAAGCGCGCCCGGCTGCATCGCAAGGCCGCCTCCGCCGTGTTCTTCGAGTCCAGCGGCGGCCAGTCGCCTACGCGCGAGTACGCCACCCTGCCCGAAATCCGGCTGGCGGTCGGTGAGCCGGGGCTGGACATCGGCAACGTGGAGACCGCGCTCGAGGCGCTGGTGGACGGTTGCTACTATTTGGTACAGGAAGGCAGCCACTATCGCCTGAGCCACAAGATGGGGCTGAACCGCCTGCACGCCGACCGCATGGCGTCGGTGGGCCAGCAGAAAGAGAAGATCGAGGGCCGCGTGCGCGAAGAGGTCCGGGCGGTTTTCAAGGAAGGCCCTTCGCTCGACCGGAAATACTTTCCCGAGGCGAGCGGCGAAATCCCCGACCGCCCGGCCCTGACGCTGGTGGTGCTGGCCCCCGACTATGCCTGGGAAGACCTCAGCCGCGCGGCGACCGAGAGATTCATCGAGAACCTCATCCGCGAGTACGGCCAGTCCGGGCGGACGTACAAGAGCGGCCTGCTCTTCGCCGTGGCCGAAAGCGCGCAGCGCATGCGCGATCAGGCCAAACGCCTTCTGGCCTGGGAGGCGCTCGACGACGAGAAGGAAGACCTGAAGCTCGACGAGAGCCAGCAGCGCCAGCTCACCGAGCAGAAGCGGCGCGCCGAAAAAGACCTGAAGGAGGCCGTCTGGAACGCCTATCGCCACGTCGTCTTTCTTGGGAAGGATGGCCTGCGGCACATTGATTTGGGATTGATCCATTCGAGCGCCTCTACCAATGGTCTGCCCGGCCTGATCCTCCGCCGCTTGCGGGATGACGGCGAGATCGAGTCTGAACCCAGCGCGAACTTTCTGGCACGCAACTGGCCGGTCGCGCTCACGGAATGGCCGACCAAAGCCGTGCGCGATGCCTTCTTTGCTTCGCCGCTGTTCCCGCGCCTCACCGACCCGGAAGTGGTGCGCCGTACCATCGCCTCCGGCGTGTCGGATGGCCTGTTCGGCTATGCGGGGAAGGACGCCGCCGGGAATTACGTCGGCGTACGCTACAAGCGCCCCACAACGGAAGCCGAGGTCGAAATTTCCGACTCGGTCGTGCTGCTCCCCAGAGCGACTGCGGAGGCTTTACTCTCTGGGAGCGGAGCGGCGACCATCGAGTATGCTCAACCTCAGCCGCACCCCATTGAGGCTAAAGATGGAGGCGCCGCGCCCACTCAGCCGGTTGTCGAGATCGCTGCGCCGACGTCCCAGGCCGGTGACCGCCTGCGCGGCCTGACCTGGGAGGGCGAGGTGCCGCCGACCAAGTGGATGCAGTTCTACACCAAAGTTCTCTCGCGCTTCGCAGTGGGCGGCGGCCTGAAGTTGAGCGTGAAGGTGGACATCCGGCCGCCGGAGGGCGTGTCCGGACAACGGAAGGCCGAAACCGAAGCGGCACTGAGGGAATTAGGCCTGAGCGATCGGGTATCTGTGATGGAGTAGTTGATCTTACGGTCACGGCCAGCACCGCCTCAAGAAACGCCCTAATCCACACAGGGGGCTCGAAGCTTATGCCCGAGCATAACCGTCTCAAATGAAAAACGAAGCTGCGAGCCAGATCCAGAGTCTGCTGTCGTGGGCAGGCAAAGGTGGTCAGGGAACGTGTCGCCCCTTCGACTGCTGCTTCGCTTCGCTCAGCGTCCGCTCAGGGTGCGGTTGACATGTTTTGCATGCGCACCGGCAGTCCGTCGTTTTTGCCAAGCTGGCGGTAGGCCGCTATACTCCGCCGGCAATGTTGACCGGGCGCTTTGAGTAAAGGCAACTTCACCCAGGCTCTGTCGGATGCGGCGGCGCGATCTTCAGATCGGTTCCATCATTGATGGCCTCGCCCTCCCCGAGCCGCTTCAGGTCGTCTTCGTCCAACCGGTGGGCCCATTCATTCAATGTCGGGGGAAAGCGCATAGGCCATATCCACCACTACAGGCAGGAGCATGACCGCCTGATCTTCAACTTCGTCGCCGCCAACACGCGCCAGGGGCAGGTGCTCGACCGACTGCGGGAGATCCGCGCCGAACTCGGCACTGACCAGGTCTTCGACGTGGTGGGCGACATCTTCCCGGCCAATCAACTGGAGAAGATGTTCCGCGACCTGTATGCCGGGCGCACCACCCAGCAGGCGCTGCTCGAGCGGATCGTGCGTGACCTGGACATCGAGCGCTTCCGCTGCATCTGCATATCTTACGCCACTTTCCTTGTCCGGTGTTTTCTTTTTTAACAAACAGGCTCTGAGGTTGGATTAACAATACCTATTCCTGACGCCCTGCAAAAGTACAGGCCGCAACTCTGCGGCCTGTACAGGGTCACAAGGTTGTCACCGTCACACACCCTATCGCAAACAGAGAGTTAGCCAGAGCACTCGGCAGTCGCAACGGCAATCAATTTGACCAGAGGAGTATGTAGGTTTGCTTGTTTAGCACGGCCTTCAGTTTCCGGCGCGCAAGGCAGCCAACAACAGACAGACCCAACCCGCGATGAAGGCTGCACCGCCGAACGGCGTTACGGCGCCCAGCCAACGCTGCCCGGTCAGTGCCATCAGATACAGGCTACCGGAGAAGAGAACGATTCCGGCCACGAACAACCAGCCGGCGATAACCGGCAGCTGCGAAGCCGGGAAACGCGAGACGGCCCAGGCCACGGCCAGCAACGCCAGCGCGTGGTACATCTGATAGCGCGCGCCCGTCTCGAAGTTGGCCAGCAAGCGTTCATCGAGCCGGTCGCGCAGTGCATGCGCACCAAATGCGCCGAGCGCAACCGAGAGGCCGGCGAAGAGAGAGCCGAGGAGGAAGAAGATTCGGTCCATGGCGTAGGTAGACAGTAGAGAGCAGAACGTCAGGCGAAGATTCTACTTTCTACTTTCTACTCTCTACTTTCTACTCTCTCCACCACCGGCCCCTGTGGCGTATCTTTGACATGCCAGCCGAGTGTGGCCAGCTGCCGGCGGAGGGCATCCGCCCGAGGCCAATCTTTCAGCGCACGCGCGGACTGGCGTTCGGCCACCAGAGTGAGCACGGCCTCCGGTGGGCCGGCCGGCTCGTTCAGCGCGTAACGGCTGGCGTGTACTGCTGCCCACGCCTCCGGCAGGATGTCGGCGTTGCGCAGCGGCGGGCGATAGTTGCCCAGTTCGGTCAACGGCAGTCGCTCCCGGCTCATCCAGCGCCGCTCATCGCCGTTGCGCAGCACGGTCACTCCGCCGACGCCCATCACCTCGCACTCGCCCGTCGCAAAATCCAGCACTACCGCCGTATGCTCGTCAATACCGACGACGGTGTGCCCGCCCGGCAGCTGGCGCAGCAGCTCGGCGAAGCGCTCGCGGCCCATGAAGCAGCGGCTGGTGTCTAGCTCGGCGCCGCCCTCGCTGTTGTTCCAGTGTGGCACAAAAATTAGGTTGAGGCCAAAGGGAAGCAAGAAGTTGAGGCCGGCGCGCCAGTGCGGGTCCTCGCCGGCTTTGTAGATTTCGTAGACGGGGATGGTGTAGGCGCTGACGGCGAGCGTGGCAGCGCTGGCGAAGACCACCGCCGCGCCGAAGCGATGCACAGCCTCCAGTGTGTGCCAGGTAACGCTACCCTTGAGTTGGCGCACAGCGTAGGTCGGGCTGCCTGCGCCCATGAACACCAGGCTCGCATTGCGAAGGGGTGCGGCGATTTCGGGGTCGTCCGGGCTGAAGGCAGTGCCGCGTTTGCGCGCGGGGATGACGGTCACCTCGGGCTTTTCGTTCTGCAGCTTATCGCGCAGGAAGTCGGCCACGCGGCCCGCCACCTGGGCAGAGTTCAACTCGAAGCCGGCGGGCGTCTCCAGCACGGCCAGCCGCAGCGGGCGTTCGAGGCGCGGCACGAGCGCCTGCAAAATCTTGCTGCCCGTGGCGGAAGTCTCGCCGGAGCCAAAGAGGACGACCAGGCCGGGTGGATGATCGGCGACGTGGGTCATCTCAACCGCGGAGACCTTCCCCGTCAATGCGCGCGCCCACGGTCACGTTGACCGCGCCGCCAACGGCGAGCTTCTTCTTCGGTTCGGGCGATTGTGCTAGTACTCGGCCCACATCCTCGGGGCGCCCGCAGTCCTGTTCGAGCACTTCGCCGAGGCTGAGTTTCTCTTCCGCCAGGCGTGCTTCGGCCTCGGCCAGCGGCAGGCCAAGTAGGTCGGGCACCTCGCGCTGCTCGCCCCGTTCAGTACGGAAGAAGCGCGAGACCTGCGCATCCAGCCAGATGAAGACTTCGCGCGCGCCGTAGCCGGAGAGGATGCCAACGACCAACGTGGAGAGTGTCTGGCGCAGATTGATTTCTTCAGGCCGCTCGGTCACCACGTCGCCGCCGAGCACGGCCACGCCGCTGCGCACCAGCGCAAACACAATCAGTGCCAGCGCTGTGCCGAGCCAGGGCCAGGTGATGTACTTCCAGACGTAGCGCCGCTCGAAGACCGCCCATTCGCTATGCCAGGTGAGCAGACTACGGATACCGTTGACGGTTCCACCCAACCCACCGCCCAGGAAGGCATAGGCCAGCAGGATAAAAATCGGCTCGTTGAGGCGTTCCAAGTCTGTCGGCGTGTTGTAGCCCAGCCAGCGCAACGGCGTGAAGCGACCGATCCAGACGTCGAACAAGGCCCAAAAGAAGAAGGCCATCATCCCGAGCAGATAGGCCATGCTGAACAGCGCAGCCATCCGGTCGGCGCGGCTTTCTCGTTCCACGGGCACCAGCTGGCCGGTGTTCGGGTCGCGCATGAACATTTCAGGTTTGGTGTCCATGAGCAGCCTCCGGTTGCAGAAATGATAGCGCAAGGCGGTGGGGACGACAACGCGCCATGGTTGCGTTTAGAGCGAATTCCTGATTGATTTACGGTTCCGTAGACTGAAAACAGGTCGAATTTCGCATGCCTTGCCGTAATTCCAGCTGGAAATCGCTCTAAAACCGCACGGTTACAAAGTTTGGGGACACAACCTAATCATGTCGCATGCGAGACGGTAGAGTACACTGAAAAACGCCTCGCAGACACACCGCAGAGAGCGCGGCGAAGAGCGCAGATTCGCCCTCGTTTTACTTCGCGTGCTTGCGTCAGCCACCTTACGTCCTTGCAACGCTCTGCGTTAGGCCAGAGAGAGTTTTTAATGCAAAGACACAGAGTCGCAAAGCGTGAGAGTCTCTGTGTCCTTGCGCCTTTGCGTTATCCCCCTGCGCCCTTGCGTCTTTGCGCCTTTGCGTTGACAATCCCTTCACCACTCATCAACAACAGACAAGGCCTCATGCAAAAGAAACCCTCCTTCCTCTTCGGCACCGTCGGCACGCCGCTCTCCACCGCCAAGAAGCCCGGCGGCACGGTCGGCGGCATCCAACGCACGGCGGAACTGGGCCTGAACGCAATGGAGCTGGCCTGGGTGCAGAGCGTGCGCGTCACCGAGGCCAAATGCGCCGAGATCAAGGCCGCCAGCGCACAGTATAAAGTCGCCCTCTCCGTCCACGCGCCGTATTTCATCAACCTGAACGCTTCGGCGGACGAGTGGCCCAAAAGCCGCAAGCGTCTGATGGACGCCGCCCACTACGGCCATCTGGCCGGCGCGACGGACATCGTCTTTCATCCCGGCTCGTACTTTGGCCGCGATCCGAAGGAGGTGCTGCGGGTGGCCGTGCCGCGCCTGCGCGACTGCGTGAAGGAACTGCGCGCTAACGGCAACCCCGTTACCCTGCGCCCGGAGACGATGGGCAAGAGCGCCATGCTCGGCTCGCTGGAAGACACGCTGGCGCTGGCGGCGGAGATCGAGGGCGTGCTGCCCTGCCTGGACTTTGCCCACCTGCACGCGCGCCCCGGCGACGGCTCGGCCAACAGTTACGCAGAGTGGACGGCCATGCTGACGCTGGTGAAGAAGCGGCTGGGCGCGGGCGCGCTCAAACGCCTGCACATCCACCTCTCCGGCATCGCCTACGGCCCGAAGGGTGAAAAACACCACCTGGCGCTGGCCGAGGCCGACCTGAAGTACAAAGACCTGTTCCGCGCCCTGCATGACTTCAAGTGCGCAGGCCGCATCCTGTGCGAAAGCCCGATCCTGGAAGACGATGCGCTGGTGATGCAGAGGGACTGGTTGAAGGTCGCAGGTTGAAAATCACAAGCTGAGGGCAGCACGTCCCGTCTTCAGTCTTCAGTCTTCAATCTTCAGTCTTCAATCTTCAATCTCCAACCTGGGCTTCATTTCCACACCAGCACATACCGCCCCCGCGTCGTGCTGCTCGTCGTCGTGTACAGGTACGTGGCGCCGTCCAGCACAATCAGGTCGCCGTGGCCGACGCCGATGTTGCCGGGCAAGTCCATCAGGATGGGGTTGCCGGGATACTTCTCCCACGGCCCGTTGATCTCCGGCCCCACACTACGCGCCAGGCCCAGGGCAAACTGATTCGTGCCCCGCATCCCTTCATAGACCAGATAATAGCGCTCGCCCACCTTTAGCACATCCGCCGAAGAGATGATGTGAAAGTCGAAGTAGGGGTTCATCTCCGCACTGATGGTGTCGGTGCGGCCATAGACTGCGGCGCCGGTGAACAGCGGGTTGGCGCTGCACGGCTGCATCGCCCGCGCGCCTTCCGCCCGCAGCCCGGTGAAGCAGCCCAGGTTCGCCGGGCTTTTGCCCATCCCTACGAACACGTACAGCCGGTCGCCCTCCACCCACAACCCCGGCGGCGCTCCGGCCAGACAGGCATACAGGTCGGGCAAGAGCGGGAACGGATTGATTCGTTCATGCGGTGCACACGGGCGCTCGAAGTCCTTCCAGATTCCGGTGCCGGGCACGCGCTCCGCCGGCCCCCAGCGTAGGCCATCCGGCGAGGTGCGCAGATAGGCGCGCCCGCCCCACTCATAGACCATGTAGAAGGTCCCGTCGCCGGCCTGCATCACGCGCGGGTATTGCTGCTGGTTGATGTGGTCGCCGGCCTCGGTGGTGCATGGCCGGTTCTGGCAGGCGATCAGGCAGCGCGGCTCGGTGAGTTGAAAGCGTCGCCCGCCGTCGCTGCTCTTCCATAGCGTAACGCAGCCGGGGAACGGAACCGGCTCGCCCCACTGATCCACCACGCCGGCGGACTGCGCGCTGGCATGCAGGTACGACCACAGTTGCCCGTCCGGCCTAAGTATCGTATCGGACTCGCCGAGCGGCAGGCCCGTATCGAACACGTCCACCTTCCACGTTGCACGCCCGTCCCAGAAATCGTCGAGCGTAGGTGGCGTGGTGTTGATGGGGGTGGCCGATGCGGGCGGCGTAGAGGTCGCAGACGGTGGCGCCGGCGAGGGCGGCGGCCTCGTAATTGAGGTCGGGACAACGGAGATGGCCGTCACGGGCGACGATGTAGGCGATGCGGTTGATGAGGCAGCGGGCGCTTCCGCCTGCGCCGTCGGCCAGAGCAGCGCGCCCACCGCCACGGCCAGCGCGACGAGCGTGACGCCTAACCCCCACCACAAGCAGCGTTCAAGTCGAGAGCGCATCTCTCATACTATAGCAGCGCCCGATTCGGGCTCCAAATTCGGTTACAATTCCGGCCTGTTATGACCTTTCAGCTTTCGCAGCGCGTCGCCTCGTTCGGCGTCACCATCTTCAGCGAGATGTCGCGCCTGGCCACCGAGCATGGCGCCATCAACCTTGGACAGGGCTTCCCCGACTTCGACGGCCCGGACGTGGCCAAGGAGGCCGCCGTGGCCGCACTGCGCGCAGGCGAGAACCAGTACGCACCCACCATCGGCACGTTGCCGCTGCGTCGCGCCATCGCCGCGCACGCCCAACGCTTCTACGGCCAGGTCGTTGACCCGGACACGGAGGTGACGGTGACCAGCGGCGCGACCGAAGCCATGTTCGCCGCCCTGCTCGGCCTGCTCAACCCCGGGGACGAAGTCGTTTTCTTCGAGCCGTTCTTCGATACCTACGCCCCGCACTGCGATATGCTCGGCCTCATCCCGCGCTGTGTGCCGTTGCGTCCCGTTGCCGCCGGGCCGGAGGGCGTCACGGCCTGGGCCTTCGACCCCGATGAACTGGCCGCCGCCTTCAACCCGCGCACGCGCCTGTTGCTGTTGAACACGCCGCACAACCCCACCGGCAAAGTCTTCACCGCCGAGGAGCTGGCGTTGATTGCCGAACTGTGCCTCAAGTGGAACACCATCGTGTTGAGCGACGAAGTGTACGAGCACCTCACCTACGACGGCACGCGGCATATCCGTCTGGCCACCCTGCCCGGCATGGCCGAGCGCACCATCACCGTCGAGAGCAGCGGCAAAATGTTCAACTTCACCGGCTGGAAGATTGGCTGGGCGATTGCGCCGCCCGCGCTCACCGCCGGCCTGCGCCGCGTGCACCAGTACATCACCTTCTGCTCGGCAACCCCGCTTCAGGCCGCCGTCGCCGCCGCGCTTGAGTCCGACGACGGCTACTTTCAGTCGCTGGCCGCGGAGTATCAGGCCCGGCGCGACTATCTGACGCACGTCCTGAAGGAGGCCGGCTTTCGCGTCAGCCCATCGCAGGGGACGTACTTCCTCATGGCCGACTATTCGGCGCTCGACCCTGCGAGCGACGACGTGGCGTTCTGCCGCCGGCTGACGACCGAGTTCGGCGTAGCTGCCATCCCGGCCAGCGCCATGTACCGCGCCTCGAACAAGGCCGCCGCCGGCCGCTGGGTACGCTTCGCCTTCTGCAAACGGCAAACAACGCTGGAACGCGCAGCGGAGCGATTGAAGCGGCTGGCAAGACAAAGCAAATAGGAAGTCATCGAGATTGCGTATGAACAACGTGTTGGAACGACTCTTGGAGGGAAATCGCCGCTTCTCTCTCGGCCAGGCAGTGCGTCCCGACTCCGATATTGCCCGTCGCCAACAGATTGCCGGCGCTCAGAAACCCTTTGCCCTGATCCTGAGCTGCTCGGACTCCCGCGTGCCCCCTGAGATCGTCTTCGACTGTGGCTTGGGCGACCTGTTCGTCATCCGAACCGCCGGGCACACCGTTGACAATGCGGTGCGGGAGAGCGTTTTGTTCGGCATTCAGGCGCTTCGCATCCCCCTGGTACTCGTGCTGGGGCATGCGCGCTGCGGCGCAGTCTCCCTCGCCATCCAGGCGAAGCAATCGGGAGCGAGCCACGACGAACCCTCCTGGGTTGCTGCGCAGATTGCCCCGGCGGTAGAAGAATGCAAAAACGCGGCTAACCCGTTGGATTGCGCCATCAGGACGCACGCGAACATGACCGTTGGCCGGCTGAAGGACCTGCTGATGCCCGTAGCGGACAGCGTGCCCGTGCTAGGCGCCTACTATGATTTGGATACGGGCGTAGTTGAGCTGCTGAACACGTAGGCTGCCCGACCGCCGACGCTGACTGCCGCCCGCCGCTGCGAATGAACGCCGTTTACTTCGGGGACAACCTCCCTGTGTTGCGCGCCCTGCCGTCAGACTCGGTTCGGCTGATATATATTGACCCGCCGTTCAACACGGGCAAACGTCAGGCGCGGCAGCGGCTCAAGACCGTGCGCGATGCGGACGGCGACCGCATCGGCTTTCAGGGCCGGCGCTACAAAACCGTGCGCCTCGGCGAACAGGCTTTCCCGGACTCTTTCCCCTCTTTGCCGAATTTCCTTCGCCCCCGCCTGCAGGAAGCCCTTCGTCTCCTCACACCCGATGGCTCACTCTACTTCCACATTGACTACCGCGAAGTCCACTACTGCAAAATCCTGCTCGACGAAATCTTTGGGCGAGAGTGTTTTCTCAACGAGATCATCTGGGCCTACGACTACGGCGCGCGCACGCGGCGCAAATGGCCGCCCAAGCATGACAACATCCTCTGGTACGCCAAAGACCCGGATAACTACATCTTCAACTACGAGGCCATTGACCGCATCCCCTACCTGGCCCCCGGCCTGGTGGGGCCGGAGAAGGCGGCGCGCGGCAAGACGCCCACCGACGTCTGGTGGCTGACCATCGTCAGCCCGACCGGAAACGAGAAGACCGGCTACCCCACGCAGAAGCCGCTCAGCCTGCTCAGGCGCATCATCACCGCCTCGTCGCACCCCGGCGACACCGTGCTCGATTTCTTCGCCGGCAGCGGCACCACCGGCGTGGCCGCACATGAACTCGGGCGCAAATTCATCCTGGTGGACAACAACCCCGAAGCAATCGAGGTGATGAAGAAGCGGCTGAGCGTCATCCCCGATGTGCGCTGGCTCACTGCTCCGCTTCTGTAACTCCGTGTTGACAGCCCGCGCTCAGGCTGTTGGTACAATAGCCTCGACTGAGCCGGTCGTTTCGCTATCGAATTACGCGAATTATGCGAAGTGTCAATTCACGTCAGTGTGGCGTCGTCCACTTCGGCGGGCGTAAGTTCTCTTGCGCCTGAGCCTCGGCCCGTGGCTTCGTCGCCCCAAGAAACGGGAAATTCGGCGCCCTTCGTGCAACTTCGTAACCCTTCGTGCAACTTCGTGGATTCAGGAAACCCCTCTTTGCGCCCGCGCGCAGTCTGTGACAAATGGCCTTAGGCTCCGGGATGAGACACCATGCTCCCACTCAAAGATACCGTCCGCGCCCGCTCCTTCCCGCTGGTCAACTGGCTCATCATCGCCGCCAACATCGTGGTCTTTCTGTTTGAGACTTCTCTGACCACGCGCCAGTTGGACCGGCTGATCCTGGCCTACGGCGTGGTCCCGGCTCGGTTGTGGAACGGCGGCCCGGCGGAGTGGCTCACCATCTTCACCGGCATGTTCCTGCACGGCGGCTGGCTGCACATCTTCAGCAACCTCTGGGCGCTCTACATCTTCGGCGACAACGTCGAGGACCGGATGGGCTCCGGGCGGTATCTGGTGTTTTACCTGCTGAGCGGCGTCGCTGCTGCGCTGGCGCAGGCCTGGATAGACCCGGAGTCGCGCATCCCGATGATCGGGGCCAGCGGCGCCATCGCCGGCGTGCTGGGCGCGTACCTGGTGCTGTTCCCCAACGCGCGCGTCATCACTCTGGTCCCGCTTTTCTTCCTGCCCTGGTTCGTCGAGGTGCCGGCGCTGTTGTACCTAGGCTTCTGGGTCTTCTCGCAATTCTTCAGTGGCGTCCTGAGCGTGAGCACGGTGTCAATGGGCGGCGTGGCCTACTGGGCGCACATCGGCGGCTTCGTGTGCGGCCTGCTGCTGGTGGGCCTGTTCGCCCGCCGGCCTCGCGCGCAGACCCGCTGGTACCCGGACGAATACTATCCCTGGTGAGGAGAATGCGATGTCGTTCCTGGATGTATTTTGGATTTTCCTGATCATCACCTCGCTGCAACCGGTCATCCGCCAGAAAATGCTGGAGGCGGCGCGGGTGCGCCTGCTGCGCGTCATCGAAGAAAAGCGCCGCAGCCGGGTCATCGCCCTGATCCATCGGCAAGAGACCCTCAGCCTGCTCGGCTTCCCGCTGGCCCGTTACATTGACATCAACGACTCGGAAGAGGTGCTGCGCGCCATCAAGCTGACCGACCCGGAAGTGCCGATTGACCTGGTGCTGCATACGCCCGGCGGGCTGGTGCTGGCCTCCGAGCAGATTGCGCGGGCGCTCTGCCGGCACAAGGCCCGCGTCACCGTCTTCGTCCCCCACTACGCCATGTCCGGCGGCACGCTCATCGCCCTGGCCGCAGACGAAATCGTGATGGACGAGAACGCCGTGCTCGGCCCGGTGGACCCGCAGCTGGGCCAGTACCCGGCTGCTTCCATCCTGGACGCCGTGGAGCGCAAGCCCGTGGCCGAGGTGGAAGACCAGACCCTCATTCTGGCCGACATGGCGCGCAAGGCTTTGAAGCAGGTACGTGAGAGCGTGACCGACCTGCTGCGCGAGAACGGCATGGAAGCGGAGAAGGCTGAGGCGCTGGCCACGCAACTCTCCTGCGGCCAGTGGACCCACGACTACCCGATCACGGTCACCGAGGCGCGGGCGCTCGGCCTGCCCATCTCCACCGACATGCCGCGCGAGGTCTATCAGCTGATGGCCCTGTATCCGCAGGCCGTCCAGCGGCGGCCCTCGGTGGCCTACATCCCGGCGCCCTACGCCCCGCCCGGCCGCGAGCGGACACGACCCGGCGGCAGCGCCTCAGCCTGAGAGACACGTGCCGTTCGGAGATCGTTCATGTTCCGTGCGCTGGTGTCGCTTCTTACCATCTGGACTCTGGCTGCGTTGCCGGTTCCCGTGAATGCCGCCTCGTCCGCCAACTGCGGGCCGCTGCCGCCGCCGGTGGGCAACGTCGTCCGCGTCTCCACTGTCGCGCAACTGCAAAGCGCAGTCCGCAACCTGACCAGCAACACCACCATCCTGATCGCCGACGGCGACTACGAACTGACCAACACGCTCAACATCCGCGCCGCCAACAACGTGACGCTGCGCAGCGCCAGCGGAAATCGCGACGCGGTGGTGCTGCGCGGCCGGGGGATGAGCAACAGCAACTACGGCAGCGTTCCCCACGTCATCACCATATTTGACGCAAACGACGTGACCATTGCCGACCTGACACTGCGCGACGCCTATTTCCACCTCGTGCAGGTGCACGGCGAGGCCGGCCCGCAGCGCCCGCGCTTGCGCAACCTGCGGCTGATTGACGCGGGTGAGCAGTTCGTCAAAGGCTCGACCGACGGCTCGCAGTCGCCGCGCAAGTACTCCGACGGCGGCGTAGTAGAGTGCTCGCTGTTTGAATACACCGACCGCGCCCGCAGCGACTACACCAACGCCGTGGACGTGCTGGCCGGGGCGAACTGGGTCATCCGCGACAACGTCTTTCGCAACATCCGCGCGCCGCGGGGGCAGCTGGCCGGGCCGGCCATCATGATGTGGCGCAACTCGCTCAACACCATCGTCGAGCGCAACCTCTTCATCGAGTGCGACCGGGCGATCGCGCTGGGCCTGAGCGCGCCGGACGGCAATTCGCGCGATGGAGACACGACCTACGACCATCAGGGCGGCGTGGTGCGCAACAACTTCATCTACCGCGCGGGCAGCGGCGATGTGGGGATCACGGTCAACTACGCGCGCAACTACGCCATCTACCACAACACGGTCATCCTCAACGGCACCTTCCCGTGGGCCATCGAGTATCGCTTCGCCGTCAGCAGCGGCGTGATTGCGTACAACCTGACCGACGGCCCGATTCGGCAACGCGACGGCGCGGGCGGGACGCTGACGGGCAACCTGACCAACGCGCCGCTCAACTGGTTCGTGAACCCGGCGGCGGGCGATTTGCACCTGAAGGCAAATGCCACGGCGGCCATTGACCAGGCCGCGCCGCTCGCCGCGGTGGGCGACGACTACGACGGGCAGCCGCGCGGCGCCATGCCGGACATCGGCGCGGACGAGTTCAACCCGCCCATGCTCGATCGGCGCGTGTATCTGCCGCTGGTGCGCCGGTAGGTCGCGTGGACAGCGGTAGAACACACAGAAGCAGCCGTAATGACTCAGCAGGAGAGGAGCTGAACGGCTCCTGCATGCAGAGCAAAATCGTTCCCCGCAACGGCAATAGCTCTTGCGCCTTCTTATCATTCTGGCTAAAATGTAGCCAGAATGAAATACGAGATCGTCCTCTCCCCCGAAGCCGTTGACGATCTGCGCCGCCTGAAAGCGAACGAGCGCGCCGCTGTCCAGAAAGCTATCGAAGCGCACTTGCGGCACCAACCGACAAGAACCAGCAAAAGCCGGATCAAACGGCTCCGGGGATTGTCGCGACCGCAGTATCGCCTGCGGGTAGACGAGGTCCGGATCTTTTATGATGTGACTGAAACGTCCGTTGAAATTCTAGCGATCGTATCCAAAGCAGAAGCTGACCAATGGCTCAAGCAGGCAGGAGAACCTGATGAAAACAGTAGCTTTGAATGAAGTCAAAGACGATCTGTCTCGGTATCTGCGGTTAGCCGAGAAGGAAGAAATCATCATCACACGTCACGGCAAACCCGCCGGCATTCTGATCGGCTTCGCATCGGAAGACGATTGGTTTGAGTATAGGCTCGAGCATGACCCGCGGTTCCTCCAGCGCATCGAACGCGCTCGACAAAGCCTGCGCGCCGGGCGGGGCGTCAAACTGGAAGACATCAAGACCTAGCGTCGGCAGGCTTGCCTTTGGCCGCGTCTTGGCGAGTGGCTGAACACGACCATCCGATGTCCTCCTCCCCCCTCGAAACCGCCACGCTCGGCGGTGGCTGCTTCTGGTGCCTGGAGGCTGTCTTCGACGAACTGCAGGGCGTGCACTCGGTCGAGTCCGGCTACTCCGGTGGCCACGTCGCTAACCCCACCTACCGCCAGGTGTGCGAGGGGAACACCGGCCACGCCGAAGTAGTCCAGGTGAAGTTCGACCCCGCCGTCATCAGCTACCGCGAGATTCTGGAAGTGTTCTTCAGCATCCACGACCCGACTACGCTCAACCGGCAGGGCGCGGACGTCGGGCCGCAGTATCGCTCGGCCATCTTTACCCACAGCCTCGAGCAGCAAAAGACGGCGCAGCAGCTGATTGATGAGTTGAACGCGGCGCACATCTGGCCGGACCCCATCGTGACCGAGGTGACGCCCTTCCGCGCCTTCTACCGCGCCGAGGACTATCACCAGGAATACTTCCGCAACAACGGCCAGCAGCCGTATTGCCGGATGGTCATCGCGCCCAAGCTGGCGAAGTTCCGCAAGCAATACGCCGCGCGATTGAAGCGATGACCGACTCGCAGCGCGCGGCGGCGCTGGCCGAGCTACACGCCCAACTACGCGCCTGCCGCAAATGTCTGGAAGCGGGCTACCGAATCACGCCCGGCCCGGTGGTGCATGGCGTACACACCGCCAAAGTGATGACCATCGGGCAGGCGCCGGGCGTGACCGAGGTGGAAGCCAAGCGACCGTTCAACGGGGATGCAGGGCGGCGGCTGTTTCAATGGCTGGCCGAGGCCGGCTTCGACGAGGCCGAGTTCCGCGCGACGCAGGCCATGCTCGCCGTCACGCGCTGCTACCCCGGCAAAAGCCCCACCGGGCACGGCGACCGCGTGCCGACGCGCGAAGAGCAGGCACTCTGCCGCCCCTGGCTGGAGCGTGAGATCGAGCTGATCAACCCCCGGCTGATCATCCCCATCGGCAAACTGGCGATCGGGCTGTTCTTTGACCCGCTGCCGGCGCTCGAAGACGTGATCGGCACGCAGATCGAGCGCGACGGGCGCGTGATCATCCCCCTGCCCCATCCCTCCGGCGCAAGCACCTGGCCGAATCGGCCGGACAACGCCGCTCGCATCAAGAAAGCATTGAAGCTAATTGACCGCCGGCGCCGCGCGCTCGGGTTGTGAACCCTGCCGCACGAGTAGAGCCGGGCGCACTAGGTGCACTCTCTATTGGATTGGATGGCAACGCCGCGCGAGGTGCACTTATGTTTGTCTGTGGAAATGTGTACTAAAGTGAAAATCGGACAGGAGGAATTGTACTTTCAGGGCTGGAAGTATAATTTTCATCCAGCCTCTTCGCGAATCACGTCAAGAATCCCCATTGCAATGAACCTTTTGCCATAAGGTGAGTCACCCATAGGCCGCAGAATATCGGCTTGGACGAGTCTCTCCACGTTCCGCTGGGCGCTCCGATAAGTAATGCCAAGAGAGCGCTGTGCCTGGGAAATGGTCAGCACAGGCGACTCGAACAAGTTGTCGGCCAGACGCAGCAGCAGGGCCGAGGCGCGGGCCCGTGTCAGCCGCTGGCGCCATTCCTGCCGCAAATCCTGCAACCGTTTCGCGCGCGCAATTGCATCGTGTGCCTGCGTGGCCACGCCTTCCAGGAAGAACCTAATCCACTCCTGCCAGGTACCGCGCTCGCTGACCGCGAGAAGCAAATCGTAGTAATCCTGCCGCCGGCGTTCAAAGTAAGCGCTGAGATACAGCAAGGGGAGCGGCAGAAGATTCCGGTGAATCAACAACAGTGAAATGAGCAGCCGCCCGATGCGCCCGTTGCCATCCACGAACGGATGAATGGCCTCGAATTGATAGTGAATCAGCGCCAATCGAACGAGCAGCGGAAAGTCGTGAGGGGCATGCAGGTATCTCTCGAGAGCGTCGAGGGCCGTGTGCATCTCGGAGACGGGCGGGGGAACGAAAGCGGCTTCGTTCAGCGTGCAGCCCGGCCGGCCAATCCAGTTCTGGCTGTGACGAAACTCGCCGGGCGCAGCCTGCTCGCCGCGCACGCCTGCCATCAGCTGAGCATGCAGTTCTCGCATCAGTCGCAGGCTCACCGGCAGCGTAGCCAGTCGCTCCAGCCCGTATTCCAGCGCGCGAACGTAGTTGAACACTTCACGCACATCAGTCTCGGGCGGCGCCGGCTTCAGGCCGGGCAGGTGCAGTTGCCCGGCCTCAAAGACGTATAGGTCGGCCAGGCCGGCCTGTGTGCCCTCAATGCGCGACGACAGCACCGCCTCGCGGCGGACAAAGGGATGGACGAGTAGATGCGGATTGGGGAGGGTTCGTCCCAGGCCGGCTAACTCGCCGAGCGCGCGGTCGGCATCGGACAAAGTTCATATCAGTTCGGCGCTTAAGGTCAGATGAGGTGGCAACGGGTTGGGCACAAATGCTACATACGCCGTTGCTCCATGACCAATTTGAATCACCCTGCCGGAGGTGCTGTGTTGGAAGCGAGCCGGATCCATTTCGGAATGCGTTTGGCCAGGAGGCAGCCATTAGTTTAGCATAGGCAGCAGCGCCGCGCGCTCGGGTTGTGTACCCCGAACAGGCCGGGGAGACGCCGCCCCTCCGTGACCTCAGCGCCCCTCAATCTCTCAGTGCCCTCAGTGTTCCTCCCTTTGCGCTGTCCGACTAGCGCCGGAACGCCAGCAGCCGCAGCCCGTTGAGCGAGACCAGCACCGTGCCGCCCTCATGGCCGATGACGGCCAACGGCAGCGACAGCCCGGCGAAGAAGATGCTCACCAGCATCAGCGCAATCATCAGCATGGCAAACGCCAGGTTGACGACAAGCGTCCGGCGCGTGGCGCGGCTCAGGGCGATGACGTAGGGCAGGTTGCGCAGGTCGTCGGACATCAGCACCACGTCGGCGGTTTCGAGGGCCACGTCCGTGCCGGCGGCGCCCATAGCGATGCCCAGGTCGGCGGTGGCCAGCGCCGGCGCGTCGTTCACGCCATCCCCCACCATCGCCACCGGGCCGTACTGCGCCCTCAACTCGCGGATCAGGCGCAGCTTGTCTTCGGGCAACAGCTCGGCGTGCACGGCGTCCACGCCCGCCTCGCGCCCGATGGCCTCGGCCACGCGCGCATGGTCGCCGGTCAGCATCACCACGCGCTCTACGCCGGCCGCCTTCAGCTCGCGCACCGCCTGCGCAGCGTTGCGGCGCAGCACATCCGCAATCGCAATCACGCCGAGCACTGCCGGTTCGGGCGAGAGCCGGGCCACCAGCACCGTCGTCTTGCCTTCCATCTGCAAGCGCTCGATTTCGCGCTGCGCCATCTCCCTGCCCGAAAGCTCCGGCCCGTTGAAATAGCGAGCGTTGCCGACGGCGATCTCCTGGCCTTCGATGATGGCGCGCACGCCCTGCCCACTCTCCGATTGAAAGCCGGTGACCTCGGCCAGCGTCAGCCCGCGCTCCTGCGCCGCCTGCACGATAGCCTTCGCCAGCGGATGCTCGGACTTGGCCTCGACGCTGGCAGCCAGGCGGAGGATTTCGGATTTCGGATCTTGGATTGCAGATTGCACGCCGTGCCAAATCGAAAATCCGCAATCCGAAATATCGGTGACGTGCGGCTTGCCCTCCGTCAGCGTGCCGGTCTTGTCGAAGGCGACGACCTTGACCGCGGCGGCCTGCTCCACGTGAATGCCGCCCTTGAACAGGATGCCGCGCCGCGCCCCGTTGCCGATGGCCGAGAGGATGGAGGCCGGTGTGCTGATGATGAGCGCGCACGGCGAGGCGGCCACCATCACCGTCATCGCACGGTAGAAGGCCGGATTGAACGCCTCGCCGAAGAACAGTGGGACGACGGCGACAACGGCGGTGAAGGCGATGACGAACGCGGCATACCGCTGCTCGAAGGCATCGAGCCAGCGCTGCGTTTTGGCCTTCTGGCTGTGCGCTTCTTCCACCAGCTTAATCATCCGGGCAAGGGTGGAGTCCTGCGCCAGCCGAGTCACGCGCACTTCCAGCCCGCCGGTGGTGTTGACGGTGCCGGCCAGCACGGTGTCTCCGACCTGCTTGTGGATGGGCATGGACTCGCCGGTGATGGGGGACTGGTCCACCGCACTCTCACCCTCGATCACTACGCCGTCCATCGGGATGCGCTCGCCGGGCCGGACGAGGATGATGTCGTTGAGGACGATGCGCTCGATGGGCAGCACGGCCGTGCGCCCGCTGCGCCGGACGAGGGCCGTGGTGGGGCGCAGCTTCATCAGCGCGCGGATGGCGTTGCGCGTGCGGTCGAGGGCGAAGGCCTGCAGGGCGTTGGAGAGCGAGAAGAGGAACAGCAGCATCGCGCCCTCGAACGGCGCGCCGACGAGCCAGGCGCCGATCGCCGCCAGCACCATCAGCAGGTCAATGTCCACCTTGCGCTCGCGCAGCGCCTCCAGGCCGCCCTTGAGGCCGAAGGCGCCGCCTGCCGCATACGCCACAGCGTAGCAGGCGACCACAACGGCTGCATTGGCGCCGAGCTGCTCCGCTAACCAGCCGCCCAGCATGGCGACGAGCGTGACGGCGGTGAGCGCCGCTTCGAGTTGATTGGCGCTGATCGGGAAACGTTGGCGAAGCCGCGCCCAGAGGGAAGGTGATTTGGGCAGCGCGGGCGCGGCCCGCACCTCGAGGCTCTGCACGTAGCGGTTGACCTGCGCCGCCTCGGGCGCGGGATAGCTGACATTGAACACGCCGCCGAGGTAGCCGGCCGAGGGCGGGCGCACGCCGCGGCCGTTGAGCCGGTTGCTCCACAACAGCACGCACGACTCACACACGCCGCGCCCTTCGGAGTCCAGCCGCAGCGCGCAGTCCTCGAAGCGCTTCTGAAACGTGGGCGCAAGCTCCAGCGCAAAGCGCGCCACCTCCGCCTCGCTGAGCTGGCGCGCGTCGTAGTCGAAGGTCATCTGCGCGCGCACCGGGTCTATGTGTGCGGCGAGAATGCCCGATTGTGCGTGCGTGGCCTCGTGGATGATAGAGAGGCAAGAGTCGTGCTCGGGGACGGACGGTTTGGACATGCGGCGGCGCTCCGGCCTCTATTGTCACGCAGCGCGGGGAAACGTCAAGCGCCGAATGTCACCAAAAGATGTGACCGGCGAGCCTGAGGCGCAGGGATAAGGTGAGGCTATGCTTTGCGCAGCGCCGACCAGATTTCCTTGACCGAGAGCCGCTTGCCATAGACCAGCAGGCTGGCGCGGAAGACCTTGACGCCGGCCCACATCACCAGCGGCAGGCTCAGAACCAGCACCGCAATGCTGCCGACGATGTCAATCACCGGCACGTTGCCATAGGGCAGGCGCAACATCATCATCGTCGGCGCAGAGAGTGGGAACCAGCTCAGCACGCGCGCCAGGGTCATATTGGGGTTCGTCATCATGAAGCTGCTAATCATCCACGGGAGGGCTGCGCCGCCGGAAAACAGGGTGCCAATTTGCTGGCTCTCGCGGACGCTGGTGCCGAGCGATCCGGCGGCAGCCATGAGCACACCGTACAACAGGTAACCTAGGATGAAGTAGATCAGCGCCAGCACGAAGGTGAGCGGGTTGAGCGCGGCCAGCGCGCCGGCCATGAGCATCCCCAGGCCGCCGGTGAGCAACACGCCGGAGAGCAGCCAGACGCCCACCTGCGTCAGCCCCAGCGCCCCCAGCCCGATGACCTTGCCCCACAACAGATCGTTGGCGGAGACGGAGGCCAGCAGGATCTCCATCACGCGATTCTCCTTCTCCTCGCTCACGCTGCGCAGCAGATAGCCGGACGAGGTGAAGATAGAGATGAACAACAGGATGGAAAACACCATCGAGGCAATTATGCCGCCGAAGAAGGTGAACGGGTTAGCTTCCTTGGTCACGGGATTGCCCTGTGAGTCCAGCCGGATGGGGAGGAAGTCACCTGCTCCGGTATCGCTCACCCGCCTCAGGATAGTGGTGTCCAGTTTATCGGCGGCCAGCCCATGAACTAGGAATAGGTTGAGCTTATTTCGGTCGAGGACGATGAGGTCCTGAAAGCTGTTGCCGCCACTGCGGGTATAGGCCGTGAGCGCACCTCTCGTCACATAGTCGGCGGGGATGACCAGATAGGCGTCAATCTGCTCGGCAAGCAAGGCGGCGCGGGCGGCGGCCTCGTCCGGGTAAGCACGGAAGTCTTCTGCAAACTGAGTGGCGATGGGCGTATACAGGCCGGATTGGTCCACCACACCCACCGGTCGCCTATCACGAGACCTCATCTCAATACGCAAAAGGTCTATGGTTTGCCTGAAGAAGATGATGATGACAATTAGGCCGATGAGGCCGAGCGCGGGAATGAGCAGGGTAGAGAAGATGAAGCCGGGCCGGCGCACGTTGGTGACGTACTCGTGCCGGGCAATCGTCCAGGTCAGGCGGGTCATTGTTCGTCTCCCCGGCCGGTGACCACGCGGATGAAGATCTCGTCTAGCGGCATGGTCGCCAGCTCGAAGCGCTCCACCGGCTGGCCACGCTCGACGACGGCGCGCAGAAAGTCGCGGTGCTGGACGCCGGGCCGGAGGTACACCCGCTGCGCGGTCACGCCGTTAGCAACGTGGGTCTGCGCCTGCTCGACCTCCGGCCAACCGGCCAGGTCGAGCGGTGGGCTGATGTCGAGGGCGTTGGGCGAGAAGCGGCGCCGGATGTCGGTCAGCGCGCCCTCCAGCACGATGCGGCCCTTGTTGATCAGGGCGATGCGCTCGCACAGCGATTCGACCAGACTCATCTCGTGCGCCGAGAGCACAATCGTCTTACCCTGCGCGCGCAGCTCGCGGATGAGGGTGCGGATCACCTCCACATTCACCGGGTCGAGGCCCTGGAACGGCTCATCGAGGATCACGAGTTCGGGGTCGTGGATGAGGGCGGCGGCGAGCTGCGCCTTCTGCTGCATGCCGCGCGAGAGCTCCTGCACTTTGGCCTTGGCGCGGTCGGCCAGTTCGAGGCGCTCCAGCAGCTCGGTCGCGCGCCGGGCGGCGTCCGCCTGCTTCATCCCCTTAAGCTGGCCGAAATACGTCAGGCACTCATGGACGCGCAGGCCGCGATACAGGCCGCGCTCCTCCGGCAGGTAGCCGACGCGCGTGCGGGCCGCGCCGGGCGGCTGGCCGAGCACCAGCGCCGTGCCGGAGTCCGGCTTGAGAATGTCCATCCAGATGCGGATGGTGGTGGTCTTGCCCGCACCGTTGGGGCCGAGCAGGCCGAAAATCTGGCCGCGCTCTACCCGCAGGCTCAACTGATTGACGGCCACAACGGCAGCAAATTCCTTGTGAAGTTTGTCGGCGAACAGGGCAGGTTCAGGGTTCATGCGTTCACCAGAAAATACGGATGCGATGACACAACACGCAATACGCAATACGGAATACGCAATACGCAATACGAAATACGCACTATCTAGAATTTCGTTGCCTCCGCCGCGCCGCCTCGAACATCAGCACGCCGGCGGCCACCGCGGCGTTGAGCGATTCGGCGCGGCCCGGCATGGGGATATGCACGCGCTGCGCCGCGAAGCGGTGGGCAGCCTCGCTTGGCCCCTCGGCCTCCGAGCCGATGATGAGCGCGTGCGGCTGCGTCCAATCCACCCGGTCATAGCGCTCGCCTCCCGCCGAATCGGCCAGCCAGGCGGTCAACCCGCGCAATTGCATGTGTAGCTCCTCCCACGTCGTTGCCAGGACTGGCAAATGAAAGTGCGCGCCCATCGCCGCGCGCACCACCTTGGGGTTGTAGGCGTCCACCGTGCCCGGCGCGAGAAAGACGGCCTCTACGCCGGCGGCGTCTGCCGTGCGCAGGATCGTGCCGAGGTTGCCGGGGTCGGCAATCCGGTCGCAGACGAGAACAAAGGAAAGGGAAGGCGGCTGTGGAAATCGGGGAAAGGGGACGACGGCGAGCAGGCCGGAGGGAGTTTCGGTATCGGAGGCGGCGGCCAGCGCGGAGGGTGAGACTGCGTGCACATCTCCACCAAGTGCGGCCAGCGCGTCGAAGGCGGCGCGGCTGCGGATGTCGAGGCCGGTCGTATGCAAAATGAGTCGCGGCGCAATGCCGGCCCTTGCCGCCTCCTCGAACAGCCGCACGCCTTCGATCACGAACTGCTGCGTTTCCTCGCGCTTGCGCCGCTGCGCCTGCAATCGTCGCACGGCTTTGATGGTGGGGTTGTGAGGCGAAGTGATCAAGATGAGGGCTGAATGGAAAGTAGAGAGTAGAAAGTAGAGGGCACTTTCTACTCTCTACTCTCTACTCTCTACTTTCTACCTGAGCTTCTCAAACTCCCTCCTGAAGACCTCCACCGTCGGCGCATCAATCAGCGTGAAGCGCAGGTCGCGCAGGGAGGAGTCAGGATGAGCGGCGCAGAAATCAATCACTGCCTGAATGGCGATGGGCGCGGCGCGCTCGACCGGGAAGCCGAAGATGCCGGTGCTGAGCGAGGGGAAGGCGATGGAGGTGAATCCCTGCGCATGCGCGAGTTGCAATGCGGCGGTGTACGCCGTGCGAAGTTTGGCGTCTTCGTCGCCGCTGCCCCAGACCGGCCCGACGGCGTGGATGATGGCCTTACACGGCAGTGCGCCGGGACCGGTGAGCGCCGGCTTATCATGCCCGGCGGGGCCATGCTGCTTCACCCAGGCGTCGCTCTCATCCTGAATCACGCGCCCACCCTTTCGCACAATCGCCCCGGCCAGCCCCCCGCCGTGCGCGAGATGCGCGTTGGCCGCATTGACGATGGCATCCACGCGCTCCTCAGTCAGGTCACCCTGATACAACGAAAGAGACTGGCCGGAGGGCAGGCTGTGGCGGAAGATCAGAATGGACATCGGGTCACCTCACGCAGCATGATTATTATAGTCCCGGCGGCAAGAGCATCGGGCCGTTAAGCAGAAACCGCACCCGGTGCGGGTGCGGCTCTGCGACGCTGAGCGCGCCGGTGGAAGGGCGGCGGTGGGCGAACTAACCTTTGGCAGTTGCGGCGCGGACCACGGCGCTGAAGGCGTTGGCATCGCGCACGGCCAGGTCGGCCAGCATCTTGCGGTCGAGCGCGATGTTGGCCTTCTTCAGGGCGTCTATCAAGCGGCTGTAGGAGATGCCGTTGGCGCGGGCGGCGGCGTTGATGCGCGCAATCCATAAGCGGCGCAGGTCGCGGCGGCGGTTGCGCCGGTCGCGCCAGGCGTAGAAGAGGGCGTGGAGCACGCCTTCGTTGGCGCGGCGGAACAGGCGGTGATAGGCACCGCGTCTGCCCTGGCTCCACTTGAGAATCTTCTTGTGCCGCCGGCGGGTGACAATACCACCTTTGACTCGCATGGGGACTCACTCCTGCGGACCCTCCCCGGCCCACGTGTCCGTGAGTTCCTGCCGGGAACGGCCTGTGCTGAAGATTGGAGACTGGAGATTGAAGATTGCTAATCTTCAGGCCCCAATCTCAAATCTCTATTCTCGTTTTTTACGTTGAAGACTTATCGTCGAAGCGCTTCAGATAGGGGGCCAGCCGGCGGACGCGCTTGGCGATTTTCTTGCCGGCCACCGGCAGCATCTCGGTGAAGAGGGCCTTGGTGCGCTTGGAGGTGCGGCGGCGCAGGTGGCTCTTGCCCTTCTTGGTGCGCACCAGCAGGCCGCTGCCCGTCACGCGGAAGCGCTTGGCCGTGGCCTTGTGTGTCTTGAGCTTGTATTTGCCTTTTCGAGTTGATTTGCGAGGCACGCTTTTATTCTCCTATTCGGGTCGAAACGACTTTATTATTTGATCCAATGAGTGCACTAAAAAAAACGCACCGCAGAGAACGTGGAGAGCGCAGAGTTTTGCCTCGATCACTTCTCCGTGCGCTCTGCGATCTCGGCGGTGAAACATTCTTGTTGCAGTGGACTCATCCGATATTTGCTATCCGCTCAATCCGCTGACACAAAAATCACCGGAGCCTCTCAGCCCCGGCGCAGGTTGCTCACAAGAGGCGCTCACTCACCTTTTACACCGGGTGTCCCCGTCGTCGGCTCGGGGCGTTCCTGCTTCTCCTTTTTTGGCTGGGCCGGCGACTTGACCCGCTTGGGGTTCGGCGCCAGCAGCATAATCATCGTGCGTCCCTCCATCAGCGGCTTCTGCTCCACCACGGCCAGCTCGCTCAGCTGCTCCGCAATCTCGTTCAGGTCCTGCTCAGCGAGCTGCGGATAACTCATCTCACGACCACGGAACTTAACGCGCACTCGGACCTTCTTGCCCTCTTCCAGCCAGCGGCGCGCATCGCGCACCTTCAGGCCGGTATGGAAATCACTGCTCTTCGGGCGGATCTGGATTTCCTTGACCTCAATGATTTTCTGCGCCTTACGCGCTTCCTTCTCTTTCTTCGTCCTCTCGTAGAGGAACTTCCCGAAGTCCAGGATCCGGCAGACCGGCGGCGTAGCGTTGGGGCTGACCTCGACCAGATCTTTGCCGGCCTCGCGTGCCAAGCGAAGCGCTTCGTTCGTCGGGAGAATGCCGATGTTCTCGTTGTTGGCCCCGATCACGCGCACTTCGCGTGCGCTGATCTGCTCGTTAATCCGGTAGTCGGTGGGTGAGACGGTAATAGCAATCTCCTGTTGATGTTCTATGAAAACAAAAAGCGCCCGTTTCAGCGAGCCGAAATGCTACCACACGCTTCCGGGAGCGTCAAACACCGGGCAAAGTTGTGTGCACGCAGAGGTTGTCAGGGAAGGTGCCGCCCCTTCGTCCTTCGGCAGGCTTCGCGAAGCGAAGCCACGCTCAGGATGTCCTGTGCGGCGGGCATCCCAAGCGGACGCTGAGCGAAGCCGAAGGGTCAGGGTGCGGTTGAAATGTTTTGTGCCTGCACACGCAAAGTTACTGCTGTTGCGGGCAGTGACGGTCATTGGGGCGGTTCGCCGGCGGCGGACGGCGCGGCTCGATGTTCCCCCTCCTGCGACCCCGGCTCGTGCGGCAACGGTGCACTTTCTAGCGACTCGCGCAATCGCTCCTCCAGGCTCTGCCGGCTCGGCTTCTTCGTGCCAAGACTGCGGAGCGCGTTGACCAAGTAGTCGGTCAGCGATTGGGTGATTTGCTTGAGCGACTCGCTGCTCAACTTCTCGCCACGCTCGAACCAGACAATGGCGGCATAGCCCATCACCACCGTCGTGGACGAAGCAATCGCGGCAGCCAGCAGCCAGCCGGGCAGCCCACCCAGTTTGCTCAACTCCTGAAACAGCGTGCGCCCGAGGAAGCCCAAACCAAAAGTCACCGCCAACTCGCGGGCGCGGGCCGGCGTCAAGTCGTAGTCATAAATGCGGGCAATGCCGAGGACAAGCGACGACTGCACGGCCAGCAGCGGGATGACATCCACGATGGGCAGCGGCGTGAGGGCAATGGCGGCGGCGGTGGTGGCTGCGCCCGTGATCGCCGTCCAGGCCAGGCGCCAGCGATAGGCCGGCAGCGCCCGGCCCAGCGCGCCGAGTAGGCCCGGCTCCGCCTTCGCAATGGCCACCAGCAAATCATCGAGATTGCTCCCGGTCTTAGCCGAGATGGGCACGACCTGCTCGCGGCGCAGTCGCAGGTTGGCGGCGGCGCGCTCTAGCACCGGCTCCACATCCCTACGCAAAAGCAAGTCACACTTATTCAACACTACCACGTATGGCTTGCCCAGTGCATTTAGCTCGTCAAACAACTCTTGCTCGGTGCGTTTGATGCCCTGAATGACGTCGAAGACGATGACGAGGAAATCCGCCGCCCGCGCCGCCGTGAGTGCATGCGCCTTCTCCTGCTCACCCACTTCGCCCACCGCATCCGCGCCGGGCGTGTCCACGATGCGAAACAAGCCGGCGTCCGCTTCCTGGTTGACGCGCGTGGTGCCGGGCACCGGGCTGACGGCGGCGCGGTCTTCCTTGTTGCGGATGAGCTGATTGTAGAGCGTGCTTTTGCCAACGTTGGCCGGCCCGACAATGGCGATGGAGTGCTTTTCGGCGAAGGCGATCTTGAAGTTGGGCAGCGCCAGGTCGAGCAGCATCCGCCAGCGCGTCAGGTCGCCGGGCAGGTGCTTCACCGAGGAACCCAGCTCGCGCTGCACCGGTTCAGGCAGGGAGTCCCAGGCCTTGCGAATCGGTTCGCGGGCGTCGGGCGGGAACTCTTTCAGTAAGTCGTCAATGATGGCCATGCTGATTTAGGCATCGAATTGCGCGAATGAAGGCGAATA
>JAVQXV010000175.1:0-6582 GCA_033577755.1 Anaerolineales bacterium
CGATGCGTCTCAAGCCGCAGGTTATCCTGATTGACATCAACCTGCCGGAAGTGGATGGCTATACGTTGACGGCGCGTCTGCGTGCCACGGCCGGCCTGGAGAACACCTGCATCATTGCGCTCACGGCCAACGTAATGAAAGGCGACCGTGAACGCACACTGCTGGCCGGCTGCAACGGCTATATCCAGAAGCCGATTGATGTAGATGCCCTGCCCGCACAGGTGGCACATTATCTAGCACAACAACGTCGCTCAAGCTGAGGCATGAGCAACTCTTAAGTTTATGAACACCATGCCTACTCTGTCACGTACCCGCGAACCGGTTAATCCCAAAGATGCAACGGTGCTCATCGTTGAGGACAACGTCTCCAATTTCGTGCTGATGGCCCGTATGCTGGCCTACATGGGCGTGCCGCGCTGTGAATGGAAGACCTCCGGCTGGCAAGTTGTTGAGTTCGCCGATACCTTGCCGCGAATTGACCTGATCCTCATGGACCTGCGCCTGCCCTATGAAGACGGCTACGCCGCACTTTCCAAACTCCGCGCCACGCCCAAACTCAAGGACACCATTGTGGTGGCCGTGACCGCCGAAGCCACCCTCGAACAAATGAATCGGGCGCGCGCCGCCGGCTTCAACGGCTTCTTAGGTAAGCCGCTCGACCCTGACCGCTTTCCCGACCAGATCCGGCGTTTACTGCGAGGAGAGCCGGTCTGGGAACAGTAATGGAGGTGCGCATGATGCGTCGGCTGCTCCTGTCCCTTCAGCCGCCGGCCGGCGGTGGACTGGCACGCAGCCTGCTCTGGCTGGTGCTGCCGCTCACCCTGACACCGTTGCTGATTGCCACCTTCGGCTTCTATCGCCAGTCGGAAGCTGAACTCACCCGCCACCTCCATCTTCAACTCAATACGCTGCTTAACGCTAAGCTGACTCAATTTCGCCAGTGGGCAAATCAGCAGGTCACTGTAATTGATAGGCTGGCACAGGACATTGCTCCAAGCGCGCTCACAGCCGCACAGGCCGCCGAGTTACAACCCCAATTGGAGGCCTTCCTTGCAGCCAATCCGGCCTTCCACCGTCTCCTGCTTATCAGTACGGCCGACGGCGCCATCTGGCTTGATCTCGGTGCTGAACCTACCTTGCCGCCGACGTTCCCGGAACACTTTCTCCAGCAGGCGAAGTACGAACCGCAGTTCGTCTCGCCCCGCCTGTGGCCGGAACTAGACCACGAGGCTGTAAGCCTGATTGTCACCGCACCCATCGCCCCCGGCGATCAGGGCGCTACGGCGGTGTTGGTCGGTGTACTGCGTCAAGAGCCGTTGCTGCAAATTATTGCGCCGACGCCCGGCCTGGGCGCAACCGGCCAAGCCTATCTGGTTAGCTCTGATGGTTATCGCCTCGGTGTTTCGTGGCAATCGCCACGCGCCCGGCCACGCAGCGAGACCATCCGCCGTGTGCTCGCCGAAGCCGTCAGCGGCAGCGGTCTCTACGCGAATGCGGAGGGAGCAACCGTCATCGGGCGATACGCCTGGCTTAATGATTACCGTTTGGCGCTCTTTGTTGAGCAGGAATGGGCCGAAGCAACAGCGCCGCTTGAGAACACTCTGTGGATGGTAGCGGGTGCCACGCTGGGCGGGGTTGTGCTCGTCTCTATTGCCGGCGTATTCTTCACCCGTCGCCTCACCCGTCCGATTCGCGCCCTGACCGACACCGCCGAGCGGATCGCTGCCGGCGACCTGACGACACAGGTGGACATCCGGCGCAATGATGAGCTGGGGCTGCTGGCTCAAGCCTTCAACCGTATGAGCGAAGAGTTGCGCAATTCGTACCGGACACTTCAGAGCACCGCCGAAGCATACGCTCGGCAACTGACCATCACCACCGAAATGAGCCGCGTGGCCGCTGCGTACCGCAGCCTGACGCAGCTGCTGCCGGAAGTAACCGCCTTGATTCAGCGTCACTTCAACTGTGAGGGTGTGCTGGCTTTTCTGGCCGATGAATCCGGCCGGTGGCTGCGTCTGCATGAGGTCAGCGGCAGCTCGCTGGAGGCATTGAAGGCCCATCCCCTCATGATCGGTCTGGAGTCGAACTCGTTGCTCGGCCTGGCAGCACGTAACCGGCGGGCCTACACCACGGCCCAGACAAACGTGCCGACCCTGCCCCGCCTGGCCGAGTTCCGGTCTGAAGTAGCCTTGCCGCTGGTCATCGGCGATCGTCTCATCGGCGTGCTGGTTTGCCTAAGCCACAGGCCGGATGCTTTCTCCGGCGCCGACTTTGACATCCTTCAAACTCTGGCCCACCAGGCCGCTGTAGCTATCGAGAACTGCCAGCTCTTTGAGCGGCAGCAGAGCCTGCTGCGCCTGGAAGAATTGGTGCTCTCGCTCTCAACCAAAGCACACCGTTCGCTGAGGGTCGAAGACATCCTCGAAAGCACTGCCGTGGAGCTGGGCCGCGCTTTGGGCGCGCGCCGGGCCGTCGTGCGTCTGCACGGCAGCGGCCCTGAAAACGGCAGAGCGCTGGAGGCGCACCGGGAATGACCTCGCGATCTCCCACAACACCACCGTCCACCGAACGTGCGCATGTGCCACACAACGCGCGTCGCATAGGCTATCTGCTGCTCATCACTGCCGGGCTAATGGCCGCCGTGGCCATCGGACTGTACCTAAGCGAGGGCCACCTCCCGGCGGCAGTCCTTGTGCTGATAGCCGCCGGCATGACCACCTTGGTTGCGCTAATCGGCCTTTGGCTTAATGCCGTTGGGCATACCCGTCTCGCCATTTGGCTGCCGGCCGGCTTCATAATGCTGGCCGGGCCGGTGGCCATCGCCCTGTTTGCCGAAATCGGCGTGCCGGCCAGCCTTGCGCTCCTGCTTGCCGTTAGTGCCATCACCGCATTGACGCTGGCCGGCGCCGAAGCGCGGGCCATGATCCTGGCAGGAGTGGTTGCCGGCGCGCTTACCCTCAGTCTGGATTTGCTCCTCGAGTCGAATGCCTTTTGGCCGCGCCTGAGCCTGCCGACATGGTTTCATAACCTTGCTCTGCCTGTCTTCCTTGCCGTGAGCACCGGCCTGTTCGGCATTCTTCTCTGGCGCCAGTTTCCACGCTATCGCCTGAGCAGCAAATTCCTGCTCGGCTTCGTCATAGCTGCATTGACTCCGCTGATTCTGGGGAGCTGGCGCACCGACCGGGATTTGCGCGCCAACCTATCCCGCACCACGAACCAAGCACTGCTGGCAGCCGCTTCGCGAATCGCCGCCGATATTGACAGCTTCATCACGGCGAACCGCCTCGCCATTTCCGGGCAAGCACGCCTGCCGCTGTTAAGCGCCTATCTGCGCCTGCCTGCCGCCGAGCGCAACGCCAGCCCACTGGCACAGGAGGTGCGTGCCTTGCTTCTCTCGTTGTTGACCGCGCCCGGCCAGGGTGCTCTAGTCACTGCGGAAACGCGCAACACTTCTGCCTACTTTTTGCTGGATGCCGGCGGTGAACTGGTGATGAGCACAAGCCCCGGTGACAGACCGGAGCCGAACCTAACCGAGGTCATCCTGCGAACGCCGCTGACAAGCGGACAGGCCTACCTTTCACCTGTTTACTATCGCGGCGCAACCGGTGCGCTTTACTTTTTTGCTCCGGTCACCGAACCGGGACAAGCGCCTATTGGTGTGCTGGTGGCCCGGGTCAACGCCGCCTGGCTGCAGCGCTTCATCCAGCTCAACCATGAGCCACTTGGGCCGGACAGCGCTTCGGTTGCAGCACTGTTCAACGAAGATGGCCTGCGACTGGCCGATAGCGCTGCTGCCGGCACCAACGCTCTGCGATTCGCCGCGCTTCCGGCCACGCCGGACCTCAACAACCTGTTCACCCTTGGACGCGCTCCGGCGCGTACACCGGCGGAACTGGATGCAGGATTGCCGGAACTGGCAGCGCGCCTGGCCGAAGCCCACCAAACCGACCAACCCACATTCTTTGAAGGCGTCATTCACTACACCGATGACCCCGCTGAACCCGAACCGCGACACCTCGCCGTTCTGCTGCCGCTGCGCAACGCACCGTGGGTTGTTTTGGTCTCACAACCGGAGACAGTCGCCCTGGCCCCGGTGCGCGCCCAGACGCGCTCAAACATCCTACTAGCCATGGTCACTGCCCTAGGCGTCACCGGCCTCGCCGCCGTTGCAACGCGCAACCTCACCCGACCGATTACCACTCTGACGCAGGTCGCCGAGCGAGTGCGCAAGGGCGATCTTTCGGCGCGAGCAACACCCTTCGGCGAGGATGAGATTACCGAACTCACCAAGACGTTCAACGCCATGACCGGCCAGCTGCAAAGCGCGTTGACCAAAGCAGAACAGCTGGTGGCAGAACGCACGGCGCAGCTTGAGGCCACGGCCGATATTAGCCGCGCCACTGCCGGCATCCGCGACCTCGACGAGTTGCTCAGCCTTGCCGTTGAATTGATTCGGGGTCGGTTTGGGTTCTACCATGCTTCGATCTTTCTGCTCGACGAGGCCGGCGAATACGCCGTGCTACGCGAGTCCACCGGCGAGATAGGCGCGCAACTCAAAGCGCGAGGACATCGGCTGGCAGTCGGCTCACGCTCGCTGGTGGGCTGGGTCACGCAGAACCGGCGGTTGCGCGTCGCCCGCGATGTGGCCGATGACCCGTTCCACTTCAAAAACCCGCTGCTGCCCGAGACACGCTCCGAGTGCTGCCTGCCGTTGATGGTGGGCGACCGGCTACTGGGCGCACTCGATGTGCAGAGCCGCGAGCCGGATGACTTTAATGAAAACGACCTGAAGGCACTCCAGGTGCTGGCCGACCAGTTGAGCATTGCCATTGAAAATGCCAAACTCTTCGAGCGCACACAGGCGGCGCTGGCCGAGGTCCAAGCGCTCTATCAACGCATCCTCAACACAAGCTGGCGCAATACGCTGGTGGAGCAAAATCTGCTCCCCCGGACGCTGATTTACGACCTGGAGCCGGGCGGCGCCGAGAGCGACAATCCCATCCTGGTACCGCTACGACTGCGTGGCCAACTTATCGGCGTAATCGAACTGCACGGCCGACCGGAAGAGCAACCGCTCAGCGCGCAGGAACAGGCCGTGCTCGAGACCGTCGCGTTACAGATTGCTTCGGCGCTGGAGAGCGTCGCGTTGCTGCAGGAGAGCCAGGCCCGCAGCCGGCGCGACCAGCTCATCACGGCCATCAGCGATGAGATGCGCTCGAGCCTCAATCCAACATTCATTGTCCAGAGCGGCATCCGACAGTTAGGCCGTGCCCTTGGCGCAACTGAAGTCATTATCCGGCTACAACCGCAACCGACTGCCAAAGCCTTGCCCGACTCCGCCTCATGAACGTGCAAAACCGTTCTCGTAGCATCTTCTTCCCAGGCGAGCACCTCACGCCCGAACTGCAGGCCGCCTTGTACAACGCCCGCGCCGAGGTACTTGACCGGCTGCTGCGCAGCATCCGCTGGCTGGCATTTCTGGCGCTGACCACCTCAGCAATAAACGCTTTCCTTACCGGCATCTGGGCGCCGACCTTTGTTTATACCGTCATCTTTCTGTGTGTGCTTGGCTTATCGCTGGCACACACCTGGCCGCTAACGAGGCGTGGCGGTTTGTTCCTCGGGCTGGTCTATGTGCTGGGAGTCGCCGTTCTGCTCAGCTCCGGTCTGGAAGGTTCGGGCCGTGTCATCTTGCTCGGCTTTGCCGTCCTAACGACCATCTTCTTCGGCACACGGGCTGGCCTGTACGCCCTGCTGATCGCGGCGCTCACCTGGGGCCTATCGGCAATCCTCTTCCTCTCCGGCCGGTGGCAGCCTCTTGACTTGGCCAATTCTTTCGTCTGGCAAGATTGGCTGGTCGCCGGCGCCGTCCTCGTGCTCTTCATTGTTACTCTCATCATTCCCCAGCGTCAGTTCTTGGAGACACAAGTTTATGCGCTGGCCACTTCCGAGCAAAAGCGCGAGCTGGAAAAAACGCGCGAGGCCCTTCTACAACAAAAGGCCGAATTGGAAGCTGCTACCCAGGCACTCAGCCGGGCCAATGAAGAACTGCAAGCGCAGACGCGGGCGGCGCAGCGCCGCGCCGCACAGCTGGTCGTCAGCGCCGAAGTGGCGCGTGCCGCCGCTACCCTGCACGACGTACCTACCCTGCTTGATAGCGCCGTCCGGCTCATCAGCGAAAAGTTCGGCTTCTATCATGCCGGCATTTTCTTGCTCGACGAGGACGGCGAGTGGGCGGTGCTGCGTGCTGCCAGCAGCCCCGGTGGTCAGCGGATGCTCGCCCGCCACCATCGTCTGCGCGCTGCCAAGACGCCGGGCGGACAGCAGGGCATCGTCGGCTTCGTCATCGCCTTCGGCCAGCCGCGCATCGCTATGAACGTCGGCGAGGACGCCGTTCACTTCCGTAACCCCGACCTGCCGGAGACGCAATCGGAGATGGCCGTGCCCCTACGCGGTAGCCAGGGCGTGATCGGCGCGCTCGACGTGCAGTCCACACAGCTTAACGCCTTCACCGACGATGACATCGTCGCGCTGCAATCGCTGGCCGACCAGCTGGCGGTCGCCATCGAGAACGCGCGGTTG
>JAVQXV010000176.1:0-6563 GCA_033577755.1 Anaerolineales bacterium
TCCGCACAGCGCACTCCAAAGCGTCTGTATCAGGCCGGCCCAGCGCTCCAGCCATTGGTCGAGTGAAAACTCGGCCACCATTCGCTGCCTTCCGCGCGCGCCCATCTGCTCGGCCTCCGCCGGGTTACGCCACAGACGGTCAATCGCGGCCGCCAGCGCTGCCGGGTCTTTGGCCGGCACCAACAGGCCGGTCTCGCCGTGCGCCACGTAGTCCTCCAGGCCGGGCAGTCGGGTGGCGATCACGGCCTTACCCATCGCCTGAGCGATCTGCACCGAGGTGCAGCCCGCCGCCCACTGCGTGCCGGGCTGCAACGGGAGGACGACGAAGCGGCTCCGCCGGACGACGCCTCGCAACACGGAAGGATGGACGAAGGGATGCGAGGTGACGTTGGCAGGCAACGTCTCCTGCTCATAACCGCTGCGGCCATAGACCCAGCTGCTGCCCGCGCGGATGTGGCAACCGATTTCCGGCAACTGGCACATGGCGGCGATCAGCGTCGGGTAATCACGGTAGGACAGCCCCAGGCTCAGGATATGGGGCGCTTCCGAATCCGCCCTTTCCGACTCAGCCGGTGCAGCAGCAGGCGAAGCCTGACGCGAGGGAAGCGCTGCGTGCGCTTCCGATGCCGGTTCCTTCTTTGAGAAATCCGGCCGGTAGAAAGCAACGTCTACCGGTGTGGTCAGCACTTGCACCTCGCCATCCGTCAGTCCCAGAGCTTGTTTGAACGCCTCGGCCTCGGCCCGGCTGAGACAGAGCATGAGCCGCCAGCGACGATGCAGGCCGGTGAGCCACAGCACGCGCAGCTTGAGCCGCGAGAGGGGATGGTGCAGAATCACCGCCTGCTGCACCCGGCGCCCGAGCAACTTCGCCAGCGGGATGCCCACACGCTCAGAAAGACTCAAGACGACATCGTACTTCATGCGGCGCACCCGGCGGGCGACTTCCAGCGCCAGGCGCAGGTCTAACCGGAGCAGGTCCTCCAGACGACGCAGCGCGGGCAGGCCGGCGGCGGAGTCATAGTCCACCCAGTCGGCGGACAGGCGCTCTGCCAGCTCTAGGTAGTCCAGACGAGGATGTAGCCCGGACTGAATGCTGGAGATTGTGTCAGGTGGCATGCTCCAGGTGGCGGCGACGAGCGTTCGCATGGCTCCACAACGCTTCAAGCTAAACGACCGCCGTTCGCCTCAGGCGGTCGCCGGTTCTCTCTGCCAGCACTTCCTGATAAATCGCTTCGAGGCCATCCGTCTCTTCGGCCACGGTCTTCACCGGCCCGATCCCGGCGCGCAGTCTGGGCAGCAGGTCTGGTTCCGTCAACAACCGCTTCAACTGCCCGGCCAGGCTCGCCGCGTCGCCCAAAGCAAATCGAAGCCCATTATGCTCGTGTTGAACCAGTTCAGCCATCCCCCCAAAGTCAGAGGCGATGACCGGTGTGCGATGAGCAAAAGCCTCCAGGATGACATTCGGGCTGTTCTCATACCACAATGACGGCACCACGATCACATCCAGGTCGCGCATGACCTGCGTGAGCTCCGCAGCACTCCGGTATTCGCCGGCGAACTGAATGCGCGAGTCGTTGCCGATCAGGCGACGCAAGCGAGCGGTGTATGCGGGGAACCGCTGAGCGTTGCCATAGAGGCGCACGGACAGCCGTGGATCGTCTATCTGCCGCGCCGCCTCGATCAGCACATGCACCCCTTTCAGCTCGGCAATCTGACCAATGTAGCCGACTCGTAACTGTCTGGAAGACGCTTTGGTAATAACCTCCGGCTTCAGATGCTGCACATCGAACCCCTGCCGAAGGTAGATGATTTTCTCGGAAGAGAAGCCGGCTTCCACATGCAAGTTGCGAACGAAACGTGACACGCTAATGATTTTAGCGGCGAGGTTGAGCGCAGAATGCAAATAAGCCAGGCGCGCCTCGATGTGATTCACCAGATCATGGCGCAAGTGCCAGTACGTGGCCATCGGGCCGGGAAGCAGCCGGCCCAACCAGCGAAAAGACCTTCGCTCTTCGCCCAGGCACTGCGCACACCGCGCCGGATCAATAGGCGGCCGCGAGACCTGTCCGTTGCTTTGCAGCATGGAGATGCGCGGGCACAGAAACCAGAAATCCGTCAGCGTCACAACCGATGGTATGGCAAGTTCATCGGCAGCGTACAACGCCATTCCGGTCAACAGATAGCCGCTGAAGAGATGAAAGACATCCGGGCGTTCCTCGGCCAACCAGCCGCGCAGATGCTCGCCGACCCAGGGGTTGCGATACTCGAAGACCCTTGGCTCCGGCGCCAACCGCCAGTCAAAGGATAGCCGCCGCACCGGCACCCCCTCATACACGTCGTCCTGCCAGTCCACGCCCGAGGCCGGCCCCCGGTCTACATGCTCGACGCACACCACGCGCACCTCATGGCCGCGCACCCGTAGCTCGCGGGCTGTACGGAACGCCTGCCATTCGGCGCCGCCCGTGTAACGCGGCGGGAAGTGATGAACGCCGATGACGATCTTCATATGAAGAGGTTTCCCGTGTGCGCTAGGGTGCGACTTGCGGAGTCTCGACCTGCTCGCGCCGGGCGCGGCGCAGAAAGCTCAGGTCTTCGCGGCTCACCGCGCCCAACGACAGCGCCGCCAAGCCGTAGAACAGCGCTCCAAGCGCTACGTTGGCCGGCAGCGGCAGCCAGGGAGCAAGAAGCAGCACGACGCCGCCCATGGCAAGCGTCGCCAGCAGCGGGCGGAGCAGCGCCTCGCGCCAGTTCACCTGCCGCAGCAGGCGGCGCAGCGTCCAGGCATGCTGCCCCACCAGCACTACTTCCGTCAGCACCGTCATGGCAGCCGCTGCCATCAGTCCGAACATCGGCACCAGCAACGTGTTGAGGGCGACGTTAAGCCCGGTGCTCACCAGCACCGCCCGCGCCACGCGCCCTTCCTGTCCCAGGATCACCACCACGTAACCGAGGAACTCGGAGAGATACATGAAGGGCACCACCCAGACCAGGACGCTCAGGGCGGGCGCCGCCGCCGCATATTCCCGATCGAACAGGAACTGTACAATCTGGCCCGAAAGCGCCCAGCCGCCGACGGCAATGGGCAGGGCCAGGAGCAGCAGATAGCGCAGCACACGCTCGGTGATGTCGGCCAGCCGGTCAGGTTGGCTGGCGTTCTGCCGCGTCAGTGAAGGATACAGCGCCGTGTTGACGACGTTGGAGATGACCACGGCCGAAAAGATGAGGTTGTAGGCCGCGTTGTAGAAGCCGGTCTCCTGGTCGGAGCGCGTGACGTTGAGCAGGACGCTGTCGTAGCGATAGGACAATCCGAGGGCAAAGCCGATGACGCCGAAGGGCAGGCTGGCGCGCAGCAGGCTCAGCCAGAGCTGCGGTTGCGCCGGGCCAAAACGCAGGCCCAGGGCGCGCGTTGCCCGCCAGCAGGCATAGAGCATCAGCGCAATACCCAGCAGGTTGGCGACGATCAGCCCGTAATAGCCGAAGCCCAGCCACAGCGCCGCCCCGCCGATCACAACAAAGGCCAGCTGGTTGAGCACGCGGGCAGTCGAGGCCACATCCAGCCGCTCGAACCCGGCCAGTGCCGCCTCGCTTGTGCCCTGCACCGCGTACAGCAGCACACCGATGGAGTTGAGGGCGATCGCCCCGATCATCAGGAGGGGCCGCCCGGTGAGCCAGGCGGCTATCAGCGTAAATAGGCCGGCAACGAGCGCCAGGGCCAGCCGGAGCCAGAGCACGTTCGCGTAGAGGGCCTGGGTGCGGGCCGCGCCATCGGGGGCGTCGCGCCAGCGCGCAAACTCGCGCACGGCGTAAGGGCTAAGGCCGAGATCGGCGATGAATAAGAAGAGTGTACCGAACGCGCCGACGGCCGCATACTGGCCGAAGTCGGTCGCGCCGAGCTGGCGGATGACCAGAACATTGAAGGCGAACGACAAGACCTTCATGGCCAGCTGGGCCGCCAGCCCGAAGGCCGAGTTGCGCAGGACGGTCGCGGAAAAACGGTTCATGCCACCAATCAAAGGCTTGGCGAAGGCGACGCCTTCGCCAAGCGGCTCGGAAGAGCTATCCCTAGTGTCCCCTGCAACCGGCCTCTTCAACAATCAAACAGAAGTACCAGCCGTCAGGAGAATGAAAGTCAATCCTGTAGCACTTCAATCTGGGCCGGGTCTGTCACATAGATGACCGGATCGCCCTGATACCACCGGATGAGGCCGGTGACGCGCACGCGCTGGTTCACGGCATACAGGCTCTCCGGCGGCGCCGGGAAGCGGCCCCAGGCGTCGTCCATAATCCTGACCTTGAACGCGCCCTGATGCGGGTTCTGGAACCCCAGATAGACGGCCTTGCGGTTGTTGAACACGAAGCGGATCACGCCCTCCACCGTTCTCACCCGGCCGGCATACAACGCTGCCTGCTCGTAGGGGATTACGCCTTCATCTCCGGCAATCATTGCGCTGTGACCCGTCTCGGATAGCACAGCATTGCTGTTTGCGGGTGAATGGAAGGCGACCATCAGCGGCTCGGCATCGGACTGTCCGGTCGGGTTGCCGGCCTCCAGCGCCACCACCGCCCCATCCGTGCTGACGAAGAGAACCAGGCCGTTGCTCACCACCCACTCGGCATACTCGCTCCAGTACCGGTCGTAGACCGCGCCCTGGCGGTAGTAGATATAGAAGCCGGGCGGATAGCTGCGGGTGTTGGTCAACCCATTCGCGCAGTAATGGCGCGTGCTGAACGCGCATCCAGGGTCGTCTTGCGACGTCACAATTGCCGTAGCAATTGAAGTGCTTATTCGGTTTTGATAAGTGCCACGGCCGGCAGAACGATCGGTGATTTGATAGGCGGCGCCCGCTTCCCAGTGAGCGAAGAAGAGATAATCTCCGGCCATGCTCACGTAGGGTTGTTCATCCGTGGGGAAGAACCCTGACGAATTGGTAAAGCCGCGGTCATCAATCCATCGTACGTAGCCCGCCGGCAGGCCGGGAACCGTGGTGTTGTCCAGCACCATCTCCCCCGGATGGGAGTCGCCTCTGCCATCGTTGCCTGAACGGCTATCGCCTCGAATCACAATGTAAACCACTTCCTGACCATTGCTCAGTCGTTTCACAACAGGTTGGGGCCCCATCGGCAAGTAGCCGCCATCGCCATATCCCCCGTGGCCGATGTTGGCGATGAACGGCTTGGAGCCGTCATCCAGGTCGAGCACTAGCAGGGCCTGGTATTCGGGCCTGGACTCTAGATTGCGCCGTATCGTTGCGTTATCCGTCGGCCAAGGACTCCACACCCATAGCGCCTGCCAGTCCAGCCGCAGCTTCACGAGCACATAACCGTGCACTTCAGCGATGACCGGCCAGCCGTAGGACACTTCTGCTACAGAAGAGTTAGAGTCGCCTGGATTGCCGCCGGTGCGCACCGTGGGCTTGACCCGCCAGGCGCGCGCGCCATTGGCGTTCTCAATCGCATGCACGAACAGGTCGCTGCTCACGGCAATCACCCGGTTGCGCGACGGCGAGTAGGCCGGCGGCGTGTGCACCGGCGCGCCGGCATCGTAGCTCCAGAGCTGCGCCATGGTGGCCTTGTTCACCGCATAGACCCGATTGCCCATCGAAAAGAAGACGCGGTCGGAGATGACCGCCGGCGGCAACGGCAAGTTGCTGGAAGCACCTGAAGCGAACTGCGCGACGGTGTTGCCGTTCTCGGCGTTCAACTTGTAGAGCGTGCCGTTGGATGAGACCACGAACAAGGCGTTCGTGTCGCCGTCGTAGGCCGGGGTGGAGTTGATGTTGCCGCCGGGGTTGCGGTTCCAGACCACCGCCCCGTTGGCTTGGTTGAGCGCATATACGCCCCGGCTGCCGGCGGCGATGTAGACGCGCCCGCCGCCGGTCACCGGCTGGCTGTTGCGTGGCAAGCCGAACTTGCCGCTGCTGATGCCACCGGAGCTGTTAGGGCCGTTCCAGGCCCACTTCCAGCGCCAGGGGGTGGGGACGACCTGGTCGGTGTAACCGGTGCGCTGGGCGTCGTGGGCGTGTTGCGTCCACTCTGCTCCGGGGACTGATGGGAAATAGTTTCGGCTGATCAGCGGCAGGAAGAGGCGCGGGCCGGGGGCCGGCGTGCTCTGCGGGAGGGGGTGGGACCGATCGGGCGCTTGGGATGCGGCCAGGCTTGCGGCGGCGAACAACAGGAGCAGGCTGCTCAGCCCGATTAGCAAGGCTCGGGACAAGACGCGGGATTTCAACATGGCAGACGGACCTCTATTACAAACAAAGTCACACTGAAGGCTCTACTGAAAAAAGCCCATCTGAACCGCGAAGACGCCAAGAACGCGAAGGAAAACGAGGGCGAATCCTTTGCGCTCTTCGCCGCGCTCTTCGCGACTTCGCGGTGAGATCATAGTTTTTTTCAGTGGAGTCATCCGCGACATCTGTGGATTCTTCTCGCTCAGACACCGGCGGCGTCGGGCGCGGGGCTAGGCTGTATCCGTGAAGCGCATCCCGTAATAGCGCAGCAGGAAGACGCGCAGCGCCGTGTGAATGCGGTCATGCGTGAACCGGGTCGTCCGGCTCGGCACG
>JAVQXV010000177.1:0-6470 GCA_033577755.1 Anaerolineales bacterium
GCGCCGGCGTAGTCCTGCAGGCCCAGCCGGCTGCTGCCCAGGTTGTACCAGGCGAAGAACAGGTCGCGGCCCTGCAGGGTCTGCGTCTCGCGCTCGGCGCGTTCGGCGGCGCGCTGGTAATTGACAAACTCGTTGCCGTCTGGGCCGAGCAGGGCAAACACCTCCGCTTCGCGCTCCGGCGGATAGACGACCAGGTATTGGTAGTTGAAGTCCCGCCACCAGGCCTGCTCCAGCTCCACGTAGGGCACGGGGAGGTCGGGCAGGATGAGCGAATCCTGCGTGATGAACCTTTGCCGTGCGTCGTCGTAGCCGTGGATGAGGGCGTAGTGGCCCTCCCAGAACTCGCCGGGCAGTTGCAGCCCGCGCTCGATGATGACCGGGAAGCCCGCCGCAATCAGCCGCTTGAGCAGCTCGAGGTCGCCGTTGACGCGGGTCAGCGCGCGCAGCTCCGTCTGGCTCTCCACGAAGGCTACCATCTCCTGCGGGCCGGTGTTCTTGTCGTCCACCGCGTCGGCGGCGGGGCGCAGGAAGGCGCGCGCCGTCAGCTGGTCGCCCTGCCAGCCCCACCAGTTGAGCAGCATGGAGAGCGTGGCCGGGCCGCAGTTGTTGAACTTCTGGTATTCATGGCGGAAGCCGGTCAGCAGCGCTTTGGCCGGGAGCGGGGTGGGCGAGGGCGTCTCGGTGGGGACCGGGCTGGGCGTGGCCGTGGGGCCGGCAGTCGGAGTAGCGGGCGGCGTGGTCGTCGCCGTGGGCGTGAACGTCGTCAGCGTGGCGACGAGGGTAGGCAGCTCTTGCGGGACGAACACCTGTTGCTCCGGCGGGTTGAAGAACTGGTAGACTTGCGCCTGCACGTTGGCCACGCGCCAGGCCAGGCGCTCGTGAATGGGCGGGAAGAAGTACAGGCCTACCGCCAGGGCGGCCAACGCGGCCAGGCCGAGCGGCAGCAGCAACGGGTGAACACGGCGGCGCGGTCTCAAAGGACGCATGGGCGCGAGTCTAACACAACGAGATTTGGGATTTCTGATTGCAGATTTTGGATTGACGTGAACCGATAACCCTCAATCAGAAATCAGCAATCCAAAATCCAAAATGAGAATCGGTATTTTCGGCGGCACGTTCGACCCGCCACACAACGGACACCTGCGATTGGCGCAGGCCGCGCTGGAGCAGCTCCGGCTCGACCGCGTGCTGTGGGCGCCCGCCGGCGACCCGCCCCACAAGCGGCACCAGACCCTCTCCCCCATCGAAGACCGGGTGGCAATGGTCGAGGCCGCCATCGCCGGGCAGCCCGCGTTCGCCCTCTCGCGCGTGGATGTGGACCGGCCCGGCCCGCACTTCAGCGCCGACACGGTGACGGCGCTGGCCGCAGAGTTCCCCAACGACCAGCTCGTCTTCCTGATGGGCGGCGACTCGCTGCGCGACCTGCCGACCTGGGGCCGGCCCGAAGTCCTGCTCGCCCACTGCACGCTCGGCGTCTTCCGCCGGCCCGGCGCGACCTTCGACCTGGATGAGCTGGAACGGGCCTTGCCCGGCATCAAGTCCAAAATCGAGTTCGTGGACGCCCCGCCGCTGGATGTGGCCTCCGCGGAGATCCGCCCCCGGGTGCTGCGCGGCGAGCCGCTCACCGGCCTGCTGCCCGAAGCCGTGGAACGCCTGATCGTCGAGCGCGGCCTGTACCGGGATGCCGAAAGCGCTATGCGCCCGGCGAGGCCCGCTCGCGGGCGGGTGCCGGAGGGCTATCACGAAGTACTGTACTGGAAGCTGACTGCGAGTGCCCGGCGGCTGGTGCTCATCCAGCTCCTGGCCGTGCCGCTGGGCATCATCGCCTTCCCGCTGTTTGTTTGGATTGCGGCGCAGTTCGGGGGCCGCGCGTTCATCCTGGCCGGCCTGGGAGACATCTTCGGCCTAATTGCTAGCCTGCTGCTCACCCTGAGTCTGCATGAGCTGGCCCACGGCGTGGTGATGGCGGCCTTTGGCGCGCGGCCGCGCTACGGCATCAAGTGGGAGGCCGGGGCGCTGTACGCCACGGCGCCAGGCTATGCCTTTACGCGCAACCAATATCTGGCGGTGATTTTTGCCCCGTTGCTAGGCCTAAGCGCGCTGGCGGTGCTGGGGATGTGGGCGCTGGCAGGGACGTGGGCCGTCCCGCTGCTGGCCCTATGTGCGACGGTCAACGCCATGGGCGCATGCGGCGACGTGTATATGGGCTGGCTGGTGGCCCGCTATCCACCCACTGCCTACGTGATAGACGAGGCGGACGGGATGCGCGTGTTTTTGCCGATCGCCGGCTAGGGAGGGGCGACCGTTGCGCCGCCCCTCCCGGAGTGGCGGTACAACCGCCTATTTCTTGGCCGGCTTCTTGGCAGCGGCCTTCTTGGCAGGAGCCTTCTTCTTGGCCGGCTTTTTCGCGGCAGCCTTCTTGGTCGGCTTCTTTGCCGCGGTTTTCTTGGTGGAGGCCTTCTTCCCGGCGGGCTTGGCCGGCTCGGCCGGCGCTTCTGCAGGCGGCGCGGCCGGGGCTTCCGTTTCAGGCGCAGGCATATCGGACATGGTTGTTTCCTCCTCTACGGAATGACGTTGATGCTTTGCAAAATAGCATCAACTTTTTTAAGATGCAACTCCAAGCCGCCGATTCTGGAAAACTTTAAGCTAAGAATCGCGCCGGGCGGCGAGGAGGATGCCACCCAGGATGAGCGCCGCCCCCAGCAGCTTGAGCAGCGTGGGCGTCTCGCCCAGCAGCAGGTAGGCCAGCACCGTCGAGCCGATCGGCTCGCCCAGTACCGTCACAGAAACGAAGGTGGCCGGCAAGTACCGGAGCGCCCAATTGTAGGAGGAGTGACCGATGAGCTGGGGGGCCAGCGCCAGCAGGACTACGCACGCCCCCCAGCCCAGCCCGCCGCCCGCCAGTGACCGCACGAAATCCTCCGGCGTATAGCCGGCGAACGAGCCGCGCAGCAGAAACACCCCCGCCACCAATGTGAGCGCGGCACTGCCATAGGTGAGCAGGATGTAGACCAGCAGCGACAGGCCGCCGCGAACCGTCCGTCCGATGATGAGGTACACCGCCACGCTGACCGCGCCGGCCAGCGCCAGCAGGTCGCCGAAGAAGCCGGCGCCCCGCACAAAATCGCTCAGCGGCGGGCAGCCGTCCGCTCCGGCGCAGGCATCGCTAATGCCCACGATCACGCTCCCGGCTAACGCCAGCGCCAGGCCCGCCAACACCCAGCGCGTCAGCTTCTCGCGTAGCAACGCGGCGGCCAGCAGGGCGACGAACAGCGGTGCGGTGGAGACAAAGACCACCGAGTTGGCAACGGTCGTGTACTCAAGTGAGCTGATCCAGGTCCCGAAGTGCAGGCCGAGGAAGACTCCGGAGAGACCGGTCAGCAGCCACTGCCGCCCGGTGAGGCGGCGCAGCTCGGCCCGGTGGCGCCAGAGCACCGGCGGCAGCAGCGCCAGCGCGGCCAGCGAGAGACGGTAGGCGGCAATGACCAGGGACGGGGCACCGTCTGCCTGGGCATAGCGAATGAAAATGGATGCTGTCGAGACGGCCAACAGTCCCAATCCCAGGCCCACAAAAGGATGAATGCGAGGCTGAGGAGGTAATCTTTGTATTGACAAAGGATTAGGCGAAGAATACAATCACAGCGGCTTGTGATATTTTACTCCAACACTTGAGTACCAACTCAGGAGACATCTCCAATGGCGCATGAGCTTCCTCCGCTGCCATATCCCCCCGACGCACTTGAACCTCACATTGACACCCTGACGATGCAAATCCACCACGGTAAGCATCACGCTACCTACGTGGCCAATCTCAACAAGGCGCTGGAGAGCGCACCCGAACTACAATCCAAATCCGCCGAAGAACTCATCAAAGACCTAAGCGCCGTCCCGGAAAGCATCCGCACTCCGGTGCGCAACAATGCGGGCGGCCACGTCAACCACACGTTCTTTTGGAACCTGATGGCACCCAACGCAGGTGGCGCCCCAACCGGTGAGCTGGCTGAGGCCATCAATGCGACCTTCGGCTCCTTTGACGAGTTCAAGGCCAAGTTTGAGGCTGCTGGCCTGGCCCGCTTCGGCAGCGGCTGGGCCTGGCTGGTGGTCAACGGCGGCAAGCTGGAAATTGTCTCAACCGCCAACCAGGACAACCCGCTGATGGGCAAAGCGGTGGCCGGCGCCGAAGGCACACCGGTGCTGGGCGTAGATGTGTGGGAGCACGCTTATTATCTGAAGTATCAGAACCGCCGCGCCGACTACCTCAAGGCCTGGTGGAATGTCGTCAACTGGGACGCCGTCGCCAAACTCTACGCGGCGGCGAAGTAACGTCTGTCACTAATCAACCCCACCTAACCTTAAAGAGGAGAGGATAATGACCCACATCATCACGAGCCTGTGCCTGCGCGACGGCGGTTGTATCGAGGTCTGCCCGGTCGAATGTATCGTGCCGGGCAAGCCGGAAAGCGAGTGGCCGTGGATGTACATTGACCCGGACACTTGCATTGATTGCGGCGCCTGCGTGCCGGAGTGCCCCTACGAGGCCATCTTCCCTGAGGACGAAGTGCCCGCCGAACATACGGCCAAGGAGGGCCAACGCCTCTCCAGCCCGCGTGACCCGAACTATGCCGGCCGCGCCACCGAGCACTATTCTGGTCATAACAGCAAGGGTGAGCCGGTTGAGCTAGATCACATCGTCGTCCTCAAGGCCGGTGAGGTCGTCAACCTGCGCGAGGACATTCAGGCCAACTACGACTTTTACAAGAATGGACCCGGCTACGGCGCAAGGTAACCCGGTAGTCCGTCTATGCAGGTTGGAGGAAGTCCGTCCGGGCTTCCTCCTTTTTGTTGGGGTCATCAAACGCATTCGCGCTCCTCGATTCTCAACTCGGAGGTTTCATGGCTACTTTTCGGATTGAGAAAGACTCCCTCGGCGAAGTTCAAGTCCCCGCCGAAGCACTTTACGGCGCACAGACGCGGCGCGCCGTGCTCAACTTCCCCGTCTCCGGCCTGCGCCCGTGGCGGGCCTTCATCTGGAGCATGGCCACCATCAAGCGCGCGGCGGCAGAGGTCAACGGCGCCCTCGGCCTCTTCGCCGACCGCGAAGTGGACGGCAAAAAGTACACGGCGCAACAACTGGTGGACGCCATCGTCCAGGCGGCGCAGGAAGTGATTGACGGCAAGTGGGATGACCAATTCGTGGTAGACCCGTTCCAGGCCGGCGCGGGCACCAGCCACAACATGAACACCAACGAGGTCATCGCCAACCGCGCCACCGAGATTCTCGGCGGTGTGCGTGGCCGATACATCGTCGGGCCGAACGACCACGTCAACATGGCCCAGTCCACCAACGACACCATCCCTACTGCTATCCGCCTCGGCGCACTCTGGCGACTGGACGAGCTGCTAAGCACCCTCGATTCGCTGGCAACAGAACTGGAAAAGAAGGCCGTCGAGTTCGATGACATCGTCAAGTCGGGCCGCACGCATTTGCAGGACGCGGTGCCGGTGCGCCTAGGACAGGAGTTCGGCGCGTATGCCAAAGCCGTGCGGCGCGACCGCGAGCGCGTAGCCCGCGCCGCCGACGGCCTGCGGCGGATGCCCATCGGGGGCACGGCCGCCGGCACCGGCCTAAATGCTCATCCCGAATATCATGCACGCATGGTCAAGCGACTGAGCGAACTGACCGGCCTTACGCTGTATGAGTCGGATAACCTGTTCGAGGGGATGCAGAGCATGGCCGATGCGGCGGATTTCTCCGCCTCGCTGCGCACCGTTGCCATCACGCTCACCCGCATCGCCAATGATTTCCGCCTACTCTCCTCCGGCCCCACCACCGGCTTCGATGAAATCCGATTGCCTGCCGTACAGCCCGGCTCCTCGATCATGCCCGGCAAGGTCAACCCGGTGATGGCCGAGATGTTGAATCAGGCCATGTTCCATGTGCAGGGATGCGATCACACGGTGGCGCTTGCCGCGCAGGCCGGGCAGCTCGAACTGAACGTGATGATGCCCATCATCGCCCATAACCTGTTCGAGGCGATGCAGGTGATGATCGGCGCCGTCGGCGCGTTCACCAGGTTCTGCGTAGTGGGCGTGCAGGCGCAGCGCGAGAAGGCCGAAGGCTGGCTGGCCAGGAACCCGATTGTGGCGACGGCCCTCAACCCGCTCATCGGTTACCTGGTTGCAGCAGAGCTGGTGAAGGAGGCGATGAAGCGCAACATCACCATCCGCGAGGTGGCGGCGGAACGCATCGCTCGAGGCGAACTGAAGCATAAGGATACCGGCGCACCCATCACGCTGGCGGAAGTGGACGCTGTGCTCGGCGACCTGCGTAAGATGACCGAAGGCGGTCTGGGTGGCCCGGCGGGCGGCGGCTGAGCCAACTCCGCATACGAAGCCGCAAGGCTGGTGTGCACGTAAACATGTCAGCCGCACCCTGAGCGGACGCTGAGCGAAGCCGAAGCGGCAGTCGA
>JAVQXV010000178.1:0-6436 GCA_033577755.1 Anaerolineales bacterium
ACCTTGAAAATCCGCCAACGAATGGTGGATTTTCAACCCTTCCCTGCGCTGCCGGCCGAGCGCGGGATGTTCACCGGTGAGCGCAGGCGATTGAAACGCCCCTCCCCCTACTTCTGCGCCTGCGCCCAGACCTTCTGCCACTCGGCGTAGTAGGCCGCGGCAATCTCCGCGTCGTGGATAATCAGCACGTTCTCGTCGTTCCGCTCTTCGGCGTTGCGCGAGAAGTTGTACGACCCGAGCACCACGATTTGCCGATCCACGATAAAGACCTTGTGATGCAGGAGATAGGGGTTGCCGTCCTGGCGCACGTCCAGCCCTGCGCGCGTAAGCGCCCGCCACGCGCCGTCGGCGCCGGCCTCGATCTGCCGTCGCTCGAAGACGCCCTGCACCGTTACCCCGGCCAGCGCCCGGTCAATCAGCGTTGCGGCGAAGTCTTCGCGCGTGAAGGCGAAGGCCATGAAGTGGATGCTGCTGCGCGCCGTCTTGAGCACGTCGAGGATGGCGGCGGCCACGCCGGCATTGGGCGAAAAGCGGTTCTCGATCAGTGCGCCGGAGAGGGTAACGGACGGGTTGGGCAGCCTGAGCGCCTGCCCAAAGTCCCGGTTGGTGAACATCTGCTCGAACTCGGCGGTGTAGTTTTCGGCCAGCCGCGTTGAGTGGATAAGAATCATGTTGTTGTTGTTGCGGTAGGCGTCGGTGAAGGTGAAGTTGGCCGAGCCGGTCCAAACGCGCGCGCCGTCAATCACCGCGAACTTGTTGTGCATGAAGGCCTCGCGCCGGTCGTCTACGATGGGGATGCCGGCATCGCGCAGCGCCTTCACCGGCGGCTCGTTAAGGTAGTCGGTTTCCATCACCAGCCGCACGCGCACGCCGCGCTGATGAGCGGCAATTAGCGCGTCGGCGTAGGGCTGATAATCGAGGTCATAGATGGCCACGTCCAGGGTCTGCTGCGCTTCGGCGAAGCTGGCGATGATGGCGGCAGGGATGCCGCCGGTCGGGTTGGGAACGTTGGCCGTTCGCTCCGGGTCGCTGAAATACAGTTGATACCAGCTGCCTGAGGCCGGGGTCGGCTCGGGGACGGGCGTGGCCGCGCCGGGGTTGATAAAGTTGGCGAGCAGGAAGACGCCGAGGACGAGCAAGCCGAGCAGGGTGGCGGTGAGGGTGCCGATGAGGCGGTGATTCTTCATATCATCTCCGTTTTGAGTGCGTTAATCACCTTGCCAGTTCAACGCACGTATAAGTGCTGTGTGGATATAGGAGTTGCTGACCACAACCTGCGATTGGCCCAGCTGCCACTCTCCACCGTCCATCGCCGAGAGGCAGCCGCCTGCTTCTGTGACCAGCAGTGAACCCGCCGCCGTGTCCCAGGGCTGCACGGCCAGATGATACAGCCCATCCATCCGCCCGGCGGCTACATAGGCGAAGTTGAGGGCTGCGCTGCCCATAGCACGCAACGTCTGGCAAATCGCCCCCACCCGCGCCGTGGCCGCGTTGACTCTCTGTCGCAACTCCGGCTCGCGTGGCCAGCCCAACCCCACCATTGCCTCAGACAGCTCGCTCACCTTGCTGACGCGGATCGGGCGGGGCCGCGCCCGGCCTACTTGCAGGAACGCGCCGCCGCCTCGCTCCGCAAAAAACGTCTCGCCGCGCAGCGGGTCATAAACGACGCCGACTTCGCTCTGTCCGCCTCGTACTAGGGCCAACGAGACACAGAAGAGCGGAATGTGATGGGCGTAATTCTGCGTGCCGTCCAGCGGATCCATCACCCAAAGGGGCGCCGGGCCGGCCAGGTCGGCGTGCAGGCCTTCTTCGGCCAGGATGGCGTAGTCGGGCGTGGCGGCGTGCAGGAACTCCGCAGCGGCCCGTTGCGCGGCCAGGTCGGCGTCGGTCACGATATCGCGCCAGCCTTTGCGTTGTACTGAACGTCGGCGAGAATAGCGCCGGCGCAAGATTTCGCCTGCCAGCGCTGCCGCTTGCAGTGCGCATTCTAGTTGAGAACTCCAGGGCATGGGTGATTGCCTCTGATCTGACGTGTATCGTACCGTGAAAGGGAATTTGGTGTATAAACGGTTCGGATGTCCGCTCGTCAATGTGCGAACACTAACTGCTGAAGCCATCGTCGAGCGCGACCTCGGAGCAAAGCCTGACCACAAACAAACTCATGAACGAATTGAGATTTTCAAAAGATGCTTCCGAACTCGATCTGCGCCGTGCCATTGTAGCCTGTGGCCGCCTGGCCTATGAGCGCGGGCTGCTGATGAGCAACGACGGCAACATCTCGGTGCGGCTGGACGAGCGCCGGTTGCTCATCACTCCCTCCGGCCTGTGCAAGGGCCGCCTCGCGCCGGAAGATTTGCTGATCTGCGACCTGAACGGCCGGTTGCTCCAGCCCGCCGCTGACCCGGCGCTCAGGCTCTCCGGCGAGACGCCCATGCACATCGAGGCCTATCGGCGCCGGCCTGACATCCGCGCCGTGCTGCATGCGCACCCGCCCTACGCCGTCGCGCTCACCGTCGCCGGCAAGCCGCTGCGGCACGACGTGGTCTGGGAGGTGGCCCTCGGCCTCGGCGAGGTGCCCACCACGCGCTTTGCCTTGCCCATCTCCGACGACAACGCCCGCGCCATCAGTGACCTGATCGTCAACCACAACGCCGTGCTGCTGCGCAACCACGGCTCGCTCACCGTCGGCGCGCACCTGGACGAAGCCCTCATCCATCTGGAGCGCGTCGAATCCGTAGCGCAAATCCTGTACCTGGCCGAGACGCTGGGCAAAGTCACGCCGCTGCCGAGGGCGATGTTGCCGAAGCTTTACGATCTACGCGCGCAACTTCTCGGCGAACTGCCCGTGCCAACCACGCCGGCCAGGAAGCAACGGCACTGACCTATTCACATCTGTGCAGGTTATTCACAAATGCGTGACAATTTTCCACGAGTGGGTTATAAATCGCAAAAGTGAATGCCTGACAGCGTTTCCAAGCCAGGGCAAGCAAAGTCGCAATCCCATAAAGCAGCATAGAGATCAAATGGTCTCTCGCGCTCGAAGCGAGGTGGACTTTGATTCGTCGTCGCTCGGAGATGCCGGGAGCGCCTCAGCGTCGGGCCGATAGTGAACGGCTCGAGCTTTTGGCGCGGATCGCCGGCCTATATTACGAAGAGCGTCTGACCCAGGAAGAAATCGCAGCCCAGACCGGCTACTCGCGATCTATGATTTCACGCTTATTGGCGGAAGCGCGCGATCAGAATGTGGTCGAAGTACGGGTCAATCACCCGCTCGAGCGGCGGCGCGAACTGGAGCTGTCCCTCCAGAACAAACTGGGTCTCGAAGCAGTGCGCGTACTGGCACGGGGCACGACCTCATATGCACAAATGCTGCACCGCTTGGGCGCTCTAGCAGCGCGCTGGGTGGAGGAGCTGCTTCAGGACAATATGACCATCGGTGTCTCGTGGGGCACGGCTATCGGTGAGGTCGTCAATGCCATTCGGCCCACCGCCTATTCGGGCGTGCACGTGGTGACGATGATCGGCTCGTTGGGAACGCCGGACCCGGAGATTGACGGCCCGGAGCAGGCCCGCCGTCTGGCCCGTGCGCTGAGCGGTCGCTATTCTACCCTGCCTACGCCTCTGCTGGTGGATAACGAGACTACACGTAACGCGCTTCTGAACGATCCTAAGGTACGTCGCGTTATCGGCTACTTTCCGAATATTCAGCTAGCACTGGTCGGCGTAGGCACGGTGGACGTCGAGCGCGCCAGCCTGCTGCGCGCCGGCTATCTCAGCGAAGCGCAGCTCGAAGAGCTGCAACAGGCCGGCGCAGTGGGTGACGTGTGCGCTCTGCATTTTGACCGAAGTGGTCGGTTGATTGACATACCTCTTACGCGCCGCATTGTGGGCATCAATGCCGAGCAACTTCGCGCTATCCCGGTGATCTTGGGCGTAGCCGGAGGGCAGTTCAAAGCCCAAGCTGTTGTTGGCGCGGCGCGTGCCGGCCTGATCAAATTGCTCGTCACCGACGAAGTGGCGGCCAAAGCAGCTCTGGAGTACCTGTAAGTGCAAGCTTTCGAGAAGACGCACCCCCTCCTTGTGGCCGACTGGAGCGAGGCGCAGGCGCGCGAGAAGCTGGAGCGTATGCTGCTCATCCGCGCCTTCGAGGAGAAGGCCGAGGAGTTGTTTGCCCTCGGTCGCGTGCACGGCACCATGCACCTCTCCATTGGCCAAGAGGCGACGGCGGTGGGCGCGGCCAGCGCCATGCGCAGGGGCGACTATCTGCTTAACCATCATCGCGGCCACGGTCACTGCCTGGCCTGGTTCGACAGCGACGTGGACGCCATGATGGCCGAGTTCATGGGCAAGGAGACCGGCTACTGTCGCGGGCGCGGCGGCTCGATGCACATTGCCAATGTGGAGGCCAACAACCTCGGCGCAAACGGCATTGTCGCCGGCGGCTTACCGATTGCGGTGGGCGTCGGCCTGAGTATCAAGATGCGCCGCACCGAGCAGGTGTGTCTGGTGGTGTTCGGCGACGGCGCGGCCAACGAGGGCGCGTTCCACGAATCGCTCAACATGGCCAGCATCTGGGACTTGCCCGTCGTCTATCTGTGCGAGAACAACCAGTACGCCATGTCCATGCCCGTGAGCAAGGCCTTCAACATCGAGCGCATCAGCGACCGGGCCGCGGCCTACGGCATCCCCGGCGTGACGGTGGACGGCAATGACCTGATGGCGGTGTACACCGCCGTGCGCGAAGCCGCCGAGCGCGCGCGCTCCGGCGGCGGGCCGACACTCATCGAGTCACTGACTTATCGTTGGCGCGGCCACTCCAAGAGCGACAAGCAGGCGTATCGCACGCGCGAAGAAGTCAAAGCTTGGCAGCAGCGCGATCCCATCCTGCGCTTCGCCGCCGCGCTCGGCGTGAGCGAGGCCGAGCTGGAGCAGCTGCGCGCCGCCGCCCAGGCCCGCATCGAGCAGGCGGTCGCCTTTGCCGAGGCCAGCCCCGAGCCGGCGGTCGAGTCCATCTTCGAGGGCGTCTATGCCTGACGCGATGCTCGACCGGCTCCCGCTGGCGCCGCCGCCCGGCTCGCGCGAAATCACCTACGTCGAAGCGGTGCGCGAGGCGCTGCGCCAGGCCATGGCTGCCGACCCGCGCGTCTTCCTCATCGGCGAGGACATCGGCGTGTACGGCGGCGCGTTCGGCGCGACCGCCGGCCTGGTGCAGGAGTTCGGCGAGCAGCGCGTGATTGACACGCCCATCTCCGAGGCCGGCATCGCCGGGGCCTGCATCGGCGCGGGACTGACCGGGATGCGGCCCGTCGGCGAAATCCAGTTCATGGACTTCGTCACGCTAAGCATGGAGCAGCTTGTTCTGCAGGCGGCCAAGATTCGCTTCATGTTCGGCGGCAAGGCCAGCGTGCCGATGGTGCTGCGCATGCCCGGCGGCTCGGGCACCGGCGCCGCTGCCCAGCACTCCGAGTCGCTGGAGAACTGGTTCGTCCACGTGCCCGGCCTGAAGGTCGTCATGCCCAGCACGCCCTATGACGTGAAGGGCCTGCTCTTCGCGGCCATCTACGACGGCAACCCGGTCATCTTCATCGAGCACAAGCTGCTCTACAAGACCCGAGGCCCCGTGCCCGAAGCGCCCTACTACCTCCCGCTGGGGCGGAGCGAGGTGAAACGCGCAGGTCGTGACCTGACCGTGGTCGCCACTTCCAACATGGTGCCGCGCGCGCTCGAGGCCGCGCAGCGGCTGGCCGGCGAGGGCATCGAAATCGAAGTGATTGACCCGCGCACCCTGAGTCCGCTGGACGATGAACCCATCCTCGCCAGCGTGAAGAAGACCGGGCGCGCGCTGGTGGTGCACGAAGCGGTCAAGACCGGCGGCTTCGGCGGCGAGGTCGTGAGCCGCATCGTCGAGAGCGAAGCGTTCGATTATCTGGAAGCGCCGGTGCGGCGGCTGGCCGGGCTGGATATCCCCATCCCCTACAACCGCACGCTCGAGGCGCACGCCGTGCCGCAGGTCGAGAACATTGTGACCGAAGCGCGCAAGCTGGTGCGAGGCGAGTACTAACGATAGTCAGGTGGTTGAGTAGTCAGGTGGTCAAGTAGTCGGGTTGTCAACAGGCTTTCCCGACTGCCCGACCACAAGACCACTCGACCACAAGACTACTCGACTACAGGACGAAATGGCCAAAGCCGTCATCATGCCGAAGTTCGGCTTCACGCAGGAGAGCGCCCAGATCGTGCGCTGGCTCAAACGGGCCGGCGAGACGGTGGAACAGGGCGAGCCGATTGCCGAGGTGACTACGGACAAGGTTAACATGGAAGTGGAAGCGCCGGCCTCCGGCATCCTCGACGGGCTGCGCTATGCCGAGGGCGACACCGTGCCGGTGACTGAGGTCATCGCCTACATCCGCAGCGCGGGCGAGACGCCGATGGACAAGGC
>JAVQXV010000179.1:0-6353 GCA_033577755.1 Anaerolineales bacterium
ATGTCCTTTGGGAAGAGACGGAGCAGGCGTACATTGACCTGGGCATTGCGGCCAACCTGGAAGACTAACACCCGCCCAACACGCGCTTGCACCTGACGCCGCTCCGCTACGCTTCGCGGCGCAGGTGAAACGCAGGCCGTTGTCTATCAGGTAACAAAGCCCGATTTCTGCCCTACATTCTCACCTTCACCGCCTGCGCCGTCCGGTGCGCCGGCGCCATCACGGTGAGCATCTTCTTCTGGCGCGCAGAGAAGACGGCGTATGAGCTGCGTACCGTATCAGCGCGAGCTAAAAACTACGACCGTGTCGCCGATGTTGGTAAAGTTGAACAGCCAACGCGCGTCGCGAGGCGCGAGATTGACGCAGCCATGCGACGTTCGGACGCCGAAGTTGTCGTGCCAGTAGGCGCCGTGCAGGGCGCGGTCGCCATCGTAATACAGAATCCACGGCACATCTTCGAGGAAGTAATAGTCGCTGCGATCATCGCGATAGACGCCTGTCATCCGTCCGTAGGTGAACTTGGCCCAGACCTTGAAGGTTCCGGGCCGGGTGGGGAACCAGCGCGAGCCGCTCGAGGCCAGCGTGGCGAAGATGAGGTTGCCACCGCGATATACGCCCAGCGACTGCTCGTAGGTGTCCACCGCGATCACATCCGGCGGCGTGCCGGGCGGGTGCGTAGGTGCGACCAGCGCCAGATTGCGTTGCTCCACCCACTGGCCGGGGCTGATTTCGTACCAATCCCACTCGCCCACGCGCTGCACGTTGAGCGGTGTGACGTACTGGTAGCGTCCGACGAAGGGCGCATCCGGCGCGGGTGGTGCCCCCGGCGCGGCGCTGACCTGAACGGTATTGATGAGCCAGCCAACTTTGCCGGTAGGCGGCACGCTGAAGAACTGACCGGCGAAACTGGAAGGCCGCGCCTCCCGCACGTCCTCCGCACGCATATACTCCCCCGGATTGATGCGGTAGAACATCTGACCGTCCACCATCACCGAGCCAAGCAGGCTAACGAAGACGAAGCCTTTCTCGAAACGGCGCGCCGGCGGCAGGCCGGCCAGTGCTTCCAGTGGATGGCGATAGACCGGTGCAGCGTCGGTGATGACGCGCCCATAGGCGTGCGGCGTCAGGCCGCGATAGGGCAATGCGGCAGTGACTTCGAGCGCAGGCAGCGGAAAGACCAGCCCGGCAGCAGCAGCCTCGCGCACATAGGCGCCTGGCCCCAGATCGGGGCAGCCGGCCTCGCGCCGGAGCAACGGTGTGGGCGCACAGAGCGCGGGCAGGTCGTCGGCGTTCGCGGCAGCGATGGAAGAAGCATCGAGCGCCAACCAGAACGAGAACACTGTCAATAGTCGGATCAGGGTCGGCGTTTTATCGGTGACATTCACGGACAGCATCTTTCACCTATGAAGAAGGTTTCACTTCTGAGCGGACCGCAAAAACGCATTGCAGAGAACGTGGAGACCGTAGAGTCGCCGAGGGCGCGGAGTTCTTTCTCGGTAACAACTCCGCACACTCCGCACGCTCCGCGGTGGGTCGAGCCGGCATAGGAGAACTCTTCGCGCAATTCGATGCTATCAGGACTCACTCAAGCGGCCTCATCAGCCGGTTCCCAGCGCCGCAGCACCAGCACAGTGTTGTGCCCGCCAAAGCCGAAGGCGGTGGTAAGCGCCACGCGCAGCCGCGCCGGGCGCGCCGTGTTCGGCACGCAGTCGAGGTCGCACTCCGGGTCGGGCGTGCGGTAGTTGATGGTCGGGGGGAGCACCTGATCGCGCAGAGAGAGGATGGTGAAGATGGCCTCGACCGCGCCGGCTGCGCCAAGCATGTGGCCGGTAACGGATTTGGTGGCGCTGACGGGCACACGGGCGGCGTGCTCGCCGAGCGCATGTTTGATAGCACGCACTTCGAAGACATCGCCGAGCGGCGTGCCGGTGGCGTGAGCATTAATGTGATCTACGTCCTCCGGGCGGCAGCCCGCCTTGCGAATGGCCTGGGAGATGGCACGCGCCGCCTGCCGCCCCTCCGGGTCGGGGTTGGTGAAGTGAAGGGCGTCGGAGGTGTTGGCGTAGGCCAGCATTTCGGCCAGCGGCTCGGCGCCGCGCGCCCTTGCGTGAGCCAGCGATTCGAGCACCAACACGCCTGCGCCTTCGCTCAGCACAAAGCCGTCACGCGTTTTGTCGAAGGGGCGGCTTGCGCCCGCCGGGTCGTCGTTGCGGCGCGAGAGCGCGTTCATCTGATCGAAGCCGGCGATGCCGAGCGGCGTCACTGCCGCTTCCGTGCCGCCGGTGATCATCACCTCGGCGTCGCCACGGCGGATGATTTCGAACGCTTCACCGATGGCGACCGCGCCGGTGGAGCAAGCGGCGGCCACGCCGAAGTTCGGGCCGCGCGCGCCGGTGAAGATGCTCACCTGCACCGAAGCCGAATCCACCGTAATCATCGGGATGAGCAACGGGCTAAGGCGGGAGGGGCCGTGCACGTCCATCACCTTCTGCTGGGCAGTATAGGTATGGATGCCGGCAGCGCCGGAGCCGATGAGCACACCGACCTCGTTGGCGTTGGACGCCTCGATGCTGAGTCGCGCCTGCCCGAGCGCCTCCTGGGCGGCGGCGATGGCGAATTGCACATTGCGGTCGGCACGCCGCGCTTCTTTAGGCCCCATGTAGTTTAACGGGTCGAAGCCCCAGGCTTCACCGGCGATTTTGACGCGAAACTTCTCCGTATCGAACAGGGTGATGGTGCGAATGCCGGAGCATCCGGCGAGCACATTGCGCCAGGCTTCTTCCACGGTCAATCCAACCGGGCTGATCAGGCCCAGGCCGGTGACGACGACACGCCGCGCAGGCGAAGGGACAGGCTGCATGCTGACCTCCCATCGCCGGCCATTGTAACTTCTTTACGCGGATGGGGATATGGGCCTAAGTTCTGACCGGACGAGCGCATCGGTCATGCGGGCGACGCGGCTGATGAGCGGCACATCGTGGACGCGGACGATGTCCGCGCCGCGCTCGATACATAGCGTCACCACGGCGGCGGTGCCTTCAGCGCGCTGGTCGGGCGGCAGGTCAAGCGTGTAGCCGATGAACGATTTGCGCGACGGGCCGACGAGCAACGGGTAACCGAGCGCCTTGAACTCGGCCAGCCGCCGCACGATTTCCAGGCTCTGCTCCACCGTCTTGCCGAAGCCGAGGCCGGGGTCGAGGATGATACGCTCATGCGCCACGCCGGCACGTAACGCTATCTCCACCGACTCCATCAACTCACGCCGGATGTCTGCGATGAGGTCGTCGTAGTGCACGCCGACGTAGCGTCCACCGAGGCGCGCCTCCTGCACGGCGTCTTTGGGCCGGCTGCGGTTATGCATCAGCACAAGCATCGCGCCGCTCTCCGCGGCGACGCGCGCCATGTCCGGGTCGAGGCGCAGCCCCCACACGTCGTTGATGATGGTGGCGCCGGCGGCCAGCGCCTGCCGCGCGACCTCGGCCTTGTAGGTATCCACGGAGATGGGCACGCTCACGCGCCGGGCCAGCTCGCGGATGACGGGGATGACGCGGCGCAGCTCTTCCTCAAGGCTGACGGGCTGGCTGCCGGGCCGGGTGGATTCGCCGCCGACATCCAATAGGTGCGCGCCCGCCGCCACCTGGGCCTCACCGTGCACGACGGCCTGTGCAACCCAGTCCTCGCTCCGCAACAGCCCATCGCCGGAGAACGAATCCGGCGTGACATTAATGATGCCCATCACGTATGTCTGTCGGCCCCAATCAAAGAAAGGTGTCCTGTTCATAGCTCTAACGTCTCCGCTACTTTCCAAAGCAAATGCGAGGTATCACCCAGCGCGTCGCGCAGTTGTGCTACGGTCTGGCCAAGCAGCGGGTGCAGCAGGTCCGGCGCGATCTCGGCCAGCGGCACGAGGACGAAAGCGCGCTCTACGAGGCGCGGATGCGGCAAGATCAGCTCTGGCGTCTCGAGCACCAGCGCATCGTAGAAGAGCAAATCGAAATCAATCAGGCGCGGGCCGAAGCGCAGGCCGGCGATGCGGCCCAGCTGCACTTCCAGCTGTTTCAGGGTGTGCAGCGCCTTATGCGGGGCTAATGCTGTTTCGGCGCGAGCGGCCAGATTGTAGAAGCGCGGCTGGTCGAGCACATAGGCGGGCACGGTCTCGTACACCGATGAGACGGCTTGAAGGTGGAAGTCCGGCGTGAGCGCGCGCAGCGCCCGCCGCAGGTTGGCGGCGCGGTCGCCCAGGTTCGTCCCAAGTCCCAGATAAACGGTGGGCATCGTTTTTTACCGGCCGGGACGCGTTGCTAGGCGAGTTCCTTGCGGCAGGTCGCGGCCTGGCCAAAGGACTCTTCGACTTCTACTTCCCAGGCCGTCAGGTTATGCGCGCCCTGCGCCCGCAATGTGGCCTCCAGCTCGCCGCCGATCCACTCGGCAAGCTTTTCGGCAGTGGTGTTTTCGATGGGCAGCAGCACCACTTCGTCACGCGGGAAGACGTAGCGCTTGTTGCGGTAGTGCACGGTGATCTCGTTATCGGCCTCGCTCAGGCGGAGATGGACGTTGTGCAACGGCAGCAGCATCCTGTGATCGAGCCGGTTGCAAATGGCGCGCAGCAGGCGTTTGAGGGTCACGAAGTCGAAGACGTAGGCATCCTCGCCCAGCTCACCCTCAACGACGGCGGCGGCGCGGTAGTTGTGGCCGTGCACGGCCTCACACTTATCGCCCTCGTAGGTGATGAAGTGGCCGGAGCAAAAGACGGTATAGTCCTTGCTGACGCGGACTTTGAACTGCGGCATGGGTCAAGGAGTGGAAGGCCGTTCGACGACGACGCGCCGCGTTTCGGTGAACCACTCCGGCAGTGTGGCGAAGCGGTCACTGGCCTCGGTGAGCGGGCCGAGGCGCACGCCGTTTACTTCGGCATCCACGGCGTAAGTGTACACGGGATAGTAGAGCAGCAGCGCCGGGACTTGGTCGGCGAACCGTACCTGGAATTGCTGGTAGAGGCGGGCGCGCTCGGCGATGTTGGAAGTGAGGCGCGCCTGCTCCAGCCACTGGCTGGCGATGCGGTCTGTCCAGCCGCCATAGTTCTGCCCACTCTCGGCCTGCGTCTCGTGCCAGAGGGGGTACGGGTCTGGGTCGGGCGTGCCGGCGAGGCTGAAGTCTGCCAACAAGGCTTGGTAGGCGCGCGGCTCCAGCGCCTGGCTGCGCAGGTCGGTCGGCTCGACAGGAACGATTTCGACTTGAATGCCTAGCGCCGCCCAGTCGGCCTGCGCCGCCTGCGCCAACGCCAGATGCAATTCGTTATTGGGGACGGTGAGGGTGAACCTGAGCGCGACGTTGTTCTTCTGGCGCACGTAGTCGGGCGAGCCGGGAGCCACGCCTTGCGGCAACACCCAGCCGGCAGCGTTCAACAGGTTCTCGGCCTCGATGGGGTTATAGGGCACGGTCGGCAGGTCAAGGTTGTAGGCCCACGAGCCGGGCATTACCGGCGAATCGGCGATGACGGCCTGACCGTGAAGGATATCGTTGACCATCTGCGACCGATTTAGGCCGAGCAGCAGCGCCTGGCGCACGCGCTTCTCGCGAAAGAAGGGCAGCGTGTCGTCGCGCAGGTTGAGGAAGATGAGCGTGTACTCCGGTTCGAACGTGGTGTACAGGCGCAGGTTGGGCAGCAGGGCAGCAGCGGCTACCTGTTCGCGGTCAAGCCGGCTGATGCCCAGCACCTCGCCGCGCCGATAGGCGGCCAGTGCTTCGGCGCTGTTGGGGTAGAAGCGGAACTCAACCTCCGCCAGCGCCGCAGGCCGGCCGTGATAATTCGGCGCGTTCTCCAAAATCAGGCCGGTAATCAGGCCGCCCTCGGCCAGCCACTGTCGGAAGCGGAACGGGCCGGAGCCGACGGGTTGCAAATTGAACTGAGCCTGCGGCAGTTGCGCGGCGCTCACGCCTTCGAGCAGATGCTTGGGCAGGATGCCGAAGCGGGTGTAATCGAGGAAGGGCGCGAACGGCTCCGGCAGGGTGAAGGCAATCGTCTGGGTGCCGGTCACGGCCACGCTCACCATCTGCCAGAGCCGCTTGAGGTCCTGCGGGCCGGGATAGGCCGGGTCTCGGAGCAGCTCGACGGTGAAGGCTACGTCTTCGGCAGTCAAGGGTGCGCCGTCATGCCATTGCGCGCCCGGTTTGAGGAGGAAGGTGTACGTCAGCTGGTCTTCAGAGATGAACCAGTTGGCCAAATCCGGCGTGGGGCGGCCCAGCGTATCGAAGCCGGTCAGGCCGCTGAAGAGTAGGCGCGTCAGGTCGCGGTCTACGGGGTTGGCGAAGGCCAGCAGCGGGTTGAGGGCGCGCGGCGCGCCGATGAGCGC